>JANNHK010000054.1:0-18883 GCA_031404355.1 Actinomycetes bacterium
GTTCGTCGGTCGGGTCTTCGACGTGGTTGGCGGCGGCGGGTTCGGTGTCGGCGGGTTCGGTGTCGGCGATCCGCCACGGTGTCGTGTCGACTTCGGTGGACGCGTCCGCGGACGCGTCTTCGGCGGTGATGGGTTCGGCGGTGATGGGTTCGGCGGTGATGGGTTCGGTGGTGATGGGTTCGGTGTCCGTGGCCCACCACGGTGCTGGTTCGTGGGCGATGACTTCGGCGGCTTCAGGTGGGTCGGTGGTTTCGGTCGCGTTCCACCAGGTTGTGGTTTCGGCGACGGGTTCCGGTGTCGGGTCGAGGTCGATGTCGTCGACGTCGACGTCGGCGGTGTCTGTTTCGACCGCGATGGGTTCGGGCTCCGCGGGAATGGTTTCGTGGTCGTCGAACCAGCTCGTGGTTTCCGCGACCGGTTCGAGTTCGGCGGCGACTTCAACGACCTCGTCCGCGTCGACGACAGCTTCGGCCGCGATCGGCTCGTCCGCGGCGACGGTTTCTACCGTTTGTGCGGCCGCCCACCAGTTGGTGGTTTCGGCGACGGGTTCGGGTTCGGCTTCGGCGCTGATCGACTCGGGTTGAGTCGCGGCGTCGTCGGCACCCGAGCTTTCGACGATTTCGTCGAGCAGCTCCGACCCGGCGCCGAACGTGTACTTGCTCTCCAGCCACCACGCGTCGGGTTCGGACGCGGCTTCGACGGGTTCGGGTTCCGCGGTCGCGACTTCGTCGTGTTCGTCGGCGGCCGGTTCGGGTGTGTCCCATCGTGTGTCGGCGGCTGGTGTGTACCAGGACGAAGACGCGTCCGCGGGCGCGTCTTCGGCGACTTCGGCGACGGGTTCGAACTCGGCTTCGACTTCGGTGTCCTCGACGTCGGCTTCCACCTCGGCCTCGGCGGTCCCGAACTCCGGTGCGGCGGGAGCCGGCGACGGGGACCGTGCCGCGCGCACGCGCTCGTACCAGCTCAGCTCGTTCTCGGGGTCGGCCTCGGCTGTGATCTCGTACCCGATCTCGGCTTCCGGTTCGGCTTCCGGCTCGGGGGCGTACCCGTACACACTTCCCGTCCAGCCGCGAGCCCGTTCCGCAGCGGACGGCTCGACCGCGTCCGCTGCGGCCGCCATTCCGAATTCGGACTCGGACTCGGACTCGGGCTCGGGTGCGTATCCGTACGTGCTGCCGTACCAACCGGGCGGTGCGGGAACGGCGTCGTCGCCCGAGGCCTCGGACCCGGCCGCGAGGTCGGCCTCGGATTCGGGAAGCAACCCGAACGGCGAGGTCGATTCGGGCGAGAGTTCGAAGTCGCGCGGCGGTGCCCACGGTGACTCGGTCGCCGGTTCGATGTCGGCGGCGAGGTCGTGGCGCGGTTCCTCGTCGGCGACGGCGACGGGTTCGGGTTGCGCGAACTCGAACGGTTCGAGTTCGAAGTCGTACTTCGGTTCGTACGTTTGTGTCGGGACGATCTCGAGCGGAGGCTCCGGCTCTTCGGCGACCGCTTCGACGGTCTCGTAGTGAACTGGTTCGTACGGACTGGGTTCGTGCTCACTGGGTTCGTACGGGCTCGGTTCGTGCCGGCCGGTGTCGTAGGCAACCGGCTCGGGAGACGCGAGGTCGGGTTCGACCGCCGGCGCGTCGACAGTAGGGACCGATGCCGCGAACGGATCGTCGGCGGCGGGCGTTCCCGGTTCGTCTCGCCACCAGTGCGCCCTGTCGCCCGGAAGCGGTGCGTTGCGCTGGCCGGGCGCACGCCGAGGGGCCCACGCCGATCCGCCGGGCAGACCGATGGCCGCGGTGTGCGACCGCGCCGCCTCGAGGTTTGCGAACGAACGCCGGAGGTCGTTGAGTGTGCGTACGCGAAGGCTCCGCGCCGCGCCGACGCTCGAAAGCACCACGAGCAGTCCGCCGAGCGTGACTGCCGCGGCCGCGATCCTGCCCGGCATCGTCGACATCGGCGCGACGTCGGCCGACACCATGAACGTGGCGGTGCACGATCCCGTTTCTTCGAAGTTTGCGACGGCCGAGAATTCGTGCAGCCCGCCGCCCAGCCAGTTCGCGTCGTCGAGCGCGAAGTCGAACGTAAGGATGTGCGGCTCGGGTGCCCGGTCGGCCTTGGCGGAAACGTCCTGCACCGTGACGTCGCGGAGCGGGTTGTGCGCACTCAGGGATCCGCCTTCGATCACCCCGTAGCCGGTGACAGTCACCTGCAGGGTCGCGGGATCCGTGACTTCGATCGCGTTGGCCTTCGTCGGTTCGAGTTCGGCGAGGTCGGTTCCGTTGACGGTTGCGAAGCACGGCCCTTCGACGGCCGCGCCCGCGCCCGTTGCGGTGACGCACACCAACGTCGCGACGATGAGGACTGCGACCGTCGCGCCGAGCATCTGGGTACGCATGCTTCGGCGTTGTTGCAATCGGCTGGCGACGACCGCGACGGCGAAGACGAACGACGGTACGACGATGCTGACGGCAAACGCCGCGAAGAGGCAGAGGCCCAGGGTCGCGAAACTCAGCGGCGCGACCCCGTACTGCTGCATGAGTACGGCCGCGCCCGGCCCGGCCAAGAGCGCGCCGAGAAGCGCGAGTCCGCGCACCTGCGGACGCCATCGCGCAGGTTTCGGCATCGCGCTCAGCGCGATATTCATGCTGGCGCGTCGCGAGCGACGTGCCATGGTGGGCCTCCTCCGCCGGAATGGGATCGCCAGTCGATTCCTGATCGGCCGCGGAGTGGCCTCACCCAACACCTGAGTTCGGCAATTTCGCGGGCTCAAGCCGGACGGCGCAGCTGCCGATGCCCCCGAAGGAGACCCCGGAGCCTTCAGTGGGTAGCGTTTGGTCGGACGACGACCAGGAGGCGCTCCCCATGGCAGCCGCAGCGGCCGACACCCACGGCGACCCGCGTTGGCGGGGCGTCAACCACCTCGCGCTGATCACCGGCGACATGGACCAGACGGTGCGCTTCTACGTCGGTGTGCTCGGGGCGCGCCTGGTCGCGACGGTCGGCACCGACACGTTCCGGCACTACTTCTTCGAGTTCGGAGCCGGTTGCACGATCGCGTTCTTCGAGTACACCGGGGTCGAACCCGGGTTCTACGCGAAGCCGGCCGGCGTTCCGCACCCGAGCGCCTCGCAGTTCGACCACCTCGCGCTGGGCCTCGCCGACGAGGAAGCCCTGCTCGAGTTGCGGGGCCGGCTCAAGGCCGCCAACTGCGAGGTCACCGACCTGGTCGATCACGGGTTCATCCGGTCGATCTACTTCACCGACAGCAACGGCATCGCCCTCGAAGCCTCGTGCTGGGTTGTCGACCCGACCGGGCACGCCGACGTCGCGTTCGACGACTCGCGCACGTTCGGCGACCCGCATCCGGTCCCGGCCGCGGTCGAGTTGCGCAACAACGGCCGCGTCGCGTCCGTGCCGTCGACGAAGCTGGTCGACGGCTACACCCAACGGGCCGACGACTGGGTCCTGCGGCCGTAATGCAACGCGGGCCCGGTAGCGTGACCCGGTGCGCAGGAAAGTTCCTCTGGTACCGGCGATCGTTTTCGGTTTCGCCCTGATCGTGCTGGCCGTCGGGGTCACCGACTGGTGGAACGATCGGCCACCGTCGCCGAACGCCGCCGACATCGGTTTCTACGACGACATGACGACGCACCACTTCCAGGCCCTCGACATGGCCCGCACCTACATGCGGTACGGGTCCAACGACGACCTGCGCTCACGGGTCGCGGAGATCGACACCGCGCAGTCCGGCGACATTCGTGTCATGCAGGAGGCGCTCGTCTCGTGGGGCGAAGTCGGAACGCCCGACCTAGCCATGGAATGGATGGGCGAAGGTGTCGACCCGAACCAGATGCCGGGTCTCGCCACCCCCGCGGAGATGGCCGCGTTGAGCGCCGCACGCGGCGCCGAACTCGACGACCTGTTCACCCGGTTGATGATCGAGCATCACGCGGGCGGCGCGGCCATGGCCGACGCGGGTGCGGAACGCGCCGGCCTCTCCGACGTGCGGGAAACAGCACGCTTCATGGCGCTCGCACAACGGCGCGAGATCGACGAGTTGAACCACGTGCGCCAGGACCTAGGCCTCGAACTCGTCGAGGCGCAGTCAGGTCACTGATCGACGCGTTCGACCGCGTCGGCGACGAAGGTGTCGATGCGCTCGATGATCAACGCCGACGTGAGGTCGCGCCGACCGGCGTCATGCCAGCGCCACAGCGCGCCGGCGGGGTTCCCCATTCCGACCGCGTTGGAGACGTCGAACCACGCGAGATCCGCCACCGGGCCGTAGCGCTCGGCCAAGGTTCGGGCTGCGTCCTGACCGAAGAGCAGCGCGACGTTGAGGCGGCAGTGGGCGACGTCAACGGCTGCGGGTCCGCGGCACGCGTTGGTCCAGTCGACGACGCCGCTGACCTTCCCCCGCGACCACAGGACGTTGCCGGGCCAGAAGTCGCGGTGACAGAAGCCGGCCGCCGCGTCGGGAGCGGGTCCGTGCGCGATCTCGATCGCCCGCTCCCAGGGCCCGGGTTGACGCGACCACGGCGGCGGCTTGGTGCGGTCGTCGCCGTACGCGAAGAACGGTCCGAGTTCCGAACCGGGATCGGGCGCGGCGTGCACGACGTGCATGGTCGAGGCCAGGTCGTCGATCCACGCGTCGACATGGGCCGGGCCGAGCACGTCGCGCCCGCGCAACCGGGTCATCAGCAATGCGGGCGCGTCGCACTCGTCGGCATCCGGGTCCGATGCGACCAACCACGGCGTCTCCAGATCGACCCTCTCGAGCAGTTGGAGGGCGCGGGCCTCGTTTTCGACGATCCCGTCGTCGGGTGTCAGGTCGCGGCGTGCCCACCGGCGCAGGACGAACGCCTCCTCGGTTCCGCCGTGTTCGACGCGCACTTCGTGCATGGCCGATCCCCAGGCATTGCGCAGGCGCCGGACCTGCACCACTCTGGCGCCGGGCCCGACCGCGCGTTCGACCCAGCCCAGGGTCGGGGCGGGCGGTAGGTGTCTCAGCTCGACGGGAACAGCCCGTACCGTGTCGTCGTTCACCCTTGCGAACGACCGTAACCGACACCCAGGGGTTGCCGAAATGTTCACCCGCCGCGACAAGAGCCAGATCCCTACCCCGGAAGAGGCGGTGCCGGGCCGGGCCGAGCGCCCGTTCTCGGTGCCCGAGCGGCACTTCGTGCTCGGCACCCTGCTCGAGCCGCCGTTCCCCGAAGGCATGCAGCAGGCGATGTTCGGTCTCGGTTGCTTCTGGGGCGCGGAGCGGAAGTTCTGGGAGATTCCGGGCGTGTACTCGACCGCGGTCGGATACGCGGCCGGAAGTACACCGAACCCGACGTACGAAGAGGTGTGCAGCGGCCGCACCGGTCACGGCGAAGTCGTGCTGGTCGTGTTCGACCCCGACGAAGTCAGCTACGAAACGCTGCTGCGCGTGTTCTGGGAGAGTCACGACCCCACGCAAGGAATGCGGCAGGGCAACGACGTCGGTACGCAGTACCGGTCGGGCGTCTACGCATTCGACGATGCGCAGCGCGAGGCCGCGGCTGCGTCGAAGGAGATGTTCGAGGGTCGCCTCAAGGATGCGCACTTCGGCGAGATCACGACCGAGATTCTCGACGCGCCGACGTTCTGGTACGCCGAGGATTACCACCAGCAGTATCTCGCCAAGAACCCGAACGGGTACTGCGGGATCGGCGGCACCGGTGTGAGCTGCCCCATAGGGGTCCTGCCGGCCGAGTGAGTAACTTGCGGCCACTGTGGATGCCGACGAACCCGACATCACGCCGTACGTCGACTTCACCCGCAAGGAGTGGAGCCGGCTGCGCGCGGCGACACCGCTGACGCTCGACGAAGCCGACCTCGAACAACTTCGCGGCACGAACGAACCGGTCGAGTTGGCCGAAGTCGAAGAGGTGTACCTCCCGCTGTCGCGGTTGCTCAACCTGCGCTTCGCGGCGACGCGCGACCTGTCGGCCGCGACGGAGACGTTCCTCGGGCAGTTGCACGGTCGCGTGCCGTTCGTCATCGGGATCGCGGGCAGCGTCGCGGTCGGCAAGAGCACGATCTCGCGCATTCTCCAGGCGCTGCTGTCGCGCTGGCCCGACCACCCTCGAGTCGATCTCGTCACGACCGACGGCTTCCTGTTCCCGAACGCGACACTCGAGTCGCGCGGGCTCATGAGCCGCAAGGGATTTCCCGACAGCTACGACGTCAAGCAACTCCTCGTCTTCCTGGCCGAACTGAAGGCGGGCAAGCAAGAGGTGCGGGCCCCCGTCTACTCGCATGTCATTTACGACATCGTCGACGACGAAGAGGTCGTGTTGCGAGGTCCCGACATTCTCATCGTCGAAGGCCTGAACGTGCTCCAGGCGCCGACGCGCCGCGGTCGGGCCGAACCGACCCTCGTCGTCTCCGATTTCTTCGACTTCACGATCTACGTCGACGCCGACGAGAACGACATCGAGCGGTGGTATCTCGACCGGCTCGTGCTGTTGCGCGAGACCGCGCTGCGCGACCCTGAGTCGTACTTCCACTTCCTCACGCAATACAGCGAAGAGGACACGCGCGCGTTCGGCCGGACGATCTGGAAGCAGGTGAACCTCGTGAACCTGCACGAGAACATCGAGCCGACCAAGGGCCGGGCACTCCTCGTGCTCGAGAAGTCGTCCGACCACCGGGTCGGACGCGTGCGCCTCCGCAAGGTGTAGCGACCCGTCAGCCGCCCGCGCGGTCCTCGGCCCGGATGCCGCGCAACCCGAACCACGCGAGCTCAGAGATCCAGCGCGCGAGCTGCACGGCGTCGTCGACGGCGGCGTCGTCGGTGACGGCCCGCCTTCCGACTGCCTCCGCCATGCCGACGATCGCATTGCCGAGCACGCGCCGGTGTTCTTCCGATGCCGGTATCTCGATGAACATCGTGGTCATCTCCGACGCCTGGCGCACGACCGACTCGACCACGCTCGCGAACTCGGGATCGTTGCGGATCGACGTCGAGAACAGCAGCCGGAACCCGGCGCGTTGCTCGACGGCGAAGCGGAAGTACGACTCCAGCGCGGCTTCGAGCCGAGCCCGGCCGCTCGTTGCCGTCGTCGTCGCGTTGCCCAGTGCAGCCAGCATCTGCGCGCCCGTGTCCTGCAACAACTCGACGTACAGGCTGCGCTTACTCGGGAAGTGCTGGTACAGCACCGGCTTCGTGACGCCCGCTTGTTCGGCGATCTCGTCCATCGACGTCGCGTGGAAACCGTGCTGCGCGAACACGTCGCGGGAGACTTCGAGCAGTTGCCGGCGTCGTTGATCGGCCGGGAGTCGTACGCCGGGAGCTGTCGTCACGAGGTCGGGCTGCTCACACGCTCGACTTGAGCGGCATGACGTAGCGGTCCTGGTGGTCGAAGTTGCGCGCGTGAAGCTCGGCGAGCGTTGCCTGCTCGGCGTCGGTGAAGGGCAGGTCCGATGCCTGCGCGTACTCGCGCACCTCGTCGGCGGTGACGACCGTCGGGATCACCGTGGTGAACGCGCTATTGGCGAGAATGCCGGCGATCGCGGCCTGGCCGATCGTGCGGCCCGTCTCCGGCGCCCATAGCGATGCCAACGTCTCGGCCTTCTCGAAGTTGTCGAGCATGTTGTCGCGGTTGCGATGCGACCGGTGGTCCTTCGGATCGAACGTCGTGTCGGGCGTGACCTTGCCCGAAAGGGTGTCCGACGCGTGCGGAACGCGCGAGATGAGACCGACCTCGCCCTTCTCGACGCGCGGTCTCGCCGCGAACGTCAACCCGGGCTCCTGCTCGAGCACGTTGAACACGGTCTGGAGCGACACGATCGGCCGGTCGTCGATCGACTGGACGCCTTCGGTCACCCACCCGATGGCCGGGCCGAGGGCCACGCCGAGTTCGCGCACCTTGCCCTCGCGCTGCAGGTCGAGCAGCGTCTCCCACAGGTCGTCGGCGACCACCGGCTCGATTCGGGGATTGTGGAGCTGGTAGAGGTCGATGCGGTCGGTCCCGAGGCGCCGCAACGACTCCTCGCACTGGCGGCGGATCGACTCGGGTTCCCAATCGTGCGGGCGCTCGGACTGGCCGGGGAACTTGCGTTCCGCGGCGATGTCGTAGCCGCACTTGGTCGTCAGGACGATGTCGTCACGGGTGGCGAGCACATCGCGCAAGATCGATTCCCCGGCGCCGTCCTGGCCGTACACGGGGGCGGTGTCGATGAAATTGATGCCCGAATCGAGCGCGGCGGCGATCATGCCTTTGGGGTCGTCGACCCTGCCCCACCAGTCGGAGACGAGTGTCCAGGTGCCGAATCCGACCTCCGAGACGACAAGGTCGGTCTGTCCGAATCTGCGGTAGCGCATCGGCTGATCGTACTGAGGACCGCTCGCCCCGGCCCTTTGGGCGGCCCGTCAAATTCGGTACAATATGGAAAAGTCCGGACTCGGGAGGGCGACTGAGGCGGGTTGGGGGAGCTGGGTTGGGCGCCACGGTGCGGGGGAGTTGGATCCTGCTCCGGCGCGAGCTGGCCCAGCTTGTGCGGGATCCGATCGCGATCCTCACGATCCTCGTCGCGCCCATCGTGATCGCGGTGATCGCGAGCGTGTCGCTCGGAGCGGAACGGTCATTCGACGTCACGATCGCCGTCTCCGGCGCCGACGAAGAGAGCATGGCGACCGCAATCGACTCGGCCAAGGGCCGGGCCGACATCGACATCATCGTGATTCCGCCGCAGACTGCCGAAGAGGTCATTCGGCGCGGCGATGCCGACGCCGCGGTCGTCGTGACCGAGACCGCCGACGGCCCGAGGGCCATCGTGTTGGGCGCGGTCGGGGCCGAAATGGCGACTCGCGTGGCCGCCTCCGTCGCGCGCACCGCGGTCGCGCAACCGTCGACCGGGGCGGTCGCGGTGGACCGGGTGGCGCCGGGGCGCGCACCGCTCGCCGGATCGGAAATCTACGGTCCGGTGATCGCCGTCTTCATCGTGCTCTTCGGCGTCGGGTTCGTCGCCCGCAGCCTCCACTCCGAACGCCGGCAGGGAACGCTGACCCGGCTGCTCGCGTCGCCGATCTCGCCGACGGCGGTGCTCATCTCCAAGGGCGCGTTGATGTTCGTCGTCGGTGTCGTCGAGTTCCTCGCAATCATCTTCACGACGACGATCTGGTTCGGCGCCGACTGGGGTGACCCGCTCTCGGTCGCGCTCGTCACCGTGCTCGTCGTGTTGCTTTCGATTGCGATCGCAACCGCGATCGCCGGATTCTCGCGATCTTCGGCGCAAGCGCTCGCTCTCGAAGCCGCGGTCGCGCTGACGCTCGTCGGTGTCGGCGGCCACATGGTCCCGATGCGCAACCTTCCCGAC
The DNA here is from genome assembly GCA_031404355.1 of Actinomycetes bacterium. GTDB lineage: Bacteria > Actinomycetota > Acidimicrobiia > IMCC26256 > PALSA-610 > JANNHK01. Next base: position 9,340 of record JANNHK010000054.1, read on the forward strand.
ATCGCCGCGATCGTGGCGAGGTACACGCCGAACGGCGCGGCCATCGACGCGTTTGCCGAGGTATCGATCGGGTCGAGTCTCGGCGTCATCGCCGGTCGGTTGTTGATCGTCGTCGCGTTCACGTTGGTCATCGGCATCGCCGGGGCCGTGCGCATACGCAAGGTGCTCGTGTCGTGAGATGGCTGCTCCAGACGGTCGCGGTCGCGGGCGTCTTCCTCCGGCGCTATCTGTTCCACCCCGTCAATCTCGCCGCGACGCTCGTTCTCCCGGTGATGATTGCGCTCATCTTCGGTTCCGCCGACGAACGGGCCGCGACGAACCTTCCGCTCGGCGCGGTCATCGAGGGTGCATCCCCCTCGGGCGATCAGTTCCTCGGCGCACTCGAGGCCGAACCCGGTGTCACCGTGCGCATGTTCGAAGATCGCGCCGATCTCCTGCGCGCGGTCCGCCGCACCGACGTCGTCGGCGGTGTCGTCGTTCCCGACGGTTTCGATGCCGCGCCGGGTGGGGCCCAGGTGCAGTTGATCGCCGACGACGGCGACCCCTTGCATGCCGCCGCGGGCATTGTCACGACCGCGGTCGCGGGTCGGTTCGGCGCCGACCCCGGTACGTACATGGACCGCGTCCAGGTCGCACCGGCGCTCGCGAGCGAGGGCGGTCGGTCGTTGGGTTTCCCGCGCGCGGCGGCCGGCATGCTCGTGTACTGGGTCTTCGCCAACGCGATGTTCGCGGCCGCACTCATCACGGAAGATCGCCGGCGCGGCATGCTGTCTCGCCTGGCGAGTACACCGACCCCGGCGATGTCGATCGTCGTCGGCGAAGTGGGCGGCCGTTTCTTCGTCGCGCTCGGGCAGTCGATCGTCGTGGCCGCCGTGTCCTCGCTCGTACTCGGGACCGCGTGGGGTGCCGTCGTTCCCCTGGGCGCGATCCTGATCACGGCGTCCGCGGTGGCCGCCGGGCTCTCGGTGCTGCTCGGCGTGTCCCTGCGCGGGCCGACGACGCAATCTGCAACCGCCGCGCTCGCGGCCGCCGGCGTGCTCGGGTTGCTCGGGGGCTGCTTCTGGGCGACCGACTTCGTCCCGCCCGCGATGAGGACCGTGGCGAAGCTGACACCGCACGCCTGGGTCATCGACGCGCTCGACGAACTCGTTGCGCAGAACGCCGGCCTCGTCGACGTCGCGCCGCAGTTGGCTGTGCTGGCGGCACTGGCCGTCGCGCTCGTCGTGCTCGCGGCGGCGCGGCTGCGCCACGCACTGCTCGCCCCGATGGCAACGACATGAGCCGTTCGGAGCGGGAGCCATGAGTCACCTCGACGCGCAGCCCCGTTCGTGGCTCACGGGCCCGAGCGGCCCTTCGGAGCGGGAGTCATGAGGAATCCCTGGTCGGCCGACGAGTTCACGGCTGCGGTCACGACCCTTGGTCTGCCGCGTTGGACGCGGTTTGCCTACGCGGCGATTCCCATCGTCGCGGGGGCCGCCACGGTCATCAGCAACACCTCGACGTTGCCGGTTGCGGTGCAGGTCGCGCTGCTGGTCGTGTCGATCGCGCCGTTCATGATCGAGGGCCTCGGGACATCGCGAACCGATTTCGTCATCAGACTCGTCTCGTTCTTCGCGATCGCTCCGCTCATCGTGACCGGCGCCGACCGCATCGTGCTGTGGATCCCCGGGTTCATCCTGAACCGCAACATCGCCTTCGGTACCAACGCGGTACGGGCGTGGAGCGTCGCGTGTACGGGTGCACTGCTCGTGCTCGCCGGCGTCACCGAACCGCACCTCGCCAATGCACCGCTCGTGCTCATCGGCTTCGGTGCGTCGCTACTCGCAGGCCTCGCGACGCTGCAGATCGTCAGGCTCGTCAGCCATCTCCAAGAGACCGAGCAGCTGCTGGCGTTGGAAGCAGCCCGGGCCGAGCGGCGCCGGTTCGCCCGGGAGGTCCACGACGTCATCGCGCACTCGATGACGGTGACGCTCCTGCACCTCCAGGCGGCCCGTTTGGCGTGCCGCACCGCACCGGAGGACGCGGAGTCGGCACTCGGTGAGGCGGAACGGGTCGGGCGCGCGTCCCTCGACGATTTACGGCGGACGGTGCGACTTCTGAGTGACGAAACGGGAACCACCGTCGACGCGTCGACCGAGGCGTTCGAGACGTTGAAAGAACTCGTCGACGGGTTCACGCTCGCGGGTGCGGATGTGCATCTCACTGTGTCGTCTGACTTGTCCGACCTCCCGCCGGTCATTGCGCAGGCGTTGTATCGCATCGTGCAGGAGTCCATCACCAACGCTGTGCGGCACTCTCCGGGTTCACGCGTCGAGGTTGACATCACCACGGGTCCGACGCGTACGACGGTGCGCATCGACAACGGGTTGGGGACGCGGTCGGCGTCGAACCGCGACCGTCCGAGCGGTCAAGGCCTGCGCGGGATGATCGAGCGCGCGTCGCTGCTCGGCGGCCACCTCGAAGCGGGCCCGACTAAAGATGGATGGCGCGTCGTCGGATGGCTGCCGTCAGAGCCGCCGTTGCCGGGCATTGAATCGTGACGGCGCCCCGGGTCCCGCTGCTGGTACTGCGCGGGTTGCGCAAGGCGTTCGGCGAGCGCGTCGCGGTCGAGGAGGTCTCGCTCGAGGTCGCACCGGGGCAGGCGTACGGCCTGCTCGGCCCGAACGGTGCCGGCAAGACCACAACGATCCGCATGATCTGCGGACTCCTCGCACCCGACGCGGGCGAAGTACTGATCCTCGGCCGCGACGTCGCCCGCGAGCCGCTCGCGACGAAAGCGGACATCGGGTTCGTGCCCCACGAGATCGCGCTCTACCCCGACCTCTCCGCGCTGGACAACCTGCGGTTCTGGGGGCGGATCCAGGGCCTCGGCGGTCGCCACCTCGACGCGCGTGTCGCCGAAGTCCTCGAGCTGGTGGGCCTGGAGGAACGCGCGCACGACAAGGTCGACGAGTTCTCGGGCGGCATGCAACGGCGGCTCAACCTCGCGGTCGCGCTCGTGCATCAACCGCGCCTGCTCGTGCTCGACGAACCGACTGTCGGAGTCGACCCGCAGAGTCGCAGCGCGATTCTCGACCGGCTGGCCGAACTCCGATCGACCGGCGTGGCGATCCTCTACACGTCGCACTACATGGACGAAGTGGAACGCTTCTGCGACGTCATCGGCATTATCGACCACGGCAAGATGATCGCCGAGGGCACCCGGCGCGAACTTCTCGGCATGTTGGGTGAGACGCACCGCATCGACATCACGGCGGCCGGCAACGTGGGGGAGTTCGCCCGGGTCGTCTTCGCCATTCCCGGCGTCGTCGAAGCGGCCGTGACTGCCGACGGGCTCCATGTTTCTGTCGGCGATGCGGCGGCCGTGCTGCCCCGCGTCATCGAGGCGGCGCGCGGTCGCGACGTGCGTATCTCGGCGATCGAGATTCTCGAGCCCGACCTCGAGCACGTGTTCCTGCACCTCACCGGCCGGACGATGCGCGACTGAGCGGCCGTATCCCGAACTGGTATGCTTATTGGGATGCGTGGCGAAGCTCGTTCTGAACAGATTGCGGTCCGCGTGCCCGAGGAGCTGCTCAAACGGCTCGACGAGCTGATCGAGCACGGTGTCTACGAGAGCCGCGCCGCGGCGGTTCGGGCCGGGATCGAGGCCATCGCCGAGGCCGCCCGCCGGCGAGATGTGGACCGGGCGATCATTGCCGGGTACCAGCGGATTCCGCCGACGCCATCCGAAACCGCGGCCGCGATCGCCTCGATTCGAGAGGCGATCAGCGAGGAAGCCTGGTGAATGAACCTCGACGCGGCGAGGTGTGGTGGGGTGAGATCGAGGGCGTCGGCCGGCGGCCGTTTCTCGTCATGACCCGAACCGCGGCGATCCCGGTGCTTCACACCGTCATCGCCGCGCCCGTCACGCGCACCGTGCGGTCGATTCCCACCGAGGTGCTCCTCGGTCCCGATGACGGAATGCCGGTCGAATGTGCCGTGAGCTTCGACAACATCCGGATTGTGCCCAAGAGCGCACTCGTCGAACGCATATGCGCGCTCGGCCCGCTGCGAATGGACGACGTGTGCGTCGCGCTTCGTGAGGCCGTCGACTGCTAGTGGCGGGCTACCCGCGGCCGCGTTGACGGTCGTCGCGCGCCGCGGCTCGGACCCCGTAGCCGATCACGATCGGCACCGGGAGGATTACACAGGCGGCGAAAAGCCCGCCGATCGTCGCGACAACCGTCCATTGCGGGAAATCCGTCGCGAGCCCGACGAAGAAGGCGACGATCGAGACCAGCAGCGCGAGGTAACCGACGCGCTTTCCCATCCGGGCGAGCCTTGCCATGCGAGCGCGTGTGCGCAGGACGTCGTCGTCTTCACTCACGGAGTGTCGCCTTGATCGCGCCGGGAAGTTCGTCGATCGAGTACGACAAGCGGGCCCGCCGCAGGTTCACGTCGAAGTAATGCTCCCGAGTGGTGTCCGACTGGGAGAGAAACCGCGCAGTGGCTGCGGGCTCGTCGACCGAGAAGAACCGAACTCCCGTCGCCACGATCTCGGCGAGCACCGGATAGCTGAAGACGGCGAGCGGGCGGCGAGCGGCGATCGATTCGATCGTGGGGTTGCCGAAACCCTCCCACGTCGAGGGGTAGACGACGACGTCGCTCGCCGCGTACGCGTCGGCGGCGCTCGGCGCGCGCCCGATCGTGATCGGAACCTCGGCCCGTTCCAGCACGCGCTCGAGCGTCGGCGCGTAGCCATCTTCGGCGGGGCCCGACAGCCAGTAGCGCACCGTACGATCGGAAATCAGTGGTGCGAGACGGGTCGCGAACCGGACGCCGCCGGGGACGTTCTTGCGTTCGATCGCACGCGCCGGCTGGAACACGACGAGGTCGTCCGGCCCGAACCCGAACGCGGCCCGCGTCGCGTCGCGGTCGCCCGGGGCGGGATCGAGGTCGAAGTAGTTGTGGATCGTGTGGGCGGCGAACCCGCGTGCCTGCAGCTCGCGGCGCGATCGCAGGTTGATCGCGACGTGCACCGCATCCGGTACTCGCGGCGGGAACTCGGTTTCGAGATGCGTGAGGTTCCGTCGCTGCCAGGGAAGGTCGTGATGGTGAAATACGACGCGCGCGCCGGAAGCCGCCGCCGCGCTCGCGGTCGCGCGTGCCGCGGATGGGTTGAGCGGGAGCGAGCAGAGATTCTCGACCACGACCAGGTCGGCACCCGCGAGCGCATCGGCAACCACTGCCGGATCGGCGGCCGCGGTCGCGTCGATACGGAGCCCGTCGATCACCACATCGTCGGGTGCACCGGCGTCCTCGATCTCGCCGGCAACGCGCCGGACCTCGTACCCGAGCTCGCGCAGCGCCCAGACCCACTTGCCCGCCTCGACCGAAACCCCGTCCCGCCCGCCGAGCCGGTACGACACGATCGCCGCCTGCCGAGCCATCGGCCGAAGCTAGATCAGGTAACGGGAAGGAACGCGAGGCGCCGGTTTGTCGCGTCGAGCACGGCTCGTGCAACTGCGTCGGCCTCCTGCTGCGGCCGCACCATGGCCGACCCCGACACGATCTGTTCCGACGGTGGCGACACGAACACGACGGTCACGACCGCGATGTCGTGCGAACCCACGCGCACGATCTGCGCGTGGTCGACGTCGACACACTCGGCCGCCGGTTCGAGCTGACGCAACGCGTCGACCGTTGCGGCGGCCACGAGGCGGTGGCGCGCCGTCGTGGCGATCGACCCTTCGGCGAACCCGACCGCTTCGTCGTCGTCACGAGCCAGCGTCACGCGTACGAGCGAGCGGAGGCCGCTTGCCTCGGCAGTGATGGCGATGATCGAAGGCCTCGGCCCACTCGCGACCTCGGTGTCGACCAGGCCCTGACCCAGCTGCACCACCGAGATCACGCGCCGGTCGATCTCGAGGCCGAACGACGCGAGCGCGACCGACTGGACGTCGCGCACGATCTGCTTCGGATGCTTGCCCGGATGGGCGACGACGTGGACTTCGCTGATCCGGCCCGACGGTTCGGCGACGATCCGCGCGATCGACACGTCCGGCAAGCGACAGACCTCCCGCTCGACATCCGCGAGATCGAGATCTTCCACGCCACTACTCCGGGATTCAGGGGCCGGTGCGGACATTACGACCTCGCCTTCGACCAGGACGCCGAGTTCCTCGAACTCGCCATCTCCGCCCGTCCAGTAGTGGTCGTCCATGACTGCCCGTGCAATCCCGCTCGATTGGCCCATCCGGAAGGAGCGGGAACTGTACCATTCGAGCAAATAGTCAATATCTGGCAGAAAACAACGGTGAAGAAAAGGGCCCCCCGACATCTTGCCTGGGTGGTCCTGGATGGTGAAACTGCTGTGGCCAGTGTGACGCAGCGTCACCTGGGCGGTGTTGATCGGGAATGTGACCGGGCTGTTCGGGGGGGCGCCAAGGCACAGAGATCCCTGGAGACAGACGGCAAGGCCTCGGGCTGGGCTCAATCAACCCCTAGCGAAGCGGATTTCGACCCCACCGCCCATAGCGGCAGCGGCGGAGGAGATTCGTAGGGGGAATCCCGTTGAAGAAGGTCAGTGTTCGTTTTGCGGTTTTCGCATCGAGTGCAATGGCACTGCTGCTTGCCGGCGGTGCGGCCAACTTCCGCAAGTAACACGAGTCCGACCCGCGGCCTTGCCGCCTCTCCCCGTCGATCCTGCGTGCCGAAGTAAGAGGGAGCGTGAATCCGTTTCCGAGGGAGCTTGTCGGATATACGGCGGCCCTGTTCGCGGCTGCAGTCTTCGGCGCGCTCGCATTTGCGGTACATGAAGGGACGCCGGACCTCGGGCAGTTGCTGGTCTTTGGTTTGGTGCTGGTCTATTGCGCGAATCGTGATGTGAGTCTCCCGAATGGAACGGGTGTCTCCCCGGCCCTCATGGTGATGATGACGGCGCTGGTGGTCTTTCGCGAGGAGGACTCAATCGCCGGCGTGGTGCTCGTCGGCCTGGCGTCGTCCATCTTCGTTCGTGGTTTGAGTCGCTCGACGTGGGGTTGGCTGCCGTTCAACGCCGGTGTCAACGGCTTGGGAATGCTGCTCGCGGTTCTTGTGCACGGTCTCTTCCCGGATCGCGCTGTGAACGACCTGGGACCCGGGCTCTTGGCCGCGACGGCGGCCGTCGGTGTCTACGCGGTGACGACCTGGCTTCTGATCGCAACGTCATACGCAGTCGAGCAACGCGCGCTACCGCGTCGAATGCTTCGCGAGTTCGTTCCGCTTTCTGTTCAGACGTGGCCGTTCGGGCTGCTCGGATCGTGTATTGGGCTTCTGTATCTGAGTCTGGGTCCGAGCGTGATGGTTCTCATCATCGTTCCTGTATTCATCGCCGGAGAGATGTTCTCGTCGTACGTGAAAGTGAGGGAGGCGCACGACGAGACCGTGCACATGCTTATTCGGGCGCTCGAGAAGAAGGACCGGTACACGGCCGGCCACTCGGAACGGGTGGCCGGGTACGCGCTGTACATGGGCGAGGAATTCAACTTCGGCCCGGGCCGCATGGAGCGGCTGCGGTTCGCCGCTCTCATGCACGACATCGGCAAATTGATCGTGCCGAACCATCTCCTCAACAAGCCCGGCCGACTGACCGAAGAAGAGTTCGCCCGGATTCGTCTGCACGAGAAGGTGTCCGTGCAGATGCTGAGCCACATCGAGTTCCTGCGCCCGATTGCGGCAGTGACGACCAGCGACGCCATGAAGTTCGACCCCGGCGACGAAGATCACCCGGTCGAGCCGTACATGGTGATGATCGCCGACGCCTACGACGCGATGACCTCGACCCGCGCCTATCGCAAGGCCGTCTCGCAGGAAGTCGCGTTCCAAGAGTTGCGGGACAAGTCGGGCACGCAGTTCCACCCGGCGTGTGTCGAAGCGTTGATCACCGCGATCGAGAAGCGCGGCGAAATGCACGGCGCCGGATTCGAGATCCACACCGAGTTCGAGCATGCGCCCGATGTGGGCCTGGGCTCGGCCGGTCTCGGCGACCTGCTCCGTACCGAGATCGCGTCGTGAGAGCCCGCCGTGAGTAGGGCGGCGCGGGCTGGGTTCGTCGCGGTGTTCGGCGCGCTCGCCACGATCGTCGCCTACGTCGTCGAGCCCGACAGTCGCGCCGACGAACTCGTGCTGCTGGGCGCGGGAATCGTGATCGGCGAGCTCCTTGTGCTTCGCCTCGAAGACCGCAGCGCGGTTCCGTTGAGCTTCGCCGTGATGATCGTGCTCGCTTCGTCGTTCCAGTTCGCGGAGTACGCGCTGACGATCCTCAGCGCCGAAGTGATCGCGTACTTCGTTCGCATCTCGCAGCCGAGCCTGCGGTGGCGCCTGTCGATACTCGTCGACCGGTTGGCCGTGGCGGGCGCGACCTTCGTCGCTTACTCGGTCGCGTGGAATGCGCTCGACCAACGCGAATCCGTTGCCGCAGTGCTCACGGCGCTCGGCGTCGCGGCCGTGGCCCAGGTCGTCGCCGACTACCTGATTCGCACGCTGCTCCGGATCTCCCCGTCGTTCTCGGTCCGGGCGCGGCTCGCGTGGCTCGCGGTTGCGTCGTCCGGAATGCTCATGGCAGTCGGCTACCGCGGTGTCGACGGCCACGGCGACGTCGGCATCTGGGGGCCGCTGCTCTTCGCCACGCCGCTGCTGGCCGCCTGGTACGCGTTCGAGCGACTCGACGCCGCCACGCTGTCGTACGCGCAGACCATCGAGTCGCTGGCGATGGCGCCGGAGTTCGGCGGGCTCGTCGTTGCCGGCCACGCGCAGCGTGTCGCACACCTCTCCGTCGCGATGGGCCACGACCTGGGCCTGTCACAGTCGGAAGTCGACGACCTCGAGAAGGCGGCACTCCTCCATCACCTCGGCGAAGTCACCCTCGAAGACCCCGAGGTCGCGGGCCGGCCCGACCCGGCGGACGTCGCGGCGGTGACCGGCGGGATGCTGCGCGAGATCAGGCCGCTCGCCGGTGCCGGCGACATCGTTGCGGGCGACGCCGACGACCCGAAGCACCGGCTCGCCGGCCACGTGCTCCGCCTCGCCAGCGAGTACGACGACCTGACTGCCACGTCGGGAACATCCGCCGACATCGCCATCGAAACGCTCCGCTCGGCACCCGCGTTCATGCACGATCCCCGGCTGCTCACCGCGCTCGAACGGGCTGTGAAGTCGCACAGCGTCTCGCGCTGAGCGCCGCCGCGAGCCGGATCGTTCAGCGCCGCGTGAGGTCGACAATCCCCGGCGACGGGGGCAGCGTGGACATCCCGTTCACGCCGCCGAGCGCGACGACGTCGAGCGCAACCTCCATGTCGGTGCCCGAGGGCGTTGTCCGTTCGCGGCGCTTCGGTCGCCGGTTCGGTTTGCGGCTGGCGTGGTACGACATGTCGGCCAGGCCCACGGCGAGGATCAGGTCACCGAACGAGATCACAATGTCGAACGGTGATCGCAGCACGATGATGTCGGCGAGAAACATGAGCCGGTCGTCGTCGTCCTGAATGTGGTGAGCGTGAGTTTGCCTTTGCCGTCCTGCAACGAG
>JANNHK010000055.1:0-5545 GCA_031404355.1 Actinomycetes bacterium
TCTTCGAGGATCACGATCTCGCCCGAGGAGAGCACGTCGCCCGACACGCTCCCCGCGCGTGGGAACCGGGTGCCGAGCAGAGGGGCAGCGAGCGGCCCCTCTGCGAGTTCGATCATCATCGCGGCGCCCGACGCGTCGGGGAGCGCGATCGTCGAGCTGTCGGCACCGACGAGCTCGCCGGCTTTGCTCGCGACGAGCCGAAGACTCTCCTGTGAGTCCGTGCCCGCGAGGAGCGCCGTCGCGACCTGGTGCATCGCGTCGAGGGCGGCCTCACGGCGCTGACCGCGCTCGTACAGCCGTGCGTTCTCGATCGCGACGCCGGCCGCCGCCGCGAGCCCGAGTACGAGTTCCTCGTCGACGTCGGTGAACACCTCGGCCGACTGCTTGTCGGTCAGGTACAGGTTGCCGAACACCTCGTTGCGGACGCGGATGGGCACGCCGAGGAACGACCGCATCGGCGGGTGGTTGGGCGGGAATCCAACGCTCGCCGGATGCTCACGCAAGTCGGCGAGACGCAACGGTTCAGCGTCGGTGATGAGGGTGCCGAGCAGCCCCAACCCCTTGGGGAGGTTGCCGATCGCCCGGTGCGCTTCGTCGTCGATACCCACCGTGATGAAGTCGGCGAGCTGGTTGCCGGTCTCGTCGAGCACGCCGAGCGCGCCGTAGGTGGCGTCGACCAGCGTCACCGCGGCCTCGGTGATGCGGTGCAACATGGCGTGCAGATCGAGGTCGGAACCGATCATCATGACGGCTTCGAGAAGCTGTCGGAGACTGCGCGGCCCCGCGTGATCACTCAGCAAGAATTCTCAGTGTAGGTGTGACCTTTGAGCGCCTCCACCTCGAGCAGGGCAGAATGGGGCCATGGCCATCCGCGTGTTCCTGCTCGATGACCACGAAATCGTCCGCCGTGGCCTTCGAGAGATGCTCGAAGCCGAAGGCGACATCGAGATCGTCGGCGAGGCCGGCACGGCCGAGGAAGCCATCGGCCGAATCCCCGCCACGAAGCCCGACGTCGCCGTGCTCGACGTGCAGCTCCCCGACGGCAACGGCGTCGAGGTCTGCCGCGAGATCCGTTCCCGCCACCCCGAGATCAACTGTCTCATCCTCACCTCGTTCGCCGACGACGAGGCGCTCTTCAACGCGATCATGGCCGGGGCCGCCGGGTACGTCCTCAAGCAGGTGAAGGGCAACGACCTCGTCGACGGCATCCGGCGCGTCGCCCGCGGCGAGTCGCTCCTCGATCCGTCGTTGACGTCGCGCGTGCTCGAACGGCTGCGGGCCAAGCCCGAACCCGACGAGCTCGCCGGTCTCACCGAGCAGGAGCGCCGCATCCTCGACCTCATCGCCGAGGGACTCACGAACCGCCAGATCGGCGAGCGAATGTTCCTCGCGGAGAAGACGGTCAAGAACTACGTCTCCAACGTGCTCGCGAAACTGGGCATGAGCCGACGCAGCGAAGCGGCCGCGTTCGCGGCGCGCCTCGACGAACGCCGGCACCGCGACGGCCACTAGGACCTCCGGCAAGCCACAACCGTCGGCCCTGCCCACCCGGGACCTTCGGCCCTGTGTACGGAACGCGGCAGCACCGATGCTTGGGACTACGACGAGTCCAAGCTCGTCAAGGAGGTGGATCGTGATGGACGAAGGGCGCCGCAGCACTGTGGCCGACATCGCGCTCGAGCCTTTGCGCTGCCTGCCATCCGACACGCCGCTGCGGGTCGTTGCCCGCGTGCTTGCGACCAAGAAGCAGGGTTCGGTCGTCGTGCAGTGGAATCCCGTCCTCGTCGTCACCGAACGCGTCGTCATCGACGCCCTCGCGCAGGACAACGGCCCCGACACGCCGGCGGCAACCGTCGCGGTCGTGCCCGATCCGGTCGTACACGAGTCGGCGCCGCTGCTCGCGGTGCTGCAAGCCATGATCGACACCCACCAGCGCAGCCTCGTCGTCGTCGACGACGACGATCGCCCGCTGGGGCTCGTCACCCTCCCCGCGGTCCTGGACGCGCTGTTCGGGGCGCCGCCCTGGGTCGGCGCGCTGCGCCTGGCGCTGCACATCGAGGGAGGCGGGCCGTGAGCGCCGAGACTGCCGGCCGCACCGTCCTCGAGGTGATGGAGCGGCGAGAGTGTCTGGCCCTGCTCGCCGACCGCCATCTCGGCCGCCTCGCGGTTTCGATCGCAAACCAGCCCGTCATCTTCCCGGTCACCTATGCGCTCGACGGCGACACGATCGTGTTCCGGACCGACCCCGGAACAAAGCTGTACGGCGCGCGCGGGCGTCTCGTCGCGTTCGAGATCGACGGCATCGACGACGAACTCGCAGACGATCTCGGGTGGAGCGTGCTCGTCGTCGGCACCGCCGACGTCGTCGAATCGGAGCTCGGGCTGAAGCGACTCGACGCGATCGATCTCGGCGCCTGGAATCCCGGTCCGAAGCAGTACTGGCTCCGCATTCACGGCGGCGCCGTCACGGGCCGGCGCCTGATCCGGCCCACGCCCCTCACCGCGACATAGGAACCGCGGCGCTAAGGCGCCGACGGCGGCAGCAGCTCGAGCACCGCAGCGAGTGCCGCGGCCGACGGGCGGTCGGTGTCGACGGTGTGCGCGGCCGGCCACGGGTCGGCGCCGTCGGCCATCGCGGCCGCGATCGTCGGCGTCGCGTCGGAACCGAACGGGCGCGTACGAGTACGCATCCGGTACGAGGCGACGTCGTCGGGCACGGTGCATCGCAGCTCGAACAGCTCGCTGTCCGTCGCCGCCGCGACCTGCGCCGCCTCCGCCCGCCGGTGGGCCGACGTCCACGACGCGTCGAGGACGACACTCTCGCCCAACTCGAGCGCACGCTGCGCCCGGCGCAGCATCTCGCCGTAGGTTCGTTCCGTGGCGTCTGTGCCGTAGATGCCGCGGCCGTAGTCGGCGGCGGCCCGCGTCTCGGAAGTCATCCCCGCGAGCTCCTTGCGCACGGCGTCCGACCGCAACACCAGCCACCCGAGCTCGGCGCCGATGCCTTCGGCCAGTGTCGACTTCCCCGTGCCGGGCAGCCCGCCGACAAGAACGAGCGCGACCCGGCCCTGCTCCAAGTGCTCGCGAGCGAGCGCGAGATGGCGGGCGGCGTCGACTGCGGCGGTCGCGTCTCCCTGTTCGACGCGTAGGCACGCGACTTTGCTCCGCACGTGGGCGCGGTAGGCGATGTAGTGGTGGGCCAGCGACGCGGGATGGGTCTCGGCGGTGAGTTCGGCCCAGCGGACGAGGAGGTGCGCAGCCAGTTCGGGCGCCCCGGCGAACTCGAGGTCCATGGCGAGGAACGCGACGTCGTTGAGCACGTCGCCGTAGCGGAATCGGTCGTTGAACTCGATGCAGTCGAGGATACGCGGGCCGTCGTCGAGCACGAAGATGTCGTCGGCGAGAAGGTCGCCGTGCCCGTCGCGGACGCGGCCGTCGGAGATCCGGTGGGCAAACAATGCGCCGCGGCCTGCGAGATACCGGAGGGCGAGGGCTTCGACACGTTCCGCGCCGGCCTCGGGCAGGACCGTGCCAATGAACGGTTGCATCTGCTCGAACGACTGCACCCAGTTGGCGCGTACGGCGTCGGCGGTGGCGGCGGCGTCGATCTGCTCGCTCGCGTCGGCGCCGGCGTGGAACGCGGCGAGGACGCGGGCGATCGCGTCGACCTGCGCCTCGGTCGCGGCCCCGCCGCGGACCAGTGTGCTCAGCCGCCGGTCGGCGGGCATCCGGCGCATCACGACAACGTGGTCGCACACGTCCCCGTCGACCCCGAGCACGTCGGACACGCCGAGGTACACGTCGGGCGAGAGGCGCCGGTTGAGCTCGACCTCTCGCCTGCACACGGCTTCGCGTGCCTCACGCGTGGTGAAGTCGAGGAAGCCGAGCGCAACCGGCTTCTTCACCTTGTACGCGCGGTCTCCCATGAAGAAGACAACCGACGCGTGCGTCTCGGCAACGGCCGCAGGCTCGAACGTCATGTCGGAGTCAACTCATTGCACGATGAACGTCGTGACCATGCCGAACATCCCGGTGTCGCGTTCGGCGTGCGTGAGGATGTGGCAGTGGAACGCCCACACGCCGAGGTGCTCCTCGGTGGGTTGCACGAGCACGGTGTAGCGCTCGCCGGGCGCGACGTTCAGCGTGTCGACGGTGTACGGCGAGTCGAGTGGGAACCCGTCCTTGGCGACGACGAGCTGCGGCACACCGTGCAGGTGCATCGGGTGGATCTGCAGTCCCTCGTTGAAGTAGTGGATCTCCACCAGATCGCCGGGAGCAGCCATGACCGGGGCCGTGGCCGGGAACGACTTCGCGTTCAGCGTGAGGCCGATGACGCCGGCGTCGTTCAGCACGATCGGGACCTCTTGGGTGACCTCGGGCGTACCTTCCGGCAGCGGGACGTCGCCGACCTGGATCACCCCGAGCAGACCATCTGGTACCTGGTGTTCGGCGTGGTGGTGCGAGTGGTACATGCCCAGGGCCGGGCCCTTCGCTACCCACTCGTACACGAAGTCCTCACCCGGCTTCACCGGTTCCTGGGTGACGTCGGGGACGCCGTCCATCGCGTTCGGCAGCTCCATCCCGTGCATGTGGATCGACGTCGACTGGGGCAGCTTGTTGTGCAGCACCACACGCACCTTGTCGCCGGGTTCGACCCGGATCCACGGACCCGGTACCTGGCCGTTGTACGCCCACGCCTGCACCGTGGTCTCGGGGTCGACCTGCCAGTCGATGATCTCCGCGGTGAGCTCGAACTCCTTCGTCCCGTCGGCGAGCACCGTTGCTTCCATCGGCGTGTTGCCGACGCCTTCGGTGTTCAGGCCCTCGGTGAGCTGCTTCACGTAGGCGTCGACCGGCGCCTTCATGATCGCGTTGCTCGCCTCGTCCTCGGCGAGGAGTCGGTCGGTGTTCACCTCGTCGCCCGCGTGTTCGCCCGGGTCGCCGATGTGGAGATCGCCGACCATGCCCGATTCGCGGTGACCCGAGATTGCGCAGAACACGGTGTAGGTGCCGGCCTCGAGGCCCGAGACATCGAGCGTTTCCGAATCGCCGCCGTCCAGATCGGCCGTTACCAGGTCGGCCCCCTCGACGGCGAGGTTGTGGACCGACCCGCCGCCGTTGACCACGGCCAGCGTGCCGCCCTCGGGGACCGTGACCGCCTCGGGGCTCAGCGCGTACTCGCTGAGCGTCACGGTGGCCGAGCCCGACGCGGCGCTTCCGCCGCCTCCGTCGTCGTCGTCCGTGGCGACGGTGACGAGTGCGGCGAGGGCGACGACGACGGCAACGAGTGAGAACGCCGCCGCGCCCGCACCGAACGCGTCTCGATCTGATCGGTTGAAGAGGGGCATGAGGAACAGCCTGCAGGAACGGCGAGGGGCCCGGCAGGGTCGAAGCGACCCGGCGGACGGGACCTTCGGCCCTACAGGGGTCGCCCGCAATGGCGGAACGTGCAGGTATGACGCCGAATCTGAATGTGCTTGTCATCGAATCCGAGCGGCACGCCGCCGACGACACCATCGGCCGGCTCACCCAGGCCGGCCACACG
>JANNHK010000056.1:0-7646 GCA_031404355.1 Actinomycetes bacterium
AAGTTGTCGGACGACAACTCGGGCAGCTGACGGCGCCTGCCGAACAGTGTCGTGGTGTAGCCGCACGCCGTCGCCTCGCGGATGGTCTCCTTCATATACGTGCGCACGCCCGGGAACGCCTCCCAGTACGCGTCGAGGATCTCCTTGGCCTGGTCGGTCGGGATGTCCGCTCGTTGCGCGAGGCCGTAGGCCTCCATGCCGTACGCGAGCCCGTAATTGACAACCTTCGCGAAGCGGCGCTGGAAGTCGGCGACTTTCGCTTCGTCGACGCCGAACACGCGCGCCGCGGTGGTGGTGTGGACGTCGGCGCCCCGCTCGAACGCATCGATGAGCCCCGCGTCGTTGGCCAGGTGCGCGAGGACGCGCAGTTCGATCTGCGAGTAGTCGGCAGTCAGGAGTCCGCAGCCTTCGGCCGCGATGAACGCCCGGCGGAGTTCGCGGCCCTCGGCCGTGCGGACCGGAACGTTCTGCAAGTTGGGCGACTCGCTCGAGATGCGTCCGGTCGTGGTCGCGATCTGGTTGAACGTCGCGTGGATGCGCCCGTCGGCCTGCACCAAGGGCGGCAGCGCGTCGGCGTAGGTGCTGCGCAGCTTCTCCGCTTCTCGATAGCGCAGCAGCGACTCGACGATCGGATGCGACTCCGCCATCTTCTGGAGCGAGTCGGCGTCGGTGGACGGGCCCGTCTTCGTCTTCTTCACGGGCGTGAGGCCGAGCTTCTCGAAGAGAATGCGGCGGAGCTGCGGCGTCGAGTTCACGTTGAATGTCTCGCCCGCCTGGGCGTGGATCTCGGCTTCGGCCGCGCGGCACTGATCGCCCAGTTCCTTGCCCAGCTTCGTGAGGAAGTCGACGTCGATGCGAATGCCCGCGTCCTCCATCTCGACGAGCACGGCGACGAGTGGCAACTCGATCTGTTCGTACAACTCGACCAGCTCGCGAGCCTGCAGCGATTCGAGCATCGTGTCGGCCAGACGCAACAAGATCGCGGCGCGCCGCCCGGTTTCCGTGGGCCCGGCGTCGCCGTCGAGGTCCAGGGTGCCCTCGACCTGATCGGGTGAGCGCAGCTCGACGCTCAGGTAGCGCAGCGCGAGGTCTTCGAGGGTGTACTTCCCCTCCCCCGGGTCGAGGAGGTACGCCATGAGCGCGGTGTCGTGCGTGAGAAGCTCGGGAGCGAACGCGAGCCCGTGCATGAACTCCTTGGCCCGGTGCACCACCAACGTCGGTAACGCGACGAGTGCGTCGCGCACGGCAGGGTCGGTGAGCAGATCCGCGTCGATGTACGTGACGTCGTCGCCCGCCGCGACCGCGAGCCCGAGCGGGTCTTTGCCCGCGACGCCGGCCCACCGCACGTCGACGGCGATGCGGTCGTGCTTGGCGGCCGCGTGCAACGCGTCGGCGGCCGCGCCGGCGTCGCGAGCGCGCGTGACCTGGACGTCGAGTGACTCGGCTGCGGGTGTCTCGGCGACCTCGCCGATGGCCGCGAGCATGCGCGGCAGCAGCGTGCGGAATTCGAGCTGGTCGAACAGCACGCGCACGCGTTCTTGGTCGAACGCGCCCTGCCGCAGGTCGTCGGCCTCGACACCACAGTCGACGTTCAGGTCGAGGCGTGACATCTCACGGTTCTTGAACACGCGGTCGTGGAACTCACCGAGGTTCTCGCGCTGCTTCGGCGGCAGGTCGTCGAGATGCTCGAAGATGCCTTCGAGATCGTTGTACGCCACGATGAGTTTCGCCGCGGTCTTCTCGCCGATACCCGGGACGCCGGGCAAGTTGTCGCTCGTATCGCCGCGCAGGGCCGCGTAGTCGGTGTACTGGCGCGGTGTGACGCCCAGATAACGCTCGGCGATGCCCGCCTCGTCGTACAGCGCGTAGTCGGAGACGCCCCGCTTGTTGTAGAGCACCTTGACGTGCGGGTCGCGTACGAGCTGGAACGCGTCGCGGTCGCCGGTGACGACGACCACGTCGGTGCCCGCTTCGGCGGCGCGCGTCGCGAGCGTGGCGATGACGTCGTCGGCTTCCACGCCGGGCACTTCGAGGCGCCGGATCTCGAGCGCGTCGAGTACCTCGCGCATGAGGGGAAGCTGCGACCGGAACAGGTCGGGAGTCTCCGCCCGCCCGGCCTTGTACTCGGGGTCGAGTTCGTACCGGTAGGTACTGCCTCCGGGCGCGTCGAACGCCACCGCGATCAAGTCGGGCTGTTCGTCGGCCAGCACCTTCGTGAGCATCGACGCGAAGCCGTACACGGCGTTGGTGACAGTGCCGTCCTTCGTGGCCAGGTCGGTCGGCAGCGCGAAGAACGCCCGGTACGCCAGCGAGAGACCATCGAGCAGCAGGAGCTTGGCCATCGGTGGCATCGTACGTTGGGCGTGCGACGAAAGGGGCCCCGTGCTCAGTTGGAGAATCGGCGACGTGACGGTGACGAGCGTCGCCGAGATGGAGGTGCCGGTGCCCGTCGCGGGGCTGCTCGCCGGCGTCGACGACACGGTGCTCCTCGGGTTCGAGTGGCTCCGGCCGTGGGCCGTCGACGACGACGCGCAGGCCACCTTGCGTATCCAGGCGCTGGTCGTGGAGACCGACGGCCGCCGCATCGTGGTCGACACGTGTGTCGGCAACGACAAGGAGCGGGCGATTCCGTTCTTCTGCAACTTGCAGGGAGCGTTCCTGGCCGATCTCGCGGCGGCGGGCTACCCGCGCGAGTCGATCGACACGGTCATCTGCACCCACCTGCACTCGGACCACGTCGGATGGAACACCATGCTTGTCGACGGGAAGTGGGTTCCGACGTTTCCCAACGCCCGCTACGTCCTGGTCCGAGCCGAAGTCGACGCCGAGCCCCAAGCCGGTGAAGACGTGGTGTTCGTCGACTCCGTGCAACCGATCCTCGACGCGGGTGTCGCCGACCTCGTCGAACCCGGACACGTCGTGTGTCCGGGCATCACGCTGCTGCCGACACCGGGACACACGCCGGGCCACGTCAGCGTCCTGATCGAGTCGGGCGTCGAGACCGCGGTGATCACGGGCGACGTCATGCACCACCCGGTGCAGTGTGGGTGCCCGCACTGGCCCTCGGTGTTCGACAACGATCCCGCCGCGGCCGAAGCAACGCGCCGGAGGTTCCTCGATCAGTTCGCCGATCGCGACGTATTGATCATCGGGACACACTTCCCCCTACCGGGCGCCGGTCACATTCGGCGCGAGGAAGGCGGCTACTCGTTCAGGGTGTGACGGCGCCCATCACGACGTCCTGCGCGACCTCGTGGATCTTGCGTCGCGTGTCCATCGCCGTCTTTTGCAGGAACCGCCACGACGCGCCTTCGCTGAGTCCGTGCTCGTCCATGAGCCGCCCCTTCGCCCGGTCGATGAGCTTGCGCGCTTCGAGGCGCTCGGCCAGGTCGGCGTTCTCGTGTTCGAGTGACACCAGCTGTTCGAAGCGACCGAGTGCCATCTCGATGGCGGGGATCAGGTCGCTCTTCTGGAACGGCTTCACCAGGTACGCGAGCGCGCCCGCTTCCCGAGCCTGTTCGACGAGGTCGTGTTGCGAGAACGCCGTGAGGATGAGGACCGCCGAAATGCGCTCACCCGCGATCGTGCGGGCCGCGGTGAGACCATCCATGCCCGGCATCTTGATGTCGAGGATCGCGAGGTCGGGCTTGAGGTCGCGCACCAGGTCGATCGCTTCGTCGCCGCGACCCGTCTGGCCGACGACGTCGTAGCCCTCTTCTTCGAGGATTTCGGTCAGGTCGAGGCGGATGATTGCCTCGTCCTCGGCGACGACGACTCGCACGGGTTTGGTCACGGACGGCGCACAGGTTCGGTCACAGACGTTCGGTCCTCAGCTTTTCGGTGCCGGTCAGGACGGCAACTCGGCGGCCATACGGTCGAGCAACGCATCCTGCTCGCGTTCGAGGTCGACGATCGAACGGCGCAACGTGTCCCGTTGCCGGGTCTGGGCGTCGGCGTGGCGTCTGGTCTCGTGCGCTTCGGCCTCGGCGAGGGGGGTTTCCGACACCAGGGCCCGCAGCCGGGCGTCCTCCGCCTCGTTGTCCAGGAACGCGCACTGCTCGTCGGCCACCGCGAGTTCGGCGCGGAGCCGCTTCAGCCGATCGCTCACGTCGATGAGCCGGCGCTGGAGCAGCGTGCGGGTCATGGGACGGGCATTGTAGGACGCAACCTGCGGTTTTGTGGGAGGTTGGCCTCTTGGGCGCACATCCCATCTTTTTGGCCGAGCACGTCGAGTTGCGGGCGAGCGTGCGCCGGTACGTCGCCGCTGAGCTGCGGCCCTATGTGGACGAGTGGGAGGCGGCCGGGTTCTTTCCCGATTCCGTCTTCCGCCGGTGCGGGGAGCTGGGGTTCCTCGGGCTGCACTACCCGGCGCGGTGGGGTGGGTCCGACGGGGACCTGGCCGCGGGCATCGTCTTCGTCGAAGAACTGGCGCGGTGTGGCGCGGCCGCGATCGCGATGGCGGTGTCGGTCCAGTCGGACATGGCCACCCCCGCCCTGGGCGAGTACGGGACCGACGACCAGCGGGAGCGGTGGCTGCGGCCGGCGATCGCGGGGACGAAGATCGGTGCGATCGCCATCACCGAACCCGACGCCGGGTCTGACGTGGCCGCCATCACGACCCGGGCGCAGCGTGACGGCGACTCGTGGCGCATCTCGGGCCGCAAGATGTTCATCACCAACGGCGTACGGGCCGACTTTCTCACGTTGGTCGCGCAGACAGAGCCGGGGAGCGGGCACCGGGGCATCTCCCTCTTCGTCGTCGACACGTCGCTGCCGGGCGTCTCGGTCTCGCGCAAGCTCGACAAGCTCGGCATGCGCAGCAGCGACACCGCCGAAATCGCGCTCGACGACGTGATGGTCCCGCACGCCGACCTGATCGGCCTCGAACCCGGACATGGGTTCGCGCAGCTGATGTGGCAGCTCCAGTACGAACGCCTCTCGGGTGCGGCCGCGTGCGTCGGTCACGCGACCCAGGTACTCGAAGACACGATCGCGTACGCGAAGCAGCGCCGGACGTTTGGTCGACCGATCGCCGAACATCAGGTCATCGCGCACAAGCTGGCCGACGCCGCGACCGAACTCGAAGCCGCGCGGTCACTCCTGTACGACACGGCGTGGCGCGTGATGCACGACGAGTACCCGGTTGCCGAGATCTCGATGGCGAAGAAGTTCTGCGCGCAGGTGCAGAACCGTCTGGTCGACACCTGCGTGCAGATCTTCGGCGGTGCCGGCTACCTCGAGGAGTCACCCGTCGCCCGGGCGTTCCGCGACGCCCGGCTGCAACGCATCGGTGCCGGCACCGACGAGATCATGAACGAGGTCATCGCCAAACGCCTCGGGATACGCGGCTCGTAGCGCCAGTCTGGTCACCAACCTGCGCGAATCCGACAAATCCGACAGCACTTTGTACGGGGCGGCTGGATCGCAACGCCCCGCGCGCCGATAGATCTTGAGGAGCGGGCGGCCGGCGTGACCACTGTCACCGTCGCACCTCTTGTTGGACTTCACCACGTTCGGTACGGTCTTGAACCGCAGGTGGGAGCACGGATGCGAAGGTGGCTACGGAGTGCCGTCACTGGGGCGGTAGCTCTGGCAACGGTGATGGGGGCAGTCGTCCCCGCAACAGCGGAGGACTCTCCGACCGTTCAGCGCGCACGGGCCCGCCTGGAAGCGGCTCGGGCCGAGGCGACCGCCGCGACCCAGGCCTACGTCGACGCCGTGGGCCTCCTCGGCCGGACCGAGCTCCGTATCGCCGGCCTCGAGGCCCGCATCCCGCGCCTCGAAGCGCGCTCGACCGAACTGCGAGAGCTCCTCGCGCAGCGTTCCGCCGACCTCTACTCGGGGGGCGACGCCGCGGGCATGATCGCGGTGCAACGGGCGATCGACGAGAACGACCTGACCCAGGTCGGCCGCACCGCCCACCTCGCCGACGCGGCCCAGGCTGACGTCGACGCCAACGCCGACGAGTTCGAGGCAACACAAGCGTCGCTCGAGACCACCCGCGACGAACTGAAGACCGCTCGGGAAGAACAGGCGGCGCAGGCCGACGCGGCCGGCCGCCATTCCGACGAGGTCAACGTCGCCCTCGAGCGGGCGAACTCGATCTTGCGGGAGGCCGAGCAGGAGCAGTCGCTCCAGCGCTACTTCGCTGCGATCGAAGCGCAGCAGAACGCGGCGCTCGCGGCGGCGCTGGCGGCATTGTCCACGGGCGGACCTCCACCCGACGAACCCGACGCCCAGCAACTCCCGGCCGATCCCGCGCTCGCCGGCGAGATCCCCGTGCTGATGATGCCGTGCCCGGTCACGGGCTTGGTCACGTTCGTCGACGACTGGGGTCAGCCGCGTTCCAGCTGGCGGGTCCATCAGGGCACCGACATGTTCGCTCCCGCAGGCACGCCGAACATCGCGGTCGGCAACGGCGTCGCGAGGGCCAAGGTCGGGGGCCTCGGCGGAAACTCGATCTGGCTCGTGACCGACGACGGCCACGCGTACTACTACGCGCACCTCGAACGGTTCGAGGGCGTCTTCGCCGAGGACGGCACCCGCCGCGTCGTGCAGGGCGAGGTCGTCGGCTACACGGGCAACACGGGTAACGCGGCGGGTGGGCCGATGCACACCCACTTCCAGATCCATCCCCGTGCGACCGGACCGCTCAACCCCTTCCCGTTGCTCCGCGACATGTGCGCGATACCGAGCGCGCCACCTCCGCCACCGGCCCCGCCCGTCGCGCCCGACGTGAACGTCGAGACCACTGCGCCGCCCGCACCCGTAGCCGGGCCGTAGACCCTCTACGCCGGCTCCGCCCGAGACGGGGTCTGGCCCGCGGCGATCTGGACGACGATCTCGTCGCGCGCCCGGCGGCTGGCACGAAACCCCCGCACCAAGAACACGTACTCCTCCGAAGGCGACGAACCGGCCTGCGACGCGACCACCCGCCACGGGCGCCCGAATGCCATGCGCAGGATGAGCCCCCACAGCGCGATCGCGAGGACGACCAAAAGGTCGACGGCGAAGAATGCGGCAGGAAGTATCCAGAACCAGGCGATCACCGCCACGATCACGACGGCGAGCACGATCAGCAGTGTCCCGGGACTGTCGACCCCGACGTCGACGCAACCCGTCGGATCAGCGTCGAGGCTGGAACGCTTCGGCTGCGTTTGGTCGGCCGCCCGTCGCTTCCGAGTACCGCTGAATCCGACGCCGGGCCACCACGGAGGTCGGTGGAACCACTCGCGCCACACACCCCACTGGTGACCGTCCGGGCCTGTCACCTCGACCGTTAACACCTCGGCATTGTGCCGGAACCAGACGATTTCGCGGAGTTTCGCAGTATCGGCGCGACGCGCTTCAGATCGACCGGGGAATCGGTCGAAACAGTTCGTGCTGCTGCAGAGAGTGGCATAAGTCACTGAAGACGACGTCTGCCGGTGCGTCGTGGGGGACTCGAAGTGTGTTGAGTCTCGCCCGCGCGCGCCTCGACGCAGGCCCGAGGGGGACACGGGAATATGCAACGACGACGGCTCGTCGCCGCGGGGGCGTTGGCTGCTTCGCTCGCCGGGATCGTGGTGCTGAACATGGGCCTGAGTGGGGCGGTGCCGGCCCCGCCCCGCCAACACATCTTGTTGCAGAAGCAGTGCCCGAAGGCG
>JANNHK010000057.1:0-1923 GCA_031404355.1 Actinomycetes bacterium
ATCGAGGTGCACGGCCAGGTGGTCGTGTGCCCGGGCGTCAACGACGGCGCGGTGCTCGACCAGACACTGCTCGGTGTGCTCGACCGGTTCCCGCAGCTCTCGACGCTGGGTGTCGTGCCGCTCGGGGTCAGCGGCCACAACCGCGAACCTGAAATGCGCCCGCACACCCGCGCCGAGGCAGAAATCGTCGTCGACATCATCGAGCGCTGGCAAGCGCGTTACACGGCTGCGCTCGGTCGCCGCCTCGTCTACGCGTCGGACGAGTACTACCTCCTCGCCGGGCGTCCGTTCCCCGCACTCGACGCGTACGACGAGTGCCAGCAGCACGAAAACGGCATTGGCATGGCGCGCACATTCGAGGCCGAGGTGCAGTCCGCGCTCGCGGGCCGGGAGGTCGTCACCGCCGGCGTGCGCAGCGGGTTCTTCGCGTCGGTCGACGGCGCGCCCATGGACGGCTACCGCGCACCACGCGGCGAGGTCGCAGTCAGTCTGCGCCCGCGCCACGTGCCGATCGCGATCCTCACCGGTGCGATGGGTGCGCAGGTGCTCGCGCCGTTGGTCGACGATCTGGCCGACCGGGCGGGCGTGCCGGTGCGGTTGGTGCCGGTCGCGAACGAGTTCTTCGGCGGCAATATCGGTGTCACCGGCCTCATGACCGGCGCCGATGTCGGCCGGGCCCTCCTTGCCGAGGCCGACGGCCAGCGCTTTTTGCTGCCCGACGTCGCTCTCTCACGTGGCCGCTTTCTCGACGGTGTCGCGGTCGAGGAACTGCCTCGCCCGGTCGAGGTCGTCGTCACCGACGGCGCCGCGCTCGTTGCCGCGGTAGCGCTGGGAGCGGTGGCCCAATGAGCGCGCTCCCGACCGTCGCGATCGTCGGCCGCCCGAACGTGGGCAAGTCGACACTCGTGAACCGCATCGTCGGTTCGCGCGCCGCGATCGTGCAGGAAGAACCCGGCGTCACCCGCGACCGCAAGGAATATGTGGGCGAGTGGAACGGCCGCCGGTTCCGCATCCTCGACACGGGCGGCTGGCTCGTCCCCGGCGACGGCGGGCTGACGCCCGACGACCCCGCGCTCGCGGCCAAGGTCAGCGCCCAGGCCGAGCAGGCGATGCGCGACGCCGACGTGGTCCTGCTGGTCGTCGACGTCACGACCGGCGTCACCGAAGAAGACGCGAGCGTCGCGCGCGTCCTCAAGCGCGGCACCGCCCCGCTCCTGCTCGCCGCGTACAAGGTCGACGACGTCCGCCGCGAAACCGACGTGTGGGAGTTCTCCCGGCTCGGGCTCGGCGAACCGCTCCCGATCTCGGCGTTACACGGCCGCCTCTCGGGCGAACTGCTCGACGCGCTCGTCGACGCGCTGCCGCCCGAACCGGAAACCCCACCCGCGCCCGAACGCGACCAGATCTTCTCGATCGCGATCGTCGGCCGCCCGAACGTCGGCAAGTCGACCCTGTTCAACCGGCTCGTGGGCGAAGAGCGCTCGATCGTGCACGACCTGCCCGGCACGACCCGTGATGCGGTCGACACCATCGTCGAGACCGAGGACGGGCCGCTGCGCTTTGTCGACACGGCCGGGTTGCGGCGCAAGAGCCGGATCGACGAACCGACCGAGTACTTCAGCCTCGTGCGCGCGCTCCAGGCCATCGACCTCGCCGACGCGGCACTGTTCGTGATCGACGCGTCGGAAGGCGTCACCAACCAGGACCAGCGCCTCGCCGAACGGGTCGACGCGGCGGGCACCGCGATCGTCATCGTCCCGAACAAGTGGGACCTCCTCGAGGCCGAGCAGCGGGCCGCGCTCAAGTACCAGATCGAGCGCCAGCTCGGCTTCTTGGATTACGCGCCGGTGCTGCCCATCTCGGCGCTGACCGGCAAACGCGTCCACCATCTTCTGCCAGCCCTGCGGGAAGCGGAGGCGGCGT
>JANNHK010000058.1:0-5821 GCA_031404355.1 Actinomycetes bacterium
AACGAGGTGTTCGTCGTCGAACGGGGCGACCTGCGGTGCGCGTTGCGCCGGCCGCCGCGCACGCCGCTCTCACCGACCGCGCACGACATGGTCCGCGAGCACCGCGTGCTGAGCGCGTTCCGCGCGCCGGAAGGGTGGCACGGTCGCGAACCGGTGCCCGTGCCGCGTCCCGTCGCCTTGTGCGTGGACCCAGAAGTGATCGGCGCGCCCTTCTACCTGATGGATATCGTCGACGGCGTCGTCGTACGCGACCGGTTGCCCGACGTGCTCACGCCCGATCCGGCCACGTGCGCGTACGAACTGATCGATGCGCTCGCCGGCATCCACGCCTTCGACTGGCAGGGCGGGGGCCTCGGCGACTTCGGACGGCCCGACGGGTACCTCGAACGCCAAGTGCCGCGCTGGCTCGGCCAGCTCGAGCGGTACAAGACCCGCGAACTCCCGGAAGTCGACGAAGCGGGACGGTGGCTCAGTGAGCACACGCCCGCGATGCAGCCGCCGACGGTGATCCACGGCGACTACAAGCTCGACAACGTGATGTTCGCGCCCGACCTGCCCGTGCGCCTGGCCGCGGTGGTCGACTGGGAGCAGTCGACGGTTGGTGACCCACTCGCCGACGTCGGCTGGGTCATCGGGCTGTGGGTCGACCCCGACGAGGCCGCGTCGATGACGGGCCCCGGCCCGCTCGGGAGTGCGGCACCGACGCGCACGGAGCTGGTCGAACGCTACGGCGCCGCAACGGGCCGCGATCTCGACCACCTCGCGTTCTACTGCGTGCTCGGGCTCTTCAAGCTCGCGTGCGTCATGGAAGGTTCGTACGCGCGTTTCACCGCGGGGACGAGCGACGACGCGTACTTCGCGACGCTCAGCGAGGGAGTACCCGCGCTCGCGCGCCGGGCGCTCGAGTTCGCCGAAGGCAAGCGCTTCTAGGCGAGGTCGACGATGAGCGGGGCGTGGTCCGACGGCAGCGTGCCCTTGCGCGCGTTGCGGTCGACGACCGCCCACGTGACCCGCTCCGCGACGGGCGCGGTGGCGAGCACGAGGTCGATGCGCATGCCCCGGTGCATGTGGAAGTCGCCCTTGCGGTAGTCCCAGTACGTGTAGAGCTTGTCGTCGTTCGGATACACGCGGCGGAACACGTCTTCGAGGCCCCACCGCTCCAACTCGGCCACTGCTTCGCGTTCGGGCGCCGTGACGTGGGTCGCGCCGACGAACGCTTTGGCGTCCCACACGTCGCGGTCTTCGGGCGCCACGTTGAAGTCGCCGAGCAACACGAGCGGATCGGAGGGCGACTGGCACTTCACGAGCCAGTCGCGCACCATCGCGAACCATTCCAGCTTGCGGTCGTAGAACTCGGTCGCGACCTCACGCCCGTTGGGCACGTACATGCTCACGAACTTCACGCCGCCACAGGTCGCGCCGACGATGCGTGCGTCACCCTCGTACGGGTCGACGAACCCGTCGCCGCAGCCGAACGTCGCGTCGTCGATACCGATGCGCGACAGGATCGCGACGCCGTTCCACTGACCCTGGCCGTGGTGCACCGACTCGTAGCCCAGCTCCGCGAAGGTGAGCGCGGGCCAGTTCTTGTCGGCGAGCTTGGTCTCCTGGAGGCAGAGCACGTCGACATCGGCGTAGGCGAGGAACTCCTCGACCCGGGGCAACCGGGCCTTCAACGAGTTGACGTTCCACGTGGCGAACCGCATCACGAGGGAAGATACCCGGGGTTGGCGACAAGCAACTTCTGGCGTACGGACTCGCGTACTTCGGCCCGGACCGCGTCGGGGTCGACGGAGCCGTCGCGGATGCCTGCCGCGAGTTGACGGGCGCGCTCGCGCTCGTCGTCCGCCTGGGCGGTGGCTCCCGACGCGGCGAGTTCGCGCTCGACCATGCCGAGCGCGTTCACGGCGACACGGATGTGGAACTGCACGCGCCCCTCGGTTGCTTCCATCGCGTCGGTTTCGAGGAACTCGCGCACGGCCTGGACCAGCTCCGCCGCCGTCGGACGGTCTTGCATCGTCATACGGTCCTCACCAACCCCCGTCGAGCAGGTCGAGCAGGTCCCACTCCATCTCGGCGACGCGGCGGCCGAGTACGGCCAGTTCGACGTTGCGCACGATGCCGTTGAGATGCGTCATCGCCTGTCCGATGCAGATCACGCCCCACTTCACTGTTCCGAGCGCGACCCACCACCGCACCGTGTCGACGTCGGGGCGCGTGCCGCCCGCCTGTTCGTACGCGTCGAGGAGGTCGTCGAGATCGCCGAACCCGCCGGCAATGCGGTCGGCGACACCGAAGCGCCACGACTTCACACACAACCAGCCGAGGTCTTCGATCGGGTCACCCAGGTGGGCGAGCTCCCAGTCGAGCACCGCCGCGATGCCGTCGGTGTCGACGACGAAGTTGCCGTTGCGGAAGTCGCCGTGCACGAGCGCAACGCCTCGCGGCGCAGGCGCGTGTTGTTCGAGCCGGCGCAGCCCGAGTTCGAAGGCGGGATGCGGTTCGGCGAACGCGTCGAGGAGCGACCGGTACTGCTCCACCTGGGCGAGTGCGCCATGCACCGGCATCTCCGGGAGACCGGTCGTGGGAACCGCGTGAATGTGCGCGGCGATCGCCCCGGCCTGCGCGGCGAGGCGCGGGCGGGCGGTCGCGTAGGTGTCGTCGCGCAGGATGCGGCGCGGGATCGTTTCGCCTTCGATGCGGTCCATGACGAACCCCTCACCGAGGTCGTCGCCGGGTTCGAGCAACAGCCGCACGCGCGGCACCGTGACCCCGGCGGCGCCGGCCGCGACGAGCAGCGCGTACTCGGTCGAGCGGTCCGATTGCCCGATGTTCGTGCCCGGGTCCCGCCGCAGCACGAGGGGGTGCGAGGTCCCGTCCGGTTCGACCGCGTCGAACGACCAGGTCTCGCGGGAGGCGCCGCCCGAGAGCCGCCGGAGCCCGTCGATCGTCACGCCGGGCCCGAGTTCCCGGCCGAGGGCCGTGATCAGGGTTTCGGGGGCGAAGCGGGCCACGGGAGCGCCAACGTAGCCGGACCCTCCATCTGCACGAATTCTCCACAGATCGACCCGACGATGCCGACCTTTGGTCCTTATCCTCGTAGTCATGACGCTGGGCATGAGTTCGGGGGCGGCCCCGGCCCCCTCGCGCACGATTGCCGTCATCGAGGACGAGCGCTCGATCGCGTCCGCGGTCGCGGCCCGGCTCCGCAGCGAGGGCTACGCGGTCGAGATCGCGAGCGACGGCCCGGCCGGGGTGGCGTTGTGCGACCGGATCCGGCCCGACCTCGTGATCCTCGATCTCATGTTGCCCGGGCTCGACGGACTCGAAGTCTGTGAACGTATCCAGGCCGAGCGGCCCGTGCCCGTGCTCATGCTCACCGCCCGCGACAGCGAACACGACCTGCTCGTCGGCCTCGCGGTCGGGGCCGACGACTACATGACCAAGCCGTTCAGCTCCCGCGAACTCGTGGCGCGTGTCCACGCGCTCCTACGGCGCGTCGACCGGCACGGCCCCGCCGACGCGGCCGACGTGTGCACGATCCGCGACATCGAGATCGACGGCCCCGCCCGCATCGTGCGGCGCGGGAACGAGCCCGTGCATCTGACGCCGACCGAGTTCGACCTCCTCCAGTACCTCGCGACCCGGCCCGGTCGGGTCGCGACGCGCGAGGAGTTGTTGGAACAGGTGTGGGGCTACGAGATCCCGTCGGGTGCCCGTACGGTCGACTCGCACATCCGCACACTGCGCCGCAAACTCGGCCCCGATCTCATCCGGACGGTGCACGGCGTCGGATACGCAGTAGATGACGCTCCCACTGAATTGGGACCGACCGAAATGCGAGCGAACTGACATGCGCGTCGGCCGACCCCCCGAACGACCGCTCGACCGACTCCCGACGCTGAAGCTCAAGCTCAGCGTCATCATCGTCGCGCCATTGCCGTCACGATCTTTTTGACGTGGGTCGGTATCCACGCCCAACTGTGGCCGTCTGTCGCGGGCGCGCTCGCCGGGTCGGTCGCGCTCGCCGTGGTGTGGTTCCTGGCGCGGGGCACGACGTCGCCGTTGCGCGAAATGGCCGACGCCGCGGCCGCGATGGCGACCGGCGACTTCTCCCGGCGTGTCACCGTGACCTCACGCGACGAGATCGGCACGCTCGCCCGGGCGTTCAACGACATGGCGGCCGAGCTCGCGGAGACCGACCGGGTGCGGCGCGACCTCGTCGCCAACGTGAGTCACGAACTCCGAACGCCGATCACCGCGTTGCAGGCCCAGCTCGAGAACCTGGTCGACGGCGTGGAGCCGCCGGACCCCGAGACGCTCGCCACGATGCTGGCCCAGACCGAACGGCTCGGGCGCCTCGTGCAGCAACTCCTCGATCTCTCCCGCCTCGAGTCCGGTGCGATCCCGCTCGACCGGCGCGAGTTCGACGTCGCACCGATGCTCGAACTCGCGGTGCGCGAATCGAAGCTCCACGCGGGCGACGTGCGGCTCACGGTCGCGGTCGAACCGGTGGAGCTGACGCTCGACGCCGACGCCGAACGCCTGCATCAAGTCGTCGCCAACCTGGTCGAGAACGCGGTGCGGCACTCGCCGCCCGGCGGGCGCGTCGCGGTCAGCGCCGAGTCCCGCGCCGACGTCGTGCGTTTCGAAGTCGCCGACGACGGTCCCGGCGTGGCCGACGGCGACGCCGGCCGCATCTTCGAACGCTTCTACCGCGCCGATTCGGCGCGCTCGTCCGACCACGGTGGCGCGGGGCTCGGTCTCGCGATCGCCCGCTGGATCGTCGACCTGCACGGCGGCGAGATCCACTCCGAACACGGGCAGCCGAACGGGTGCCGGATGGTGTTCGACATTCCGCAGTATCAGAGCCCCGACTCCGAGAGAGGGAGCATGGCGTGCCCCTGACAACGATCGACGACGCACTGCGTCGCATCCGGCGCGGCGAGATGGTTCTCGTGGTCGACGACGAAGACCGCGAAAACGAAGGCGATCTCACGCTCGCGGCCGAGTGGGTCACGCCCGAGGCGATCAACTTCATGCTTCGCTGGGCCCGCGGGCTCGTGTGCATGCCGTGTGCGTCGACGCGGCTCGACAAGCTGGAGATCGGGCCGATGGTCGCCACCCCCGGCTGCGATACCGCGTTCACCGTCTCCGTCGACCACTGCACCGCGGGGAGCGGCATCGGGGCCGCCGACCGGGCGCTCACGATCCGGCGCATGATCGAGCCCGACTCGCGGCCGAGCGACTTCATCCGTCCCGGCCACGTGTTCCCACTGCGCGCCCGCGACGGCGGCGTGCTCGAACGCCGCGGTCACACCGAAGCGGCGGTCGACCTCGCCGTACTGGCGGGCCTGGCCCCCGCCGCCGTGATCTGCGAAGTGCTGCACGACGACGGCTCACCGGCGCGGATCCCGTACCTCGAACTGTTCGCGCAGGAGCACCGCATCGCCATGATCTCGGTCGCGCAGGTGGTCGACCACCGCATGGAGAAGGAGCAGGTCGGGGTGTCGAGCCGCCCCTTGATGTTGTAGATCAGCGTCGCACGGACGCGGCGAGCGTCAGCGAGCTCGCCGGAGTCTGCGAGGATCAGCGGACCGGGCATGTAGCCCCACCGAACGTTAAGGCGTCGGCGGCATTCCGAAAGATCGGTCCGCCCGAGCAGCGACAAGGAAACAATGTGAGTACTCCTGCGATTACCGAGATCACCGCCGGGCTCGAGTTTCCCGAGGGGCCCGTCGTCATGCCCGACGGCACCGTGCTCGTCACCGAGCTGCTCGGTGGCCGCATTACACGCGTGCATCCCGACGGCAAGAAGGAG
>JANNHK010000059.1:0-4303 GCA_031404355.1 Actinomycetes bacterium
CAGCGCCGATCCGGCCGTCGGCTTGTTCGGCGCGAGTTGGAGTTCGGAACTCGACATGCGCGTCGAGCTTGGTGCCGCGGTCGGCTCGGAGCTGGTTGTGTATCCCGACGGCCGGCGCGAGAAGCACACCGCGGGTCCGAACGGCACGTTCGTTGCGCCGCTCGGCTACCCGTCAACGCTGACCCGCTTGCCGGGCGGCGGCTTCGAGTTGAAGCTGAAGGATCGGACGACGTACAACTTCGGTTCCGACCGCCGGTTGCAGTCGGTCGAGGATCGTCACGGCCATGTGAAGTCACTCGTCTACTCGGGGGGCGTGCTCAGCGCGATCGTCGACGAGGAATCGGGCCGCACGCTGCATGTCACCGTTTCCGGCGGCCGGATCACGAGCATCGCGACCGATCCGGTCGGCGGTTCGCCGCTCGTGTGGAATTACGGCTACGGCCTGAACGACACGCTCGTCGCGGTCTGCGACCCGCGGAACCCCGATCTGATCGGTGGCAGCTGCACGCGGTACGAGTACTTCCTCGAGCTTCTGACGCGTGTTACCGCGCCCCGCGGCAACGACATGATCCGCGTCGATTACGACATCGACGGCAAGAGTCAGTGGACCGAGAATGGCGAGGGCGAGCGCACGACCTTCACCTACGAAGGTGACCAGACGGTCGTGACCGACCCGCGCGGGAAGGCGACGACACAGGCGTTCGATGCTCGCTTCCGGCTGACTTCGGTCACGGATCCCGACGATGGCGTCACCAGCTACGAGTACGACACCAGCGGGTTCCGGTCGAAGGTCACCGATGCGGTTGGCAACTCGCACGAGTTCGACTACGACGCGCTCGGCAACCTCCTCACCGACACCAACGGCGAGGCCGAGTCGGAGTACTTCACGTACGACGGCAACAACCAGGTCACCGAACAACGCGACGCGCGGTCGAGCGGCGCCGGCGACAACCGGTTCCTCACGACCTACACGTACAACGCGCAGGGCGATCTCGTGGCGATGAGGTCGCCGACCACGGACGCGTTCTCGGCCGGGGTCACCCAGACCAACACGTACTCCACCGGCGGTGAGAACTTCGGCTGGGGACCGGTCCCCGCTGGATTGCAGCTGACCACCAACAACGGCTACGGGGCCGACACGCGATTCGAGTACGACGCGCAGGGAAACCTGCGGCGCCGGAGCGAAGCGACCGGTCTCGTCACCACGTTCGCATACGACGCGCTTGGCCGTCCCATCAGCGAGACCGAGACGTGGACCGGCGGATCGTCGACCACGACCCGAACGTGGACCCCGCTGTCGCACCCGGCCTCGATCACGATGCCGAACGTGCCCGGATCGGGCGGTGCGCCGGCGAGCCAGCTGCGCGTGTCGTTCACCTACGACGCGAACAACAACGCACGCCAGCAACTCGAAGAGGACCTCGTTTCCGGAGTCGTGCGGACGACGACGATTGCCTACGACGGCGCCGATCGAGAGATTTCCGGCACCGACCCTGATGGCGGCGTCACCGCGATGGAGTACGACGGCGCCGGCAACCGAGTCCGTGTCGTCGACCCGCTCGGCCGCAGTACCCGCAACGTCTACGACGACCGTAACCAGCTCCTCACCAGCACCCTCGAAGGCTTCGTCGACGACCCGGTCAACGGCAGTGCCCCGCGCGACGTGCTCCTGCTCCAGTTCGCGTACGACGACGCCGGCCGCGTCACCGACGAGTACGCCCCGGCACCGGGAACGGGTGCCCGGGCCGGCCAGCTGCCGCCGGCGGGCACGCCGATGCTGCACACGCATCACGAATACGACGCCGCCGACCGCCGGACACGCGCGACGCTCGTCGGCTACCGCAATGCCGACGGCTCGACCCGCGATGTCGTGCTCGAAGCCACGACGTACGACCCGATCGGTGCGCCTATCGAACAATCGTCGGGGAACGGGAAGCGCGTCGTCACCAACTCCTACGACGAGATCGGGCGGGTCTCGCAGTCGACGCTTGCGATGGGGAGTGGCCCCGCCCGGGTGACGACGTTCGCGTACTTGCCGAGCGGCGAGACAACCCGCGAAACCACGACCGCGGGTGGGTCAACCGTCGAAACGCGGTGGGAATACACCCCGAACGCGCCGCTGGTGGCCCGATCGATCGTGGAGAACGGCGCAACCGACCTCGTCACGCACTACAGCTACGACGAACGCGGGCTCGTGACGTCGATGGTGGACCCGCGCGGGGCGGGCGCGGGCGATGCCGCACACCGGTGGGATTTCGCCTACGACGCGTACGGCAACCCCGTCAGCGAAACCGGCCCACCCGCCGGCATCGAGAACAGCGGCGGGACCGCGGTCTCGGCGCGCCCGACGACCACGTTCGGGTTCGACGCGTACGGCAACCAGACCGACGTCACCGACGCGCGTGGGAACCGCACCCACGCCGTGTACGACACCCTCGATCGTCTCGTGCGTAGTGACTTGCCCTCGTACACGCCGCCTGGTGGCGCGCCAGTTGTCAACGCGTTCGAGCAGCACACCTACGACCGCGTCGGCAACGTTCTCTCGACACGCGACACGCGTGGCAACGTCACGACGTTCGACTACGACGCCCGCGACCGGCTCGTACGCCAGACCGACCCGCTGGTGGCCGGAGCGGCAGCGCCGGGCCGCTCACACTTCGCGTACGACGACGCCGGGAACATGGTCAGCACCATCGACCCGACCGGTGCCCTCGACACCGCGACATTCGACGACTTCGGACGCATGCGAGCGTCGACGGAGCACGTGAGCCAGCTCGTGCCGGCCGGCGTGTTCACAACCCAGTACGACTTCGACGACCTCGGCAACCCGACCCTTATGCGCGACCCAATGGGCGTCGAGACCGAGCACACCTACAACGCGGCGTCGGAACTGGTCGAAGTCGAAGACGGCCGCAACGGCATCACCACGATCGCCTACGACGTCGCGGGGCGTCCGACCACAATCGAGGACCCGCTCGATCGGGTGACTCGTACGACGTACGACCCGGCGGGCCGCCCGCTCGTGACCGAGTACGTGCCCACGTCGGGCACGACCGCAACAGAACGTCGGGCGTTCGACGCCAACGGCAACCTGACGGCGCAGCGCAGCGCACGGTCGGCGGGTCCGGCCGACGACACGTATCTCACGACCTACGCCTACGACTCGCTCGACCGGCTCGTCACGATCGACGAGCCCGACGGCGCGTCGCCGATTCGCACGACCTACGGCTACAACGCGACCGGCAACCTGACGCGGGTCACGAACGGCGCCGGCGCGGTCACCACCTACACGTACAACGCGTGGAACCTGCCCGAGTCGACCGTCGAGCCGTCGACGGCAGGTCACACCGCGCTCGCCGACCGGACGTTCACCGACTCGTACGACGGCGGCGCGTTGCCCGTGCGCAGCGCGCAGCCCGGCAACGTGGTCGTCACCCGCGCCTTTGACGAACTCGGCCGCATGCGGTCGGAGTCAGGCTCCGGCGGCGGTACCACCGCGGCGGCCAACACGTTCGGCTACGACCTCGTCGGGAATCTGACGAACATCAACCACCCGGTCAGCGCAACGACGTTCGCGTACGACGATCGCGGACTGCTCGTGTCTCAGACGGCGGCCGGTAACGCGGCGACGTTCGAGTACGACGACGCGGGGCGTCTGAAGACGCGAACCGACGTCGCCGGTATCACGTCGTACGTGTACGACACCGCCGGCGACCTCGACTCGGTCACCGACCCGCTCACGAAGAAGCCGACGACCTTCGACTTCAACGCCGCGGGCCAGATCACGCAGATGGTGTACGGCACCGGAACTGCCGCCGCGACCCGCACGTTCGACTACGACGGCCGCGGCTTCCTCGACACCGACACACTCGTCAACAAGGGCAAGACGATCGCGGCGGCCGAGTACGACTACTTCGCCGACGGCAACCTGCAGCGCCGGACCCTCACCCAGCCCGGCAACAAGCAGACCGGCGCGCACACGTACGACTACGACCCGTCGGGTCGCCTGAAGACGTGGCAGCCTCCGACGGGCGCGGCCGTGCAGTACACGTATGACGACGCCGGCAACCGGGTGACGGCGGGGACCGCCACGTACACGTACGACGCCCGCAACCGCCTGCGTTCGGGGCCGGGGTCGGTGTATACGTGGTCGGCGCGGGGCACGCTGGAGCAGGTCGCGGTCACGGTTGGCACCAGGACGACGAATACTGCGCACGATTACGACGGGCTCGACCGCCTGGTCAGGGTCGGTACGAAGAGCACGTATAGCTATGACGGTCTCGGGCGCATGGTGCAGAGCGGT
>JANNHK010000060.1:0-1678 GCA_031404355.1 Actinomycetes bacterium
CCCCCCCCCCCCCCCCCACGGCCGGATGCTCGCGCTGGTCCAGTTCGACGAAGCCGACCTCAACGCCGCGGTCGAGGAACTCGACGCGCGGTATGTCGCCGGCGAAGGCGCCGAGCACGCCGATGTGGTGAAGTCGAACGCGGCATGGTTCAGAGCGCTGAACGCGCACGACCACGGCGCGATGCGGGAGCTCGCAGCCCCCAATTACGTCTTCGAAGACCACCGCCAGCTCGGCACTCCGACCCTCGACCTCGACGGATTCATCGAGTGGTACCGCACCTACGCCGACTTCGGTTTCTCGTACGTAGCCACGAATCTGCTCGTGCGCGGTCGGGTAATTCTGACCACCAACCTCAACGAAGGCGTGGACCCGGACGGCGGCGAGGTGGTGTGGGCATTCCACTCGCTCCTCGTCGCTGACGCCGACAGTCGGACCGAGAGGACCGAGATTTTCGCCGAGGACGACTGGGACGCCGCGGTCGCCCGCTTCGATGAGCTGAGTGACACTGACCCGCGCACGCCCCGGGTGGAGAACGCCGCGACGAGGTTGTTCGAGCCGTGGCTGGCGCTGTACCGGGCCGGCCGGCTCGACGAGATGCGTGCCCGCGTGGCGGCGGGCGAGGTCTTCGCCGAGGACTACGTCCGGATCGATCGGCGTCCGACGGTCGCCGAGCCCGAGGCGAACCCGCGCGGTGTCGTCGATTCGCTGGAGGCGCTGTACGACCTCGGTCTGGTGGAGCAGGTCTACGAGCCGATCGCGGTCCGAGGTGAGCGGCTCGCGCTGGCGCGTCAGACGTTCCGCACCGTCGAAGGCACCGAACTCGTGGTCCTCAATCTCATGGAGACCGACGCGTCTGCGCGCGCAGTCTTCAACGTGAACTACGACGAGACCCAACTCGCGGAAGCGCTCGCCGAGCTCGACGACCGGTTTGTCGCTGGTGAAGGTACGGAGCATGCCGACCTGCTTCGACTCTTCAACGCGAACGCGGCCGGGGTCGCGGCCCGGGACTACGCCGGGTTGGCTGATCTGACCTCTCCCGAGTTCGAGTACGTCGACCACCGCCTGGTGAGCTGGGGCACTCGCACCCGGCAGGGCTTCGCCGAGATGCGCCAGGGCTTCGACGACCTGCCGACGACGGTCGTCGTCACGAAGCTCCACTTCGGGGAGCGTTCTCTGATTGCTCGAACGGTCAGTCGCGGCGTCGCCGAGAACGGTGCCGAGGTCGAGTGGCTGAACTATTGCGTGTTCTTTGCCGACGCCCACGGACTCGCGATCCGCAGCGAGCTCTTTGACGAGAACGGCTGGGACGCCGCACTCGTCCGCTTCGCCGTGCTGAGTGACACTGACCAGCGCACGCCGCGGGTGGAGAACGCCGCGACGAGAACGACGCAGCGCTTGGTCGGCCTTGCGAACGGCGGCCGCTTCGACGAGATGCTCGATGCGTTCCGGACCGACTTCGAGCGGATCGACCATCGGGGCATCGTGGAGGCGGCGCCGCCGTTGCAGCGCGGCGCGGTGGAGTACATGGAGGGGTTCCGTGCCTACCTGGAGGTCTTCGATCGCCTGACCGTCGAGGAGATTGCCGTCCGCGGTGAGCGCCTGGCGCTGAACCGGTCCGTGGTCAGCAGCGACGACGGCCTCGAATCGGTCTTCCTGCACGTCGTCGAGCTCGACGCC
>JANNHK010000061.1:0-1814 GCA_031404355.1 Actinomycetes bacterium
GCCCGTGGAAACTCCGTACTGGATCACGATCGACGCCGCGTCGGGCACCGTCACCGCGATCGAGGAGCAATACGTCCCCTGATCTGATAATCTGATTTCGTGCCCGAGATCAGCTCGACGGACGCGTCCCGCAACTTCGCCCACATGCTCGACGCCGTCGAACACGAAGGCGCGCACTACACCATCGTCCGCCGGGGCAAGCCGGTCGCTCACCTCGAGCCGGTCGCACGCGGACGGGGCGCCGACGTCAAGCAGCTCCTTCGCCGTCACCTGGTCGATGCCGGCTGGTCACGCGACCTGGCCTCGATTCGTGAACTGGTCGAGGTCGAGGAGCGGTCCTGAGCCGGCTCCTGTTCGACACGACGTTCCTCATCGACGCCGATCGGTCGAGCGACGGGCTCGATGACGTGGTCGGCGACGACGACGACGTCGCCATCGCGGCGATAACCATCGCCGAGTTACTCGTCGGCGTCGCCTTGGCGAAGGGCCGGAACCGAGCGCGCCGCAAGACATTCGTCGACGACGTCGTCGCGACCATCCCGGCCATCGCGTACGACGTCGCCACCGCCGGAGCGCACTCCGAGTTGCTCGTCGCCGTCCGTCGCCAAGGCGTCCCCCGCGGCGCGCACGACCTCGTCATTGCCGCGACCGCACGCGCGACGGGCCGAACGGTGGTGACCGCGGACGCGACCGCATTCGAGGACCTCCCCGGCGTCACGTTCACACGCCATCGTTAGTCCCGGGTGATCGTCGCCGTGTGGCGGATGTCGCGTGACGACGTGCCGATGCGCAATTCGAATTCGCCCGGCTCGGCACTCCAGTCGGACCGGTCGACGTCCCAGAACGCGAACGCGCGGTCGTCGAGCGTAAACGTGACGTCGCGATGCTCGCCCGGTTCGAGCATCACCTTCGCGAACGCCTTCAACTCCTGGAGCGGACGGGCGACGCTCGCCTCGACGTCGCGCACGTAACACTGCACCACTTCCGCGCCCGCGCGTTCGCCGGTGTTCGTCACGCGCACGGTCAGCTCGGACCCGTTCCACTGCGGCTCGCCAATTTCGAACGTCGTGTACGAGAGCCCGTGCCCGAAACAGAACTGCGGTTCGATCTCGCGCGTGTCGTACCAGCGGTAGCCGACGAACACGCCTTCGCCGTAGCGCACCTGGCCGCG
This sequence comes from Actinomycetes bacterium, assembly GCA_031404355.1. Lineage (GTDB taxonomy): Bacteria > Actinomycetota > Acidimicrobiia > IMCC26256 > PALSA-610 > JANNHK01. The sequence goes on from JANNHK010000061.1 coordinate 1,172, forward strand.
CTCGCCCGGGTAGTTCGTGAACGCGGGCGTGTCCTCCAACCGGTTCGGCAGCGTGGTCGGCAACTTGGCCGACGGCGACACGTCGCCGCTGACAATGTCGGCGAGCGCGTTGCCCCACTCCTCGCCGGGGAACCAGCACTGCATCACCGCGGCGGCCGCGTCGACCCACGGCATCGACACCGGCGACCCCGCGTTGACGACGACGACCGTACGCGGATTCACCGCCGCGACCGCGCGCACGAGGTCGTCCTGCGCGCCGGGCAGATCCATGGTCTCGCGGTCGTGACCTTCGCTCTCCCACTCGCCGTCGGTGCCGACGACACAGATCACCGCGTCGGCCCGGGCCGCGAGCGCGAGCGCGCGGGGCAACAGGTCGGCGCCCTCGGGCGGGAGGCATCCGATGCCGAGGCCGCCCATCCCCGGTGCGGCGGGCACCGCTTCGACTTCGAGGTCGTAGGTCCGGCCCGCGACGAGGTCGACTGGGGCGGTCAGCTCTTCGCTACCGAAGCCGTAGAACGCGTCGCTGCGACCCGTCGGTGTCCAGTTGTCGAGCAGCACCTCACCGTCGAAGAACAGACGCGCCCGGCCCGCCTGCACGATCGACAGCGTCCATGTCCCCGATTCCGGCGGTTGGAGCGTGGCG
>JANNHK010000062.1:0-3244 GCA_031404355.1 Actinomycetes bacterium
GCTGACGGTGCCCGGGCTGAGGCCGAGCCGGTCGGCGAGCGCGCCGGTGTGGGCGCCGCCATCTCCCGACCCCTCCCTCGGGGCGAGGCGGTAGATGGCCTTCAAGGCCTCCCGGTCAGATTTCGATAGCGACGAGAAGGCGTCTTCGATGGGCGGCAATCTAGGTTTCGATCGCTCGAAACGTCAAGCTCGACCGGGTCAGTCGATGTGGTACGGGACCGACGTGACGACCGTGCCCTTCCGGAACAGCAACTTGCCCTTGAGCAGCAGCGCGCTCTGGTTGTGGAGGAGGTGGCCCCACCACGACTTCACGACGAATTCGGGGATCACGACAGTAACGATGTCGTTGGTATAGCGCGCGTCAAGTTCGTCGATGAACCGCATGATCGGGCGCGACAACTCTCGGTAGGGCGAGTGCACGATCTCGAGCGGGACGTCGATGGCGCGGCCGGCCCACGCGCGTTCGATGCGATCCTGTTCCTCTTCGTCGGAGACGATCGTGACGGCGACGAGATGGTTCGGCGCGAGCGACTTCGCGTACGCAAGGGCTTCGAGCGCGCCTCGGTGCAAGCTGCCGACGAGGACGATCACCGTGTGGTTCATCCGGCGCGGCTTGTAGTCCTCGGGAACCGTGAGCCCCTTCGACACGCCGACGTAGTGCCGCTTGATCGCCTTGAACAGCACAACAATCGCGGGAATGACGATGAGCGGCACCCACGCGCCGTCGACGAACTTCGTCGTCGCGACGATGATCAGCACGACGAACGTCGCGATCGCGCCGGCACCCGAGATGACGGCATTGCGATGCCAAGCCGTGCCCCGCTTGCGCAGCTGGTAGCGCACCATGCCCGACTGCGACAGCGTGAACGACAGGAACACGCCCACCGCGTACAGCGGGATAAGGGCCGTAGTCACACCTTTGAACGCGACGATCAGCGCCGCCGCGGCCAGCGCGAGGATGACAACGCCGTTGGAGAACACCAACCGGTCGCCTCGGTTGGCCAGCTGTCTCGGGAGGTAGCCGTCGCGAGCCACGATCGACGACAGGCGGGGGAAGTCGGCGTACGCCGTATTGGCCGCGAGTACGAGGATTCCGGCCGTCAGGATCTGGAGGACGAACAGCAGGAAGCCGTCGCCGTAGACCGCTTGACCCATCAGCGCAAGCACCGTGCGTTCGTGGCTCGGGTACGGGTGCAGGCGGCTCGCGAGCAATGACACGCCGAAGAACAACGTCCCGAGGATGACGCCCATCGTCGCGAGCGTTGTCGCGGCGTTCTTGGCTTCCGGCCGCCTGAACGCAGGGACTCCGTCGGCGATGGCTTCGACACCGGTCAGCGCGACGGCACCGGACGAGAAACCCTTCAGGATCAAGAACAGACTCAGTGAGGCGGTGCCCCCCAACGTGGCCTCGGTGAGCTCGGGGTCGAACACGACGGGCTCTATGCCACCGAACCACCCGAAGAAGTACATCGTGAGGCCGAGGAACAACGTCAGCGTCAGCATGATGATGTAGCCGTACGTCGGGACCGCAAAGATGCGTCCCGACTCCTTCATGCCGCGCAAGTTGAGCAACGTGATGAACAGGATCAACGCGAGACAGATCCAGACGCGGTAATCGACCGCGTCGTGGAACGCCGGAATCGAGATGATCGCCTCGACCCCGGCCGACACCGACACCGCGACCGTCAGGATATAGTCGACGAGGATCGACGCTGCCGCCACGAGCGACGCATTCTCTCCGTGATTCTCCCGGCTGACGATGTACGCCGCGCCGCCACCGGGATACGCCTTGATGGTCTGCCGGTACGACGTGATGACGATCGCGAGCAGGATGGCCACGCCGATTGCGATCGGAACGAGATCCTCGAGCGCGAGCGCAAGGCTGGCGCCGGTACCGACCGCGAGGACGAACAGGATCTCCTGGGTGGCGTACGCGGTCGACGAGATCGCGTCGGACGAGAAGACCGCGAGCGCGATCGGCTTACTCAGGCGCTGGTGCTCCTGCTCGGACGTCGCTAAGGGCCGCCCTACGAAGATCCGTTTTAGCGTGTCGAGCACGTGTCCGTTTCCAGTCGGCTACCGGGCGCCTCGTCCCCGCGCCAGCATGCCATCTCGCCGGGGTCGTTCCGGGAACGGTGTGCCCCCGGGGTCGGATGGGCCGTAGCATCCCGCCGGTTCGACGAACGGAGGCGGCGGTGCACGTTGTCGTAGTGGGATGCGGCCGGGTCGGGAGCGAGCTGGCCGGCGCCCTCCAAATAGGCGGTCACAGCGTCGCAGTGGTCGACAAGAAGGAGCGCGCGTTCGGCCGCCTCGGGGCCGACTTCAACGGCCAGACCGTCGTCGGGTTCGGGTTCGACCGCGACCACCTCGCCCAGGCGGGCATCGACCGCGCGGGGGCGTTCGCATCGGTCACGAACGGCGACAACTCCAACATCTTGTGCGCCCGCATTGCGCGGGAGAGCTACGGCATCGAGCGGGTCGTGGCCCGCATCTACGACCCCCGCCGGGCACTCATCTACCAGCGCCTGGGCATTCCGACGGTGGCGACCGTCGCGTGGACAACCGACCAAGTGCTGCGGCGCCTCCTCCCCGACGAGACCCGGCACGACTGGGCCGACGGGACCGGCAAGGTCGGGCTCGTCGAACGGTCGATCTCGCCGGCCGCGGTCGGGCAGAAGATGAGCAGGCTGAACCGCCCGGGGCGGTTCTGGCTCACGGCCGTGACCCGTTTCGGTCAGGCGCAGATCGTCACCACCGATCTGGTCGGCCAAGACGGTGACGTGCTCGTGTTCGTCAGCGCGCTCGACGCGCTCGACGAGCTGCAAGCCCACCTCGACTCCGGAGGAGAGCACTGATGCGGGTCGTCGTCACGGGTGCCGGCAACGTCGGCCTCTTCATCGCCAACGACCTCATCGCCACCGGGCACGAGGTGCAGATCATCGAGCAGAACCCCGACGTCGTCGCACGAGCCGAACTGTCGATGGGCGTCGAAGTCGTCGTCGCCGACGCGTGCGAGGTCAACTCGCTGCGGGCCGCCGGGCTCGAACGCGCCGACGTCGTCGTCGCCGCGACAGGCGACGACGAAGACAACCTCGTCGTCTCGCTCCTCGCGAAGCAGGAGTTCGGCGTGCCTCGTGTCATTGCGCGGGTCAACCACCCCAAGAACGAGTGGCTGTTCAACGAGAACTGGGGCGTCGACATCTCGGTGTCGACCCCGCACCTCATCACCGCCCTCGTCGAAGAG
>JANNHK010000063.1:0-13937 GCA_031404355.1 Actinomycetes bacterium
GTGGCGGGCCGCCCCGAGGAGATCGCCCCGCAGGTTCGGGCCCGCTACGGCGACGCGCTCCAGCGGGTGTCGTTCGACATGCCCAACGAGCTCGACGCCGACCGCTCCGCCCGGGGTCCTGGCCGGTTACCGAAGCGCCTAACCCGACCCCGAACCCACGGTGGGGCGCGGCGGCCACCGCCCCGACCGCCGCGCCCGCGACCCGTGTGGTGCGAGTCTCGTACCTGCGCCTTTGTCCAACTAGGGGCCGTTTGTACTTCGACTTCGATTTCGTAGTTACAGGTACGATTCGGGGGCGCCCCGGGCCAATGTCAGAGGAGAACGGACCCGCCGGCGACTCCTCGCGGCCGGCCTCGAACTGTTCGCGGAGCTGACGCCGGCCGAGTTCCTCGCCGGGCTGACTGCCCAGGCCGTATCGGGGCGGGCGGGGGTGACCACCGGGTCCTTCTATACGCACTTCCCGCATCACGCGAGCCACGTGGATGCGCTCATCGAGTACGGCCTCTCCCGCCAGCCCGCCGACGACCGCATCGCGACCGAAACGTTCGGGAAGATCGTCGAGTACGCGAACGCCCCCGACACGCACCTGATCTCGGATTTGAACGACCTCGCCGACTTCAACATCGGGATCGGCATCGAGGAGATCGGCGTCACCGAGTTCCTGCTCGCGATGTGGACCCGCCGGCGAGATCCGCGTGTGCTCGAGTTGTTGCGCCGCCGGTATGAGCTGTTCCAGGGCGACTACGCGGCCGGCTACGAGATCATCCGGCAGCGCTGGAATGCCGAGTGGCAGCCGCCGTTCACCCACGAGATCGGCACCGCGGTCGTGACGTGCATCGCCGAGGGTCTGATGGTCAGACACTGCATCGAACCGGAAACGATCTCGAAGGAGATTTTCGGGCATGTGCTCCTCGCGTTCGTCGAGAACGCGCTCGGCGCGGCGACGCCCGCGGGCGACGGCGATCCGTGGCAGAGCTTCATCGTGCGGCACGGCATCCGCGACCTCGAACCGACCTACGACGCCGAGATCAGCCGTCCGAGCGGCGCGATGGTCGACGCGGCGATCACGCTCCTCGCCGATGCCGACCTCGACGCGTGCACGGTGGAAGACATCGCCGCGCAGACCGGCGTGAGCACCACACACGTCTACGGCGCGTGGGGCTCGCGCGCGCGACTCGCCACTGCCGTCGTCGCGCGCCTCGCGGAGCCCACGGAAGTGCAACTCGGATTCGACCTCGACCTGAAGATGCCGGGGCTCCGTGCCCTCGACCGCCAGCTCGGACGGCTCGCGTCGCTCTTCCTCGACCTGGCGCGGTCGCGCCCGGTGCTGCTCTCGCTTGCCCTTCAGGGCAGCATCGAGCATCTCGGGCGCCCGCCCGAAGACGAAGGCAACCTCGGTCGTTCACTCGTGCCCCCGATCGAGGTCGGCCAGACCGACACGTCGATCGAACCCGATGTCGACGCACGCGCCCTGGCCCGGTCGCTCGGGTTCGCGCTCGCGTCGGAGGCGCTCACCCAGCGCGAGAACGAGGACGCGGCCGACGACCTGCTCGCGTTCGTCCGAACCGTGCACCTGGCCGGCGTGGCGAAGAGGCGGCTTCGCTGAGTCGTACACCCCGTCCGGGGAGGCGCGGGGTGTACTCCTCAGTGCGCACGGTGGGCGGCGCCGGTCCCGCCCGACCGACGCGCCACAACCCGTATGGCAGCAGTGTCCACGCCCGCCGCGGCCATGGGAAGGGACCGATCGACTCCGGACGAATGTTTCATATCGGACGGTATGATTGTGGTCATGGAACGGGCCACGAACGTGCGAGGAGCCCGCACCCGCCAACGCCTGCTCGCGGCCGGCCTCGAGCTTTTTCCCGAGCTCACGGCCGCCCAACTGCTCCAGGCCCTGAGCCCCAAAGCGGTCGCCCGGCGGGCCGGGGTGACGACGGGGTCCTTCTACAACCACTTCTCGGACCACGCCGCGTACGTCGACGCCCTGGTCGAGTACGGGCTGTCCCGCCAGCCCGCCGAGGACGAGATCGTCACCAAGACGTACGCCAAGTGGGCGGGCTACGCCAACGCGCCGGACACGCACCTCCTCGACGACTTCCTCGAGATGGTGCAATACAACTTCGACCTCTGCATCGACTCGATCCACGTGTACGAGTTCGTCGCTGCGATGTGGACGCGCCGCCGCGAACCCCGCATCCAAGAGCTGCTCAAGCGCCGCTACAAGCTCTACATGGACGACTACCTCGTCGCCGAGGATCTCATCCGCGAACGCTGGAACATGCGGATCCGCGACGGAATGACCATGGAAAAGGGCGCGGCGTTGATGAACAACTACGCCGAAGGCTCGCACATTCGCCACACGATCGAACCCGACCTCGTGACATCGGAGGACTACGCGCGCGGGCTGCTCGCCATGATCTCCGGGATGCTCGAACCCGACGATCCCGACACGGAACCGGAGCATCTTTACGACTTCCTCGCCCAGCGGGGCGTGCGCGACTGGGAACCGGCCGATGCCGTCAGTTCGCCGGCCCGCGCCATCGTCGACGCGACCATCGCGCTAATGGCCAAACGCGACTTCGACGAGTGCACGGTCGAAAACATCGCCGACACATCGGGCATGACAGTGGCGCACGTCTACTCGGCGTGGGGCTCGCGGTCGCGGCTCGCGACCGCGGTGGTAGCGCAGCTGTGCGAACCCCAACTGACCCAGCTCGAATCCGACCTGAGTCTCGGGATGTCCGGGCCGCGGATCCTCGACCGACAACTCGGACGCCTCGCCGCGTTGCTCGTCGACGTCGCCCGCTCCCGGCCGGTGCTGTTGTCGTCGGCACTCCAGGGCAGCATCGAGCACCTCGGCCGCCCGCCCGAGGACGAAGGCAACCTGGGCCTCGTGCTCGTGCCCGCGATCGAGGCCTGCCAACGCGAGGGCACGCTCGGCGACGACGTCACCGCGCGCGATGTCGCACGCACGCTCGCGCTGACGCTCGGATCCCAAGCACTGGCGCGACGCGAGGCCGGGGCCGACGACTTGTTGCGCTTCGTGCGGGCTGTCCACTTGCCCGGCCTTCCGCGTAGCCGCGCCCCTTAGACGGAGATCGCTACGGCAGCCGGTCGTCGAGCAGCTTGTTCAGTGTCTGCGGGTTGCCCTTGCCCTTCAGTGCCTTCATCAGCTCACCCATGAGAAAGCCGCGCTTCTTCTTCCGTTCCTTGTCGTCACCCGCCCGCCACTGTTCGACGACAGCCGGGTTCGCGGCGAGCACCTCGTCAACCACCGTTCCCAACTCGCCCTCGTCGCTCACCTGCGCGAGCCCTCCGGCTTGCACGATGTCGCGCGGCCACTTCTCCTCGCGCATCGACTCGGCGAGTACGTCCTTGGCCTGACCGCGCGAGATCGTGCCCGCGGCGACGAGTCCCACGAGCTCGGCCAGCATCTCCGGTGCCAGCACGGCGGGTGCGAGCCCGGTTTCGTTCAGATACGCCAGTACCTCCTGGCGCACCCAGTTGACGACGTCCTTCGGCGTCCCACCCGCGAGCGCGGCGACCGCCCGCTCGGCGTAGTCGGCCAGGCCGGGGACCTCGACGAGCACGCGCGCGTCCTCGTCCTTGATCTCCCAGTCCGCTTGCAGGCGCCGGCGGCGCGCGGCGGGGAGTTCGGGCATGTTCGCCCGGACGTGGGCGCGCATTTCGGCTGTCGGCGCGACCGGTACGAGATCGGGCTCGGGGAAGTAGCGATAGTCGTGCGCCTCTTCCTTCGAGCGGCCCGACGTCGTGCGACCGTGGTCTTCGTCCCAGTGGCGCGTCTCCTGCACGAGATGCTCGCCTGCTTCGTGGGTGGCGACCTGGCGCTCGACTTCGTACTCGATCGCTCGGATGAGTGATCGCAGCGAGTTGAGGTTCTTGATCTCGCAACGCGTGCGCAACTCGTCGGTACCGACGGGCCGGACCGACACGTTGGCGTCGACGCGCAACGAACCCTCTTCCATCTTCACGTCGGATACACCGATCGCGAACAGCGTGCCGCGCAACTCGTCGACGTAGGCCTTGGCCTGCTCGGCCGACCGAATGTCGGGCTCGGACACGATCTCGAGGAGGGGAACCCCGGCGCGGTTGTAGTCGACAAGCGAATGTGACGCGTCGTGGATGCGCCCTCCACCACCGACGTGCAACGACTTCCCGGTGTCCTCTTCGAGGTGTGCCCGCGTAATACCGATGCGCGCGCCGTCGATCTCGAGCCAGCCGTCGCTCGTGATCGGTTCGTCGAACTGCGAGATCTGGTAGTCCTTGGGCATGTCGGGATAGAAGTAGTTCTTGCGGTGGAAGATCGACGTCTCCGGCACGTCGAAATGGAACGCCTCACCAACCCGCAGCGCGTACTCGACCGCCTTCTCATTCAGCACCGGCAGCGAACCGGGCAACCCGAGGCACACGGGGCACACGTGGGTGTTGGGCTCCGCGCCGAACTCGTTGGCGCACGAGCAGAACATCTTCGTCGCGGTCGCGAGCTCGCAGTGCACCTCGAGCCCGATCACAGTTTCCCATTCGGTCACAAAATGGCTCCCTCACTGCGCCGTCCGTGGCTCCGCTGCGTCCGCACGGCAGTGCCAGACTACGCAACCGTGAGCACGGCACCTGATCCGAATCAGTTCCGAACGCAGTACGCCGAGGTCCGCAACGGCGTGACGATCGCGTACGTGCGGGAAGGCGCCGGCGGCTACCCGCTGCTCCTGCTCCACGGGTATCCGGAGACGAAACGCATCTGGTGGCGCAACATCGCGCCGCTCGCCGCGGCCGGGTTCGACGTCATCGCGCCCGACTTCCGCGGCCACGGCGACTCGTCGCTCGCACCCGACGGCTTCTACGACATCGCCGCGTTCTCGATCGACTGCTACACGCTCGTCCACGACGTCTTGGGACTCGGCCGTTGCGCCGTCGTCGGCGGCGATGTCGGCGGCGTGGTGCTGTACGACATCGGGCTGCGGTACCCCGGGTGGGTCACGCACCAGGTGGTGTTCAACACGGTCGTTCCGCCGGTACCCGACCTCCCGCCCGACCCGCTGCTGCTCGCCGACCGCCCGACCGCCGACTACTTCCGGCGCCAGGCGACCGAACCCGACGTGTTGCTTTCGGAACTCGACACGCCGGCGCGGCGCCGGGCGTGGGTCGCGGCAATGTACGGCCACCGGCTGTGGGCCGCGCCCGGCCACTTCACCCACGAAGACATCGCGTTCCACACGGAGCCGTACGCCGACGCCGACAAGATCCGCGCGAGCTGGGGCGTGTACGAGCAGTCGGCCGGTAACCGGGCAATGGAGGGCGTGCCGAAGTTGTTCGAGAAGACACCCCATCCCACGTTGGTGTTGTACGGCCCCGACGACCACGTCGTGCCGTCGTCGTTCCCCGAACGCATGGCCGCGGCGTGCCTCGACTGCACCGGGCCGTTGATCGTCCCGAACGCGGGTCACTTCCTCCAGTGGGAGGCCGCCGAAACGCTCAACAAGATTACGGCGAGCTTCGTTCGATAGTCGAAAAAACCCTTGCAAACTCAGGGTGGATTGTTCTATAGTCGAACATATGTACCGGGCGTACAAGTGTTCGTAATCGAAGAGCTTCGGGAATCTGTCGGGAAACTCGCCGCGTACGAGGGCTCTGTCGACATTGCCGAACTCGCCCGCGTCCGGGACCAATTCGAGGCTGCGTTCGCACGCATCGTCGCCAATGCGGAGCGCGCCGGCGAGTTCTCGCACCCGCACACGTCGCACGCGACGCAGCTCGCGGGCGCGGCTCGTTGCACACAGCGGGTTGCAGAACAAACGCTGAAGATCGGCCGCATGATCGCCGAGATGCCCGAACTCGCCCACGCCTACCTCTCGGGTTCGGTGAGGACCGACAACGTGGGCGTGATCGCACAGGCATGGAAGCCGGAACGCGCCGCCGGGTTCACCGAAGTCGAAGACGCGTTGGTCCAGGCCGCGAAGTCATGCACACCACGCGAAATGCGAACGGTCGTGCAGCGAGTGTGTGAATGGATCGACCAGGACGACGGCACGGCCGAGGCGCGCGACCGACACGCGCGCCGGGAACTGTTCGTCTCCAAACTCAACGGGTCTGGCGTCCTCAACGGACGCCTCGACCCCGACGTCACCGAGAATGTGATCGCAGCCCTCGAAGCCGCGATGGCCGACGACCCCGATGCGCCCGGGGATACGAAGCGCACCCGGCCGCAACGGCGCGCCGATGCACTCGGAGCAATCTGCCGGCACTACCTCGAGACGCGCGACAAGCCGCAGGGGCACCGCGCCACGGTGCAAGCCGGGATCCTTGTCGACATGCAGACGCTCCAAGGTGGCGAACCGGCGCTCGACATGGTGCGGGCCGATTTGCTCCACATGGGTTCGGTGTCGCGGGCCACGCTGTTGCGGTTGACGTGCGACTGCGAAGTGCACCGCATCATCACCAACGGGAAGTCGGAAGTTCTCGACGTCGGGCGCTCGGTCCGCACAGTCACCAACGCCCAGTGGCGGGCACTCGTCGCTCGCGATCAGCACTGCACCACTCCAGGGTGCGAAGTTCCTTGGTACCGATGTCAGGCGCATCACAAGAAACATAGGGCCGAAGGCGGCGAATCAAGCGTCGACAACTACGAACTGAAATGCGACCGGCACCACTGGGACGAACACGAGGGTCGCCGGGAATGAGAACTACGGCGCGCTTCGTTCGATCGCGCGTGCGGCGCGGAACATCACCGGTTCACCCAACGCGGGCGCGAGCACCTGCACGCCCACCGGAAGGCCATCGGCGCCGGTACCGAACGGCACGGAGATCGCCGGGTGACCCGCGAGGTTGGTCGGAATCGTGCACACGTCGCTCAGGTACATCGCGAGCGGGTCGGCGGTCTTCGCCCCGAGTTCGAACGCGACCGTGGGCGATGTCGGCGACAGCAGCACGTCGAACTGTTCGTAGGCGCGGTCGAAGTCGCGGATGATGAGCGTGCGGACGCGCTGCGCCTGCCCGTAGTACGCGTCGTAGTAGCCCGCGGACAGCGCGTACGTACCCAGCATGATGCGGCGCTTGACCTCGGGTCCGAAGCCCGCTTCGCGCGTCGCCGCGTTCATGGCCGCCACGTCTTCGCCGTCGACCCGTAGGCCGTAGCGCACACCGTCGTACCGGGCGAGGTTCGACGACGCTTCCGCGGGTGCAATGAGGTAGTACGCCGACAGGCCGTAGATCGTCGACGGCACCGACACCCGGTCGACCTTCGCTCCTGCGTCACCCAACGCGCTCGCAGCCGACTCGACCGCGGCGCGGACTTCGGGCTCGATGCCCTCGACGTCGGTAAGTTCTTCGATGACACCGACGCGCAGTCCGGAGACGCCGTCGTCGAGCACTGAGCCGACCGCGGGCAGCGGCTGCGCGATCGACGTCGAGTCGAGCGGGTCGTGGCCCCAGATCGCTTCGAGGAGCAACGCCGCGTCGGTGACCGAGTTCGAGAACGGGCCGATCTGGTCGAGCGACGACGCGAACGCGACGAGGCCGTAGCGCGACACCGCGCCGTACGTCGGCTTCATCCCGACGACGCCGCACAGCGCCGCCGGCTGGCGAATGGACCCGCCGGTGTCGGAACCGATCGCGAGTGACGCGAAACCGGCCGCGACCGCGGCCGCCGATCCCCCACTGGATCCGCCTGCGACCCGGCTCGGGTCGCGCGGATTGCGGGTCGGACCGAACGCCGAGTTCTCGGTCGACGATCCCATGGCGAACTCGTCGAGGTTCGTCTTGCCGACGATGACCGCGCCCGCGTCGCGCAACCGGGTGATGACCGTCGCGTCGTAGGGCGGTCGCCAGCCTTCGAGAATGCGAGAACCGCAGGTGGTGGCAATCCCGCGCGTCGCCATGTTGTCCTTCACCGCGATCGGCACACCCGCGAGCGGGCCGGGATCATCACCCGCCGCGACCGCGGCATCGACGCCGTCCGCGGCGGCTCGCGCTTCGTCGGCGAGTACGAGGTTGAACGCGTGGATCTCGCCCTCGCGTTCGTCGATACGCGCCAAGTGCTCTTCGAGCACGGCGCGCGCCGACCGGCGGCCCGCCCGCACGTCGTCCGCGATCCGGGATGCACTCACGGCGCGTCGCCGAGGATGCGCGGAACCCGGAAGCGCCCGTCTTCGGCGTGCGGCGCGGCGGCAAGGACCTCGGCGCGGTCGACCCCGGGTCGCGGGACATCGGGCCGGAACACGTTCACCAGCGGCAGCGGGTGCGCGGTCGGCGCCACGCCGTGGGTGTCGAGCGCCGAGAGCTCCTCGGCGTGCTCGAGGATGGCCGCCAGCTCGGGAGTGATCGCCTCGATTTCCTCGTCGGTCAGTGCGAGCCGAGCGAGCTTGGCGACGTGCACGACCTCCTCACGAGTAATCACGGCGAGAAGTTACTTGTACGGGTCGAGGTGGCTGAGCGGGAGGGTCCACCATTCTTCGGGGCCGGGCTTCCACTCGGGATCCGGATAGATGCAGTCGACCGGGCACGCGGGCAGGCACTTGTCGCAGCCGCTGCACAACTCGGGGAGGATCACCACGTCGGCACCATGGTTGAAGATGGCCCCGAATTGGGGCGGGCAGGCGCGCAGGCAGGCGTCGCAATTGATGCATTCCGACATCTCGATGCGCAGCGGAACGTTCTTCCACTTCCGGTTCCGTTCCCGGTCGGCGATGCGCTCGGGCCTCGTGGCCGCCATGGGCCCCGAGGGTAGCGGGGCCGCGTGCGTGCCCGAGAGCGCAGGATCGGTTTAGGGTGGGGGCAATGTCGGGGGAAGCACGGGGCAATGTCGTAGCGGCCATCGCCGCTGTCGTCGCGCTGATCGTCGCCGTGTCGGTGTCGATGCTGGTCGGCACCGGACCCGACGATGCCGGCGCCCAAACCTCCACCGCGAGTGCGGAACCCGCCGTCGAGGAGGTGTCGTACCCCGCGATCACGGCCGTCCCGGTCGGGCATCACGGCGAGTACGACGTGCAGTACGACGACGTGCCGCCCGCGACCAAGGAACAGCTCGACACCGTGCGGGCGATCATCGAGCGCTACCCGACCGGTGCCGACGCGATAGCCGCGGGCTACATCCCCGCCACCGTGAACCTGAAGGGCATCGCCTCGCACTACATCAAGTCGGGTGCGATCGGCTTCACCACGTTCGACGAGACGTTCGACATCAACGAACCGGAAGCGCTCCTCTACGACGGCAACGAACCCGACTCGCCGATCGTCGGCATCAGCTATCTCGCGGCAGGCGCCGGCGCACCGGAAGGGTTCGAGGGTCCGTGGGACGTGTGGCACCGCCATGACGCGGTGTGTTTCGCGGGCGGCTTGGTCGTCGCCGAGGTCGGCGGTCACGAGGGGTCGCTCATCGACATCTCGGCCGAAGAGTGCGCGGCGCAGAGCGGCATCATGTATCCCATCAACAACTTGTCCATGATTCACGTCTGGATGAAACCCGGGTATCCGTCGGAGACGGGTGTGTTCGCCCACGACCACTCGGATCTCACCTAAGGAGGCGGACATGGCGTCAGTCGGCGCCGCGCGTCGCGCGGAACTGCGGGCAATGCTCATCGCTCTGGCCGTGCTGGCGCTCGTCGTCGCCTCATTCGCGGCCGCGGCATCGAGCAACGACCCGGCGTCAACGATCGAGGCCGGTGCCGGTAGCGACGACGATGCCGGCGGCGTCCCGCAATCGGACGGCAGCGCAACCGTGGCCGAGGTGAGCACCGAGCATGGCGAGGAGCATGGCGAGGAGCACGCCGAAGGCGCGGACGATGTCGATGCCGACGTCGCGCGCCAATCGAACCAGGCCACGGCGAAGGCTCCCGCGGCCACGCCGACGGCACCGTGCTCGACGACCAAGGCGCTCGTCGCCACCGCCGGCGAACACGGTGACCACGCCGCGACCACGACCGTCCCGCCGGCCACAACCACGACAACGACCGCCACCGCAACCGCCGCGCCGTGCGCGCAGCCGGCGAACGTCCCCGCTGCGAACGCGCCCCCGCCGAATGCGGCACCGACCACGGCACCACCCGCGAGCACGGGTGACACCACCCCGACGACCGTGCACGGCGAGCACGGCCACAGCCCCGCGCCCGCGGGCGACCCGACAACGCCGACAACCGCCCACGACGGGGGCCACTCGCACGACCCCGGTCCGCCGACAACGGGCGGGACGACGCCGACGACCCAACCCCACGACCCGTGTGCAGTCAGCGCCGAGGACGACGGCGGCCACGGCGGCCACGGCGATGGCCCCAACATCCAGATGACCGAACTGCAGCAGTGCTACCCGACCGTCGCCGCGCAGATCAGCGCGGTCACGGCGGAAGCCGTGAAGCTCCCGACCGGCAACCTCGCGAAAGCCGCCGGATGGACCCCCGCGACGCTGTTCTTCCCAGGTATCGCCGCGCACTACATGGTTGGCGGCACAGGCGCGGCGATCGGTCTTGACAGCGTCTTCGACCCAATGCATCCCGAAGTCCTGCTGTACGGCCGGGGCTCAAACCCGCCGCTTGTCGGCATCAATTACATCGTGAAGTCGGGGGCGTTGCCTCCCGAGGGATTCGAAGGCGATTGGGACGTCTGGCACGAACACCAGTGGCTCTGCGTTCAGCTTCCACCACTGCCTCTCCTCGTCGTCGGCGAGTCGAACGACGGGGTTTGCCCAAGCGGTCAATATGCGTATCCCTTCCAGGGACACTGGCTCTTGCACGTGTGGTCGATTCCGGGCTGGGATGCACCGGAAGGGCTCTTCAGTCACGAGAACTCGAAGGTCCTCTAGCATCACCCGACCTTTTCGATTTCAGGAGGAAAGCAGTGGCTGACAAGTACCCATTTCTCTCGGACGATTGGTTCGTCGCCGCCGAGAAGGTGGTCAAGGAACACGCGGCGGAAGCGCCTCCCGGTGCCGCCGTCGTGATGAACCTCGAAGTCACCGAAGGCGACCGCACCGTCATCTTCCACATGGGTGCGCGTGACGGCGCCACCATGTTCGGCAAGGGCCCGACCGACGGTGCCGACGTGACGTTGTCGACCGACATCGACACCGCCCGGGCCGTCTTCCTCGACGGGAACCCGCAGGCGGGCATGCAGGCGTTCATGGCCGGCAAGGTCCGCGTGCAGGGTGACATGACGAAGCTGATGGCAGGAGCGGGCGGCGGCGGCGGCGACACCAAGGTCACCGAAGCACTCCAGTCCATCACGGAGTAGCGACTCAGTCCTACGCCGCACGCGCGACTTGCAGCGCGCGTCGCGGCGCGGACCGGACGAATACCGATCCGGCCACTCCGAGCACGGCGACCGCGCCGCCGACGAGGTACGCCACGACATACGGTCCTGCGACGTCGTCGCCGCCCGCGATCGTCGACATCATCTGGATGCCGACGACGACACCGATCTGCGTGATCATGGCCTGCGCGGCACTGGCCACTCCGAGGTCTCGTTCGTCGACCGCGTTCGCGACCGACGACACGAGGCTCGGTGACGACGCGCCGAGCCCGAGGCCCGAGAGCACGAGTCCCGCGATGACGAGGGGTACCGATCCGGCGCTCGCGGCGGCGGCGAAGATGCCCATCGACACGATGACCATCGACGTTCCCGCGGTCGCGGCAGTCCGTTCACCGATCCGCACGGTGAGATACCCCGCGATCGGTGCGAACAGGCTGAAGGTCAGCGGGCGGAACAACATGACGTAGCCCGTCGTCTTGAGCGAGTAGCCGAACACCGCTTGCATCAGCAGCGGCGTCACGATGAACCCCCCCATGTACGCGAAGTTCGAGCCGAACTGGGCGACGAGCGACGCAGTGAAGTTACGGCGGGTGAAGAACTCGAGTGGGAGCAGCGGGAACTGCGCTCGGCGTTCGGTCCGCACGAACGAGAACAGCGCGAAGGGCGCGATCACCGCCGCCGTGAGCACGGCCGGGTGCGTCCAGCCCCACACGCTGCCGCGGTCGAGGACCAGCAGTCCGCTGACCGTCGCGAGCGCGAGGAGCGCACCGCCCGCGACATCGAGGGGTTCGCGTTCGCGGCGCGGGGTCTCGCGCAGGACGACGGCGGCGAGCAACAGCGCGGTGAGCGAAATCGGTGCCTGCACGACGAACAACCATCGCCAACCGAACGTGGCGACGATCGGGGCGCCGGCGACCACGCCGAACACGGGCGCCCCGGCTCCCACGAGCGACCACCACCCCATCGCCTTCACGCGTTCGGCCACGGGATACGCCTGCATGATGAGCGCCATCGACGCGGGCCCGGTCGCCGCGCCGCCGAGCGCGGCCAGCACGCGCAGCACGATCAGCGACGGCGCGTTCCACGCGAACGCACACGCGAGCGTCAGGGTCAGGAACGTGGCGAACCCGACGAGGTACACCCGCTTGTGCCCGCGCACGTCGCCGATCTTGCCCGCCAGCGGCATGGCGATGGCCAGCGTCAGGAGTGGACCGCTGACGACCCACGTCAGCGATTGCTCACCCGTGCCGAGGTCGTCGGCGATGGTCGGCAGCGAGACGGCGAGGACGGTGATCGTGAACCCGGTCGCGAACAGACCGGTGAGCGCGGTGACGAGCACCCAGGTCGAGTAGCGGTCGCTGCGCCGCACGCGCGTCGCGAGCCGCTCGCGCCATAGGCGCGGCCAGTCGACCACCGGCACCTCTTCGGTGCCCGGAAATTCGTACGGAGGCGGCTCCTCGGTCAAGCGCGAGAAGGCTAGGCCCGGGAGATGCGGCGACCGAAGCGACGGAGGAGCGCAGGGAGCTCGCCGGAGTGGTGACGATCTCGACCGCGGCGAAGCCGCCCTTCAGTCGGAACCCGACCAAGAAAAGTGGGCGCGCGAGAACAGCGCTCGGCCGCCCGTTGAAGTACGAGATCCGACGCGGTTACGCGTCGGATTCGCCGGAGGCTGCGAACAGCAACTCCACCGGATCGCGACGACGCGCCTGCGCGAGCACGTCGTGCTCGCGCCAGTCCGTCGACGGACCCGGCCGTGTTGGCCGCCCGTAGCCGCTACCCGGCCGTGCAAGCACAGGCCGAGTTGTTCCTCCGTGCGCAGGGCGTCGCGTCATCGCGACACCCCAGGCATCCGCCCAGTGATCATGCCCTGTTACCCCCACATCGCCGCCCGGCGTGGGTGCTTTCGCCCCTGCTCCTGCACCTTCTCGGAACCGTCACACTGAGCGGTTATCCAGCCACCACAGATGTGTACGGAGTGAGAAGGTGAAACGGACGATAAGCGTTACGCCCCGTGCTGACAAGGGTACGCAGGAGGCATGTTTGGCCATCCATAAGAACTATCAATCGTTATAGTTCATACCGCTTCGGGTGGAATGACCAAATCATGGAAGGTGGGTAATCGCGCCGTCCGCAGTATGGAAGGGACCCGATGTGCGAGCCGTCACATCACGGTACGTGGGAGTAAGTGGCGCGCCGACCTGCTTATCCGTCGGGTGACAGGCGCTTGGCCTCGGCGGCCAACTCGGCGACGGTCCAGCGGTCGCCCTTGTCGATGCTCTCGGCCGACTTCCACGACGCCACCCGCTGCACCTTGCCCGCCTGCACCATGAAGGTCTCGCCCGTGATCGGGCAGTCCTCGGTGGCGAGGTAGGCGACGAACGGCGAGACGTTGGCCGGGTCCCAGGCGTCGAAGCCCGCTTCGGGAGCCTTCACGACGTCGCCCAGGCCCGGGGTCGCCTCGGTCAGGCGGGTGCGCGCGGCCGGGGCGATGGCGTTCGAGCGGACGCCGTACCGCACCAGCTCCTTGGCGCACACCTGCGAGAGGGTGGCAATGCCCGACTTGGCCGCGTCGTAGTTGGCCTGGCCGGGGTTGGCGTAGAGGCCCGAGGTCGACGAGGTGTGGATGATCGAGGCCTTCATCTCCCGGCCGGCCTTCGTCTGCTCGCGCCAGTAGGCGGCGG
>JANNHK010000064.1:0-13924 GCA_031404355.1 Actinomycetes bacterium
CGCACGTCGGAGGTCTCGTAGTGGGCCGGCCGCAGGCAGCGAGGCTACCGGCGCCCGAAACCCTCGTTCGGGTGGCGCGGGTTTGTTCCCGACCACAACCCCGCGCCACCAGAACGGGGGGCACCGTCTGGAAAACTGACCGGGCGGTCAAGTAGCTTCGATCCGCCATGGATTTCCGGGATACGCCCGACGAGGCCGCCTTCCGCGACGAGATTCGCACCTGGCTGGCCGAGAACCTCAAAGGTGAGTTCGCCGCGCTCGGAAGCGCGGGCGGGCCCGCCGACGAGACGGGCTGGGACACCCGCGTCGAGTGGGGCCGGATGCTCGGGCGCGACCGCTGGACCGGGCTCTCGTGGCCGGTCGAGTACGGCGGGCGCGGTGCCGACGTCGCGCAGCAGATCATCTACTCCGAGGAGTACGCGCGGGCCAACGCGCCCTCGAGCGTCTCCTTCTTCGGCGAGGGACTCTTCGCGCCCACGCTGATCGCGTGGGGTACCGACGAGCAGAAGCGCCGGTTCCTGCCGGGGATCCAGATGTGCGACGAGCTCTGGTGCCAGGGCTTCTCCGAACCCAACGCGGGTTCCGACCTCGCCAACGTCCAGACGCGCGGTGTGCTCGACGGCGACGAGTGGATCATCAACGGCCAGAAGGTGTGGACGACGCTGGCGCACCGCGCCGACTGGTGCTTCGTCGTCACCCGCACCGACCCGGAGTCGACCGGCCACCACGGGCTCTCGTACCTGCTCGTGCCGATGGACCAGCCCGGCATCGAAGTGCGCCCGCTGAAGCAGATGACGGGCAGCGCCGAGTTCAACGAAGTGTTCTTCGACGACGCGCGCACCGCGAAGGAGCACGTGCTCGGTCCCGTCGGCGAGGGCTGGAAGGTCGCGATGGCGACGCTCGGCTTCGAGCGCGGCACCGCGTTCCTGTCGCAGCAGCTCGCCTTCGAGGAAGAAGTCGCGCGGGTGCTCGACATCGCCCGCAAGAACGGTGCCTCGGAAGACCCCGTGCTCCGCGACGAGCTCGCGCAGCGCTACATCGGGCTCGAGGTCATGAAGTACAACGGCATGCGCATGCTGACCAACCTCGTGAAGTCGGGCACCCTGGGGCCCGAGGCCAGCATCGGCAAGCTGTTCTGGACGTCGTGGCACCGGGCGTTCGGCGAGACCGCGATGAAGGTCCTGGGCGCCGACGCGCTCGTAGTGGCCCATTCGGCGGCGGGTACCTACGATCTCGACGAGTTGCACAAGATCTTCATGGCCAGTCGGGCCGAGACCATCTACGCCGGATCCAGCGAGATCCAGCACAACATCATTGGCGAACGAGTTCTCGGGTTACCGAGAGAGCCTCGATAGGGGAGATTGACTGTGAACTTCGCGTTCTCCGAGGAGCAGGAAGAGCTCCGTCGTACCGTCCGGCAGTTCTTGGATTCGAAGTCGCCGGAGACCGAGGTCCGCCGGTTGATGGAGACCACCGAGGGTTACGACCCCGCGGTGTGGAAGCAGATGGGCCAGGAGCTCGGTCTGCAGTCCCTCGCCATCCCCGAGGAGTACGGCGGGCAGGGCTTCACGTTCATCGAGCTCGGCATCATCCTCGAGGAGATGGGCCGTGTGCTCCTGTGCGCGCCCTACTTCGCGAGCGTCGTGCTGGCCGCCAACGCGATCCTCAACGCGGGCACCGACGACGAGAAGAAGACGTTGCTCCCGGGCATCGCGTCGGGCGACAGCATCGCGACGCTGGCGTTCACCGAGCCGAACGGCAAGTGGGGCGCCGACGGTGTCACGATGGAAGCCACCGAGAAGAAGGGGGCGTGGACGCTGTCGGGCGAGAAGATGTTCGTGCTCGACGGCCACACCGCCGACACGATCGTCGTCGTCGCCCGGAAGGCCGGCACGAGCGGCACCGACGGCATCTCGTTCTTCACGGTCTCGGGGGACGCCGGCGGCCTCACCCGCACCGCGCTGTCGACGATGGACATGACGCGCAAGCAGGCCAAGCTCGAGTTCACGAAGGTCGCGGCGACGCCGCTCGGTGCGCCCGGTAGCGGATGGGACGCGTACTCGAAGACACTCGACCAGGCTGCGGTCGCGCTCTCCAACGAGATGATGGGCGGCGCCCAGTTCGTCCTCGACATGTCGGTGCAGTACGCCAAGGACCGCGTGCAGTTCGGCCGCCCGATCGGTTCGTTCCAGGCGATCAAGCACAAGTGCGCCGACATGCTGCTCGAGGTCGAGTCGGGCAAGTCGGCCGCGTACTACTCGTCGTGGGCCGCAGCCGAGGACAACGAGGAGCTTCCCGTCGTGGCCGCGCTGGCCAAGGCGTACTGCTCGGAGGCGTACTTCCACGCGACAGCCGAGAACATCCAGATCCACGGTGGCATCGGCTTCACGTGGGAGCACCCGGCGCACCTCTACTTCAAGCGCGCCAAGAGCTCTGAGATCTACCTCGGCGACGCGACGTATCACCGCGAGCTGCTCGCGCAGCGTATCGGTATCTAGCGGTTTTCGGCACCTGACCGAGTTCACGCTGGCGTCGTTCAACGCCCATTGGGGCGTCGCGACGTTCGGCGCGCGCGCGGGAACACGCTATGACGTCGTGGCGGCGATCCGTTCGTTCGAAGCGGACATCGTTGTCGTTCCGGAGTCGTGGCGTCCGGTTGACGGTGAGAACTTCCTCGAACCGCTGCGCGCCGACGGGTACGCAATCGAGACGCTGCGCGTCGCCCGTACGCGCCACAAGGCGCACGAGGTGCGTCGAAACCATCCGGGCGACGGGTACTCGGAGCTTGCGGTATGTTCGCGTTTTCCGATCCTCAGTCGCCGCGAGCTCCCGATGGGGCGCGTCCGTCGCGATCCCGCCGGTCCGCGTTCGGCGCTGGCGTGCACGATCGACCTACGGGGGACAACCTTCGCTCTCGTCGCCCTCCACGCGTCGTCGAAGCTCTGGTACGCCGGTCCGGTCGTGCATCTCCGCGGGCTACGCGGTCATCTCCCGGTGAGTTCGGGGCCGACGGTCATTGCCGGCGACTGCAACTTCTGGGGTCCCGGTGTCGTCGCGTTCCTTCCCGGGTGGAAGCGGGCCGTGCGCGGCCGGACGTGGCCCGCGTGGATGCCGCACAGCCAGATCGATCACGTGCTCGTGAACGACCTCGTCGAGGTGCGTGGCGGCGAGGTGCTCCCCGCCTGCCACTCCGATCACCGGCCCGTTCGGACGCACCTCGCGCTACTAACCTGACGTCCATGGTGCGGACGCAGCGAAGTCCTGCAAGCCGAAGGCCCCCGGGACGGGAGCGAAGGGAGTCATAGGTATGGCCGAGGGCACCCGGGACGCGCGCATCATCCGATCGCGCCTCGGCGCGAGGGAGCGGCTCGTCCGGGTCTGGCGGTACCGCGAGTTGCTCGTCGGGATGACCCGCAAGGAGCTGAAGGTCAAGTACAAGAACAGCGTCCTGGGGTTTGCCTGGTCGCTGGTCAACCCGCTCCTGTACCTCATCGTCTTCTACGTGGCGTTCCAGGTCATCCTCCAGAGCAACACGCCCGCGTTCCCGCTGTTCCTGCTCTCCGGCCTGCTCGTGTGGAACCTGTACGGGACGGGCCTGTCCGGCGCGACGGGGTCGATCGTCGGCAACGCCGGGATCGTGAACAAGGTCGCGTTCCCGCGCGAGATCCTGCCGCTCGCGTCGGTAGGCGCTGCACTCGTCAACTTCTTTCTCCAGGGGATTGTGTTCATCGCCGCGCTGGTGATCGTGCGCTGGGACGTCGCGTGGGAATACCTGCCGTTGGTTCCCTTCGCGCTCATCGGCGTGCTGTTGCTCGCGAGCGCGCTCGGCATCCTGCTTTCGGCGCTCAACGTGTACCTGCGCGACACGTCGCACTTCTTGGAACTCGCCCTGCTCGCGTGGTTCTGGATGACACCGATCGTGTACCCGTTCATGACCATCGGCGGGCGCGGCGGATGGTCGACGAAGGTGTACATGATGAACCCGGTCACGCCGGTCGTCCTCGTGTTCCAGCGCGCGTTCTACGCGAAGGTCGACAACGACGGCGTCCCGATCCTGCCCGACTGGTCATGGGGCGAGTACGCGGGGTATCTCGGGCTCACGTTCGGCGTCGGTTTTGCGGCCCTCGCGATCGGGGTGAGCGTCTTCGGGCGGCTCGAAGCGAACTTCGCCGAGGAGCTCTAACCGAGCATGCCCGCCGCCATCGAGGTGCGAGGCGTGTCGAAGCGCTTCCGCCTGTATCACGAGCGCTACAACTCGCTGAAGGAGCGGATGATCCACTTCGGGCGCACGCCGTTCGAAGAATTCTGGGCCATTCGTGACGCCGACTTCGAAATCGAGGAGGGCTCGACGGTCGGGATCCTCGGCCACAACGGCTCGGGCAAGTCGACACTGCTCAAGTGCATTGCCGGCATCCTCCAGCCGACGTCGGGCGAGATCGTGACTCGGGGTCGGCTGGCGGCGCTGCTCGAACTCGGCGCCGGGTTCCATCCCGAGCTCACGGGGCGCGAGAACATCTTCATGAACGGGTCGATCCTCGGGCTCGCCAAGAAGGACATCGAGAAGGTCTTCGACGAGATCGTCGCGTTCGCCGAACTCGAGCGGTTCATCGACATGCAGGTGCGCCACTACTCGTCCGGCATGTACGTGCGGCTCGGCTTCGCGGTCGCGGTGAACGTCGACCCCGACATCCTCCTCGTCGACGAGGTACTCGCGGTCGGCGACGAAGCGTTCCAGCGCAAGTGCCTCGATCGCGTGGCGAAGTTCCAAAAAGAAGGCCGCACGATCCTGTTCGTCACGCACGCCGCCGATCTGGTGCGCCGCATTTGCGACCGGGCAATCGTGCTCGACCACGGCATGACCGTCATGGACTCGACGCCGGGCGAGGCCGTCCGATCGTTCCGTGAGCACCTCGCGCACGGCGAGACGGGCTTGGCGGTGCCCGAGATGGCGCCGGCGCCCGCGCCGGGCGAACCCGAGCGCGAGCTGACACACGGCGAACGCATGGCCGCGAGCGCGATTGGGAGCGTCCTCATCACCAACGTCGCCGTCGAGCACCCGGGGTGCAGCGCCGATCGCACGTTCCTACTGCCCGACGAACCGATGACGGTGCGTGTTCACTATGAGGCGAGCGAGCCCATATCGGATCTGCTGTTCGGCATCGCCATCGGCGACAAGGAAGGCAACCACCTCTTTGGCATCAACACCCGCATCCTCGAAGTCGAGGTTCCGACGGTGTCGGGCTCCGGGGAGATGACCTTCGACTTCGAGCGGGTGCCCATGCTCGACGGCACGTACCTCATGACGATCGCGATCCAGTCGTCCGACGAGGGCACCGTGTACGACTGGCACGAACAGCGCTACAGCTTCGACGTGATGAACCCGTCGCGCGCCGACGGGAAGGTGTCGTTCCCGGTCACGATCCGGTTCCCTGCGACCTGACGTGCATGTCGCCTACGTCACACCGCGGTACGGCCGCGAGGTCGTGGGCGGCGCCGAACTCGGTGTCCGCATGTTGGCGGAGCGGCTGGTCGAACACTTCGGTTGGCAGGTCGACGTGCTCACCACGCAGGCGCTCGACCTGCGCACCTGGGCGAACGAACTGCCGGCCGGCGGGCGAGACGAGGCCGGCGTCTCGGTGCACCGGTTTCCGACCGCGGCGCCCCGTCTCGCCGATTTCGACGCGCGCGGGCACGCGCTGCTGTCACGGCCGCACCGGGCGAGTGTCGAAGACTCTCGCGAGTGGGTGCGCTGGCAGGGACCGCACAGTCCCGAGCTGATCGACGCGATCGCGGCGAGCCCCGCCGACCTCGTCGTCTTCTACCCCTATCTCTACGAACCGACGGTGCTCGGCATCGAGCGCGTGCGCGACCGCGCCGTCATGCACCCGGCCGCGCACGACGAAGCTCCCATTCGTCTCCCGGTATTTCGCGACGTGTTCCGCGCCGCGCGCGGCCTCGTGTTCCAGACCTATGCGGAAGCGCGGTTCGTGAACACGCGATTCGACACCGCGGCGACGCGTCAACTCGTCGTCGGCCTTGGCTCGGACCCTCAGCCAGGAGAACCGGGACCGGCACGAGCCGCGCTCGGGCTGGGCGACGCGCCGTACCTGCTGTCGGTGGGGCGCGTCGACGACGGCAAGGGCACGGGTGTGCTCGCCCGCTTCTTCGGTGCCTACAAGGACGCGCATCCCGGTCCGCTCAAGCTGGTGCTCGCGGGTCCCGTCGTGCACCGGCCGGACGACCATCCCGACATCGTCGTCGCCGGCATCGTCGACGAAGCCGTGAAGTGGGGCTTGCTGCGCGACACGGTCGCGCTGGTGAATGCGTCGGGTTTCGAGGCCTTCTCACTTGTACTCGTTGAGGCGTGGCATGCGGGAAGGCCAGTCCTCGTGAACGCTCGGTGCTTCGCGACATCCGAACACTGCGCCCGCTCGAACGGCGGGCTGGTGTTCGACGACTACGCGTCGTTCGTTCAGGCGGTCGACGTGCTGGTCGCCGACGGCGCGCTCCGTATCGCGATGGGCGCCGCCGGACGCGCGTACGTCGAGTCCGAGTTCACGTGGCCCGCGATCCTGGCCCGCTACCGCGCCTTTCTCGAGACGGTCCGCGCCCGGTCGTGAACCGGCGCCTCGGGTCGTCCCCGTCGCGGCCGTGGTGCTCGGTCGCGACGCGATCGTGATCGCGACCGCGCGGGCTACGGAAGCGGCGGCGACTGCACCGCGAGGGGTTCGTCGAGCGTGCCCTCGACCTCTTGCACGTTCAGCCCGAGCACCGTCAACCCCGGTGGCACACGGAACAATCCGGCGCCCGCGTCGAGATATTCGGCCTCGATGAGACCCTGGTCGAGTAAGTCGGCGAGTTCACCCGTCGGCAGGTCGACGGCGAACAGTGCGTCGCCGCCGGGCGGAACCTCGATGACGAGGTCTTCTTCGCGTTCGTACTGGTTGTCGCGACCGGTTCGCGCGTCGCGGCCATCGTCGAGATGGATGGTGAACTCGGGCAGCGCGTGCATCGCATGTCGGTACCACTGACCGCCATTACCGACCACGTAGACGATGACGTCTCGTTCGGGGTCGAACCGTTCGCGAATTTCGTCGAACACGTTCTGATAGCGGTCGGCGACCTGGATGACATCGCGAGTTCCACCGAACGGCGCACCGTTCACCGACCGGGTGAACCACGGGCCCCGGTCGACCAACCGGTCGGGGAGCGCGCCCCCGCCGTAGAGGAACTGTTGCGTGGCGAACCCGACGATGACAGCCACGGCGACGGCGCCGACGATGCGCCAGTTGTGACGTAGCCGGGCGACCGGCCACAGGGCGAGCAGCACCGCGGCGGGGAGGAGCGAGAGCAGGTATCCGCTCTTGCCGAAGTGGAACAGGCTCATGAACGCGAACGGCGGGATGACCGCGATGAGCAACAGTTCCACCGGTGTGAACCGTGCGGTCGCACCGGGTTCGGCCCGGTTGCGGCGCCACGCCCCGACGATCAGCGCCGCCAGCCCGAGCAACGCGACCAGGCCCAATGCCACGATCAGGTGCGCGGTGAACACCTTGAAGTTGCGACCCGCTTGCGAGCCCTCGGAGAACACCGCGGTGCGCCTGGCCGCGTTCTGCCAGAACACGTCGTTGTTGTGCGTGATCTCGGAGAGTCCGCCCGGCTGTTCGAGGATCATCGGGACGAACCACAGCGCGATCGCGATCGCGCCCGCCGCGGCGGAGTAAAGCCACGCGCGCAGGTCGCGGTTGGAGCGCAGCGCGGCTACGAGCGCGACCGGGAACAGCACGAGGAGCGCGGTCGGGCGGAAACCACCGATGAGCCCGAGTACGGCCGCGGCTGCGACGCCGTGCCAACTTCCGGGCCGCGCCCGCCAGGCCAGCAGCATGAGAGCGACGCTGCCGAGCGCCTCGAACGCGTACGACGCCACCGTGGAGCCGTAGAACCAGAAGAACGGTGTCGTGCCGACAACGGCCGCGCCCGCGATGCCGAGCCACCGGCCGCCGAGGTCGCGACCGAGAACGGCGACGAGGGCAACGGTCAGCGCGGCGGCGATCGCCGACGCGAGCGTCAGCGCGGCGGTATCTCCGAGCGGCGTCACGGCGCGGAGCAGACGCCCCACGAGGATGTAGCCGTAGTAGCCCGGCGCGTGCGGCGAGTCCTGGCGCACGTCGAAGCGGTCAAGCCCGAACACGAGTTGTACCGAATCCCACTCTGTCGGCGCGGTGGCACGCGTCCACCAGTAGAGGACGAACGCGATGAGTCCCGCGACGACCGGGAAATGCCTATTGAGAAGCGTCACCCGACTTTTTCTACGGCGTCGACGAACTGCTGACCGGTGACCGTGATGTCGAACTGGCGCAACCGGGCGGCGCCTGCGTCGAGCAACCCGCGGCGCAGCGCGTCGTCGCCGAGCACGCGCGCGACTGCGGTCGCGACGGTGAAGGGGTCCTTGTCGTCGAGGAGCAATCCGGCATCGCCCAGCGTCTCCGGAACGGCCGCCGCCGAGTACGCGACGACCGGGACACCGTGGTGCCACGCCTCGAGCAACGGCACCAGGAACCCTTCGTGCTCGCTGCACGACACGAAGACATCGGCTGAGGCGTAGTACGCAGCGAGTGCCTCGGGCGACACCGAACCCGCGAGCTCGACCGCGTCCGCGAGTCCGAGGCGGTCGGCGAACCGTTCGAGCGCGAGTTCGTACGTGTCTGACGACGAACTCCCGACGAGCAACAGCCGCGCCTTGGCATCGTGGAACCGGCGGTACGCAGCGAACGCCTTCATGATGTCGTGCTGCGCCTTGTTGGGCGCGAGGCGACCGACGAACAGCCACGTCACACCTTCGGCCGTGCCCCGCAGACGGGTCGCTGTCGCCGCGTCGGGGGGAACCGCGAGCACGTCGGGCGGAACGAGAATCGGGACGACCGTCGTTCGTGCGTACCCCGCGTCGACCAGTTCGGCTTCGTTGTACCGAGAATCGCCGATACCCAACGCCGTGCGCGGCGCGAGCGCACCGAGCTGACGGCGCCCCCAGGCGACGCCGCCCGCGGCAACAGGGGCCCAGCCCGCGAAGTACCGCAACGGCGTGAGGTTGTGGTAGTCGACGATGAGCGTTTCGGCGCGTTTCTGGAGGCGTTCCGCGAGCGTCGAGCCGATCGCGAGGTGGTACACCAGCCGGTCGTCGGGCCGGGCCGTGATGCGCCGCCCGTAGTCGCGCACGTCGAATCCGCCTTCGGACTCGAACGCGGGACGCGTCTCGGTGAAGAAGATCTCCGAGTCGTACCCCGCCGCCCGCAGCACCGCGCGCGCCGCGATCGCGTGGGTCCCGATCGCCCCCGGCTCGAATACCGGGACGAACTGGTGGACTGCGCTCACGAACCCACCAGGGCGCCGACCTCGGTGACGAGCGTTCGACACGACGCGGCGAGGTCGAACCGGCCGAGCCGTTCCCGGCCCGCGGCGGCCAGCGCCGTGCGCAGGCCGGGTTCTCCGAGGACCCGGGCCACCGCGCCCGCCACGGTGAAGGGGTCTTTCGAGGGCAACAACAGCCCGGCCGAGCCCAGAGTTTCGGGTACGGCGGCGGCGGCGTAGGCCACGATCGGCACGCCGTGATGCATGGCCTCGAGCAGCGGCACACAGAACCCCTCGTGCTCGCTGCACACCACGAACGCGTCGGCGGTCTCGTAGTACGCGTTCTTCTCGGCCTCCGTGACCGGGCCCGCAATGTCGACCGCGTCCTCGAGGTCGAGTGCGATCACGAACTTCTCGAGCGACGTGAGGTACGCGTCAGACGACGCCGAACCCAGCAGATGGAGCCGGGCGTCGGGGTCGTGAAAGCGGCGGTACGCGGCGAACGCTTTCACGATGTCGTGCTGTGCCTTGTTCGGCGACACCCGGCCGACGAACAGCCAGTCGGAACCACCCCGCGCCTTCGCGGTCGTGAGCCGATTGACGGTGGCCGGGTCGGCGGCGGTCCGGCCGATGGTGGCGGTGTCGAACAGGATTGGAACGACGGCGACGCGGTCGTACTCGAGCTCGCGCAGCTCTCCCGCGTTGTACGCGGAATCGGCGAGCCCGAGGCTCGCGCGCACGGCCAGCTTCGCGAGTTGTCGGCGTCCGAGCGCGAGCTGGCCGACGACGTACGGTTCCCACCGCGCGTAGAACGACGCGGGCGTGATGTTGTGGTAGTCGACGATGACGGGTTCGCGGCGCCCCAACACGAACTCGGCAACCGGCGACCCGATCGACGAGTGGTACATCAACCACGTCGGTTCGCCGCCAGTGCCGTCGAACGACCGGTAGGGAAGGGCCCGCTTCTTGTACGGATCCTTGGCCTCGTGCGCGTAGATGTCGGACCGGTAGCCCGCCTCGCGCAGCGCGGCCTGCACCGCCAGGTAATGCCCCCCGACCGCGTCCCATGGGGCCAGCGTGGGGACGAACTGATGGACCGCGGTCACGACGTGCTGGTTGGGGTGCTGATCGGGCGCCGACCTACCACGACGTAACTACTCGATCCGAACAGGGCCTCGGAGATGCGCGTGATGTTGTCGTTCAGCACACCGGCGTCGGGGTGCGTCGACGGCAGCGGCTGCAGATGGTCGCCCGTCGCGAACGCCTGCGTCTCGATGCCGTCGAACTCGCGTGCCGTCAGCAACGCCGCCCACGTCGACGCGTGCAGCGGACGTCCCGGCGCGAGGTCGGCCTCGACGCTGGTGCGGCCGCGCCCCCATGCCTCGGGCGACACGCTCGCGACGACGAGGAGCCCGCCCGGCGCCAACCGGACCGTCGCCAAGTCGACGAGGTCGAGCACTTCGCCGACCGGCAACCGTTCGACGCACCCGCGTAGTACGACCGCGGCGAGGTCGCCGGGCGCGACCGCGCGCAGGTGACCGACCACGTCGTCGACGCGCACTTCGAGCCCGGCCGCGATCGCGGCATCGGCCACGACGAAGCGCGGCTCCACGCCGTACGCGTCGACGCCCGCCTGACCGAGGGCCGCGAGCAGGACGCCGTCGCCGGACTCGCACACTGCCA
Organism: Actinomycetes bacterium; assembly: GCA_031404355.1. Classification (GTDB taxonomy): domain Bacteria; phylum Actinomycetota; class Acidimicrobiia; order IMCC26256; family PALSA-610; genus JANNHK01. The sequence continues at coordinate 11,032 of JANNHK010000064.1, forward strand.
CCCGTCCCGTGCAACCGGTCAGCGCCCGTGTGACGACTCCTTCCCACGTCGCGTCATCGCGGTCGGCGGGTATGCGTGCACCTTCGGAACGGGCTCGTTCCGTGTGGCCCGACGTGCGTTCGAGTTCGTCGACCCGGTTGCCCAGCAATCGCAACGCGTGCGTGATCGCGGCCCCGAGGGCGCTCACCTGCTGAACGACGAAGACGTGGTACCAGCCGAGCAGCTTGGCCAGCACCCGTTTGAAGAGCCCGACTCCCGGCTTGTTCGATGCGGTCGGAATGACCAGCTCCATCGAGATCGCTTCTTCGGCGCGTTCGACCGCGGCATCGAAGTCGTCACTCGCCTCGGGTGGCGAGAAGCGCGCGAAGAGCTCGTCGAGATCGCGGCTGAAACCGGGGGGGTACTCGCCTGCGGCGCGGCGCGCCCGAACCTCGGCTTCGATCTCGCGGCGGACGCGCTGAAGGTCCAGAACAGGCTCGGGCACGGCGGCGAAGAGGCTACCGCCCTCGCGGGGAATCGGCGGCGCGGACGCCCTCGGACCTGCTCTTGGCTACATTGCGCGGTCGTGACTGGTAGTGAGCCCGACCTCGAGGCGCTCCTCGCCGAGCTGAAGGAACGAGTCGTTCGCCGGCGCCGCGACGGCGTCTACCCCGAAGACCTCGAAGAGACGCTCGACGAGCACTTCGACCGCCTCATGGGCGATCGCCCGGCGCCGTCGCCCGCCGTATACGACGAAATCGAGTCAGCGCTCGACGTGCTCGAGAACTACAACTACAGCCGCAGCCGCATCGATGACGGCAGCGAGGTTCCCGGCGGTGAGGTTGCGCACCGGGTCGTGTCGAAGATCGTCAGCCGGCAGATCCAGGGTGTGCTCGAACAGGCGCAGGAGCACGCCCACGTGATCGCGAGGACCGTCACCCTGGTCGCGGAGATCACGTCGACACTCGGCCGCGAGTACGACACGAAGGTCCTGCAACAGCTCGACGACATCCAAGCGCGCCTTGCGGAACACCAGCGGGCATTGAACGGTCTGGCGCGAGGGGTCAACGACGTCAAGGCGCGCACACCGGGGCTCCCGGTCAGCCCCTTCTACGATGAAGCGGCGTTCACGTCGTTCTTCCGCGGGAGCACCGACGAGCTCCAGGCTCGCTACCGGCCGCTCGCCGAGATGTTCGTCGGGTGCGATCCGGTGCTCGAAGTCGGCTTCGGGCGCGGCGAGTTCCTCGAACTGCTTCGCGCTGCCGGCGTAAAGGCCCGCGGCGTCGAGGTCGACCCGCAACTCGTCGCAGTCGCGCGCGGGCGCGGTCTCGACGTCGAGCACATCGAAGGTGGCGTCGAGCATCTCGCACGACTCGCTCCCGAGAGCCTCGGCGGTCTCGTCATGATCCAGGTCATCGAGCACCTCTCGCCCCAACACGTGATCGACGTGGTCGGGCTCGCGGCCGAGAAAGTCCGCAAAGGCGGCCGTGTCGTGATCGAAACGGTCAACCCGATGTCGCTGAACACGTACTCTCGAGCGTTCTGGGCCGACCCGGACCACGTGCGGCCGGTGCATCCCGTGTTCCTCGACTTCCTCTTCCGCGAAGCCGGGTTCTCCGAGTTCCACGTCGAGTGGCGGTCACCGATGCCGGTCGACGAGACGCTCCGACCCGTTCCGGGCGACGACGCTCGGACCGAGCAGATGAATGCCAACTTCGCGCGGCTGAATGAGTTGCTGTACGGGCCCCAGGACTACGCGTTGGTCGCTACGAGGTGAGACCGGCGTGACGGGCATCCACCAAGTGATCGCCGCCGCGTCGGCCGGTGACGCCGTTACGAACTCCGCGCTCGAAGTACGCGATCTGTTGCGCCGCGCCGGCCCTTCCGAGGTGTACGCGCGGCACATCGCGCGTGAAGTCGTGCACGAGGTTCGTCGTCTCGAAGACTTTCCGACGCGCGGTTCCGGCGACATGATCGTGTATCACGCCTCGATCGGCGAACCGCTCGTGCACGCATTCTTGTTGAGTCGGCGGGAACCGTTGGTGCTCGTGTACCACAACGTCACACCCGCCCGGTACTTCGAACGCTGGGATCCGAAGTTCGCCGAGCTGCTCGATCTCGGACGCAGCGAGCTGCTCGACCTGCGGCACCGCGTCAGCGTGGCGATCGCGGTTTCGAGCTTCAATGCGGCGGAGTTGATCGCCATGGGCTACGAGAACGTGCACGTCGTCCCGCCGGTGATCGACCCGTACCGCCTGACCCGGGTCCCGCCCGCGCCGGTTCCCGTCGCCGAGCCGTATGTCTTGTACGTCGGGCAGATCCTTCCGCACAAACGGCCCGACGTGCTCGTGAAGGCGATGCACATTGCCTCGACGTACCTCGGAAGCGACGCGTCGCTCTACCTCGTCGGCCTCCTGCGCCTGTCGTCGTATGCCGACGTCCTCGTGGAGATGGTGCGCGAACTCAACCTGCCCAACGTGCACATCGTCGGTACCGTGCCGACACCGGAGCTGGCCGGCTACTTCGCGGGCGCGCGTGCGGTCGTCACCGCGAGCGAGCACGAGGGCTTCTGCGTCCCGATCGTCGAGGGAATGGCCTTCGGGACGCCGATCATCGCGAAGGCGTGCGGAGCCATTCCCGAAACGCTGGGCGACGGCGGTCTGCTCCTGCCGCCCGACGCCGGGCCCGCGTTGTTCGCCGAGGTGATCGCGTCGGTGGTCGCAGACGACACCCTGCATGCCCAACTCGCCGCGCGCGCCGCGCGCCGTGTCTCGGAGTTCGACTCCGTGCGCATGCAGGCCAGCCTGTTCTCCGTGTTGCTCGAGGTTGCCTGAGATGCGGCTCCTGTACGTGCTGCCGCGTTACGGCGAGGGCGTGTCCGGTGAGGCCGCGCGCTACTGCCGGGCACTGGCCG
>JANNHK010000065.1:0-2657 GCA_031404355.1 Actinomycetes bacterium
GTGCTGGTCAACACGCACCTGAAGGCCGACGAGGTGCAGTACATCCTCGACGACTCGGCCGCCAAGGTGCTCGTCGACGACCTCGACGCGTGCGAGGCGATGATCGCGGCGGGTGGCGACGACGCGACGGAACTCCGCGAACTCACGGTGCTCGCGCCGCCGGTGTTCTACACGTCGGGCACGACCGGGCGACCGAAGGGTGTCGTGCACGGCAGCTTCGACGGCGACCGCGCGTTGCTCGCGCAGCAGGGCCAGATCGCGCTCTGGGGCTGGCAGCCCGACGACGTGTACATCCTGGCCGGTCCCGCGTACCACGCGGGCCCGGGCGGGTTCGTCATGTCGGCATTGTTCGTCGGCGCGAGGACGGTCGTGATGCCGCGCTGGGACGCGCGCGAGTTCCTGAGGCTCGTCGCGCACCACCGGGTCACGCTGAGTTTCATGACGCCCGCGCACTTCATCCGCATCCTCGAGGTGCCCGACGAGGAGCGGGCGCACTACGACACGTCGTCGTTGCGGCTCGTCGTGCACGGCGCGGCCCCGTGCCCGATCGAGGTGAAACGGCGCGTCATCGACGCGCTGCCGAGCGCGCACGTGTGGGAGCTCTACGGCGCGAGCGAGGGCGGCGCGACCCGCATCGCCCCCGACGAGTGGCTGGCGCGCCCCGGTAGCGTCGGGGTGCCGTGGCCCGGCGTCGAGATCCGCATCCTCGACGAGGCCGGAACCGCGCTCGCGCCCGGAGAAACCGGCCTCGTCTACGTGCGGCCCGCGGGTGGCGCCCGGTTCCACTACCACGACGACCCCGACCGCACCGCGGCGGCCTGGCGCGACGACGCGTTCACCGTCGGCGACATCGGGTACCTCGACGCCGACGGGTACCTGTACCTCACCGACCGTGCATCAGACATGGTGATTCGCGGCGGCGTGAACGTCTACCCCCGCGAGATCGAAGAGGTCCTCCACACCCACCCGGCGGTCGTCGACTGCGCGGTCTTCGGTGTCCCCGACGACCGCTACGGCGAACAGTTGCAAGCGGTGGTCGAGACCCGCAGCGTCACGACCGCCGACGAGATCCGCGCCTTCGTCGGGGAACGCCTCGCCGACTACAAGGTGCCGCAGTTCGTGGAGTTTGTCGACGAACTCCCGCGCAACCCGAACGGCAAGGTCATGAAGCGACTGCTGCGCGACCGCGCGTGGGGGGACCGCGATCGCAAGATGGGTTAGCCGGTCTTGCGCATCGCCGCTTCGAGGTTCACGGTCTGGGCCGGGAGTTCCGGCGCGTCCCTGAGTCGGAGCGTCATCGACACGGTCTGGTGCCGGGGCCCGGTGGACACTGGGGGCACGGGCGTGTGCGTGACGTTCACGATTGTTACGGCGCCGTCGCAATAGCCCTCGAGGACGACCTCGACGACCTCGGCCGACGCGCCCGCGGCAACGACCCGTTCGATCGTGACGAGGTGCTTGTCCGTCAGAATGTCGGCGAAGTTGGGTTCATAGCCGTCGGGGCTTTCGACGCGCACGCGGTAGGTCACGGCGTCGGATCCGGTGTACGGCACGAGGGTGACCAGGTTCGTCTGGCTGCTGTCGGATTGCGCGGGGAGGAGGTCGTAGTCGACACAAGCGGTTACGTTGTCGACGTCGTCGGCCCCGGTCGAATTCGCGACGTCGTCGGAGAAGGTGTTGACGAAGAACGCACGATCCGCGGCCGCGGCGGAGCGGCTGCCGGACTGGGGCATGAGCGTGAGCGCGTGCGTGAGGACCATCGAGATCGGATACGCGATCATGCCCATGATGATGACCGTCATCAGCACCTCGGTCATGGTGAAACCGCGTTCGTCGCGAACCGGCGACCTCATTCGGGCCGCCTTCGGCGTTCGGGCTCGTTGACCTTGAAGCCCGGTATCAACCCGTTGGCGTCGTCGAACTCGCATGTGCATTGGGCGATGACAACGCCGTCCTTGATCACCTTGAGCACAACCTTGCGGGGCGCGTAGATTCCACTCCACCCACCGACGAACGGCACCGCCGGACCGATCTTCCAGCGCCACGCGGTCAGGTGCCGGGCGATGATGCCCTGCGACGAGAACGACGCCTCGTTGTCCCAACCGGAGAAGTCGAACGCGGCCGTCGGGGCGTACAGCGAGCCCTCGACGTGCATCTTGGCCGGCCGGGCGATCCGGATCAGCGCACAGTCGGAGTTGTCGGAGATGCCTTCGCTCGTTCCCGTGCGATACGCGGAGTCGGAGGCGAGGGGGGAGTTGGCGCCCCAGTCGAGGTCGGTCCCCGCCATCTCCATGCCGTTGTAAGGGTGGTATTGGCCGTCGAACTCGGGCTTGGACGGGTTGAGCGCGGGGCGAATCGTCAGACAGCCCCGCAGCGGGCGAAGCTGGCCGGGCGCGCGGTACTTCACGGTGAGCTCGATGCCGTCGAGGACAGCTATTTTCGGTTGGCCGGCGCTCCTCGTCCGTACCTCGTACGTGATCAGCGCGTTCTCGAGGCCCTCGGGAGTCCGGAGTGCTTCGGTGAGAGTTCGTTCGTTGTTCCAGTTGCTATTGCCGACGCTACCTGTCGTTTGGATGCCCCAGGTCCAGTCGCTGCAGTTGGGGGTCATCATGGTGAGGTCGGGGCACGGAGGTATCGAGCGGACACCAAAGCCCGGC
>JANNHK010000066.1:0-11479 GCA_031404355.1 Actinomycetes bacterium
ACGGCACGCGCCGACGGTGAAGACGCACCGGCCGCGTTCGCGCTCGACATGGCGAACCGTACCGACGACACGGTGACGGTGATCGCCGAGTGGGACGGTGCGGGCATGGCCGCGACGCAGAGCCACGCAGCGCGGCTCACGAATGTTCCTGCGGTGCGGCTGGAATGGGACGGCCCGATCGACGCGCTCGCGTTCAACACCGGACCGTTCATCATGGCGACCTTCAGTGCGGTCGTACTCGGCGTGCTCGACGCCGCGGTCGAATACGCGCGGGCGCAACTCGCGCCCAAGCGCGAAGGCATGCGGGCCTTCGAACAGGTCGAGTGGGCCCGGGCCGACCGTGACCACTGGCTCGCGGCCCAGGCACTCGACGGCGCGTTGCGCACCATCGAGGCGGGCGATACCTACCGGTCGCTGCGCGCCGCATTGCGCGCCAAGACCGCGATCGCCGACCTCGCCGAAGAGACGCTGCGCCGGCTGACCCAGGTGCTCGGCGGCGGTACGTTCTCGCGGCGGTCGCCGATCGCGAGCTGGTTCGAAGACGTCCGCGCGCTCGGGTTCCTGCGACCACCGTGGGGCCTGGCCTACGACAATCTCTTCGCCACGTCGTTCGACACGTGAGAGTCACGAAACGTCTGTGAGGATCCTCCCGAGCACGCCGTTCGGCACGTTGGCCGAGTACGAGGCGGCGGGTGGTGGTCGTGGCATCGAGGCCGCTCGCAAAGCGGACGCAGGCGCGACGATCGACGCGGTCGCCGCGTCAGGCTTGCGTGGTCGGGGCGGCGGCGGATTCCCGACGGGCCGCAAGTGGAAGTCGTTGCGCGCAATGACGGGAGACCGCCGGTTCGTCGTGGTCAACGGCGCCGAAGGCGAGCCGGGCACGTTCAAGGACCGCGCCCTCATTCGAGCGAATCCGTACGCGCTGGTCGAGGGTCTCGCGATCGCGGCGGGCGCGATCGGTGCGGGCGAAGCCTTCATCGGCCTCAAGGCGCAGTTCGAGACAGAGATCGCCCGCGTCACCGAGGCGCTCGCGGCGGCTGCCGGCGCGGGGTGGCTCGACGACGTCGAGGTGAGCATCGTCGCCGGCCCCGACGACTATCTCTACGGCGAGGAGACCGCGCTGCTCGAGGTGATCGAAGGGAACGACCCGCTGCCCCGCATACTGCCGCCGTACCAGCACGGTCTCTTCGGCGCGGCGAACCCGACACTCGTCAACAACGTCGAGACGCTGATGCACGTTCCGGCGATCGTTGCCGATGGTGGCGACGCGTTCCGCGCCGTCGGAACACCGAAGTCGCCGGGCACGACGGTGTACACCGTGTGCGGCGACGTCGCGCGCGAGGGCGTGTGGGAGCTTCCGCTCGGTACGCGGTTGCGCGTCCTCGTCGAAGCGCATGCCGGGGGAATGCGCGACGGGCGGGTGGTGAAGATGATCTGCTCCGGCGTCGCGAACCCCGTACTCGGCGGTGACGCGCTCGACACGCCCGCCGACTACGAGGCCCTCGGTGCCGCGGGTGGTGGTCTGGGTTCGGCCGGCTTCGTCGTATACGACGACACGGTGTGCGCCGTCGCAGTGGCGCGGGTGTTCTCCCAGTTCCTCTCCACCGCGAGTTGCGGCCAGTGCCCACCATGCAAGATCGGCTCGGGTGTGATCACCGACGAACTCGGCGCGCTCCAGGAAGACGGCGACCCGGAGCACCTTCCGAAAATACAGCGCGCGCTCCTGACGGTTGCCGACGGGAACCGCTGCTACCTCGCCGTCGAGGAACAACAGATGGTGTCGAGCATCCTGCGCCGGTTCCCCGAGGACTTCGTCGCCCACGAAGAGGGTCGCTGCCCCCTCCGCCACGACATTGTCCTCCCGAAGATCACCGATCTCGTCGGCAACCGGTTCGTCTACGCACCGGCCTGAGCGCCGCGCGCGGTGCCGTGCGAGAATCGGCCCATGACAGCCTGCATCTCGGCGGATTCACACATCACCGAACCGCCCGACACCTATCTCGATCGCATCGACCCCGCATACCGCGACCGCGCGCCGCGTCTGCAGTACAACGACGTGCTCGGCGACGTGATGCTGATCGACAACGGGCAGTCGCTCGTTCCGTACTGGCTCGTCGCGGCTGCGGGCCGGCCGACCGAGGAGGTGCGCCTCGACTCGGGCAAGACGTTCGCCGACCTGCATCGCGGCGGGTGGGACCCGGTCGCGCGGCTGACGGACCAGGACGCCGACGGTGTTTCGGCCGAGGTCATCTACCCGTCGGTGGGGATGTTGTTGTGCAACCACCCTGATGTGGATTACCAGTCGGCTTGCTTCCACGCGTACAACCTCTGGATCGCCGAGTTCTGCGCGCACGCGCCGGACCGTCTCGTTGGCATGGGCCAGACGGCGATGCGTTCGCCCGAGGAAGGCATCCGCGACCTCGAGGAGATCAAGGGGCTCGGCCTGCGCGGCGTCATGCTCCCCGGCGTTCCACCCGTGAAGGACTACGACGACGAGATCTACGACGAGTTCTGGGAAGCGGTCGTCGATCTCGGCCTACCGCCGTCGTTCCACATTCTGACGACTAAAGACAACCCGATTACCGGACCCGGGCGGGGCCCGAAGCTGAACAGCTTCATGTCGATCATCCGTGGCAACCAGGACATCATCGGCACACTGATCTTCGGCGCGGTGTTCGAACGGCACCCGCGCCTGCGCGTCGTGTGCGTCGAAGCCGACGCGGGATGGGTGCCGCACTACATGTACCGCTCCGATCACGCGTACGACCGGCACCGCAACTGGTTGACGGCGGGCGAGCTGACGCGCCGGCCGAGTGAGTACTTCTACGACCAGGTCTATCTCACGTTCCAGGACGACTGGGTTGCGTTCCGGGTAGCCGACCTTATGAACCCCGACCGGTTGATGTGGGCAAACGACTACCCCCACAGCGACGCGACCTGGCCGAACTCGCAGGCCCTCCTCAAGGAGCACACGGTGCATCTCACCGAACACCAACGCCGACGGATCGTGCACGACAACTGTGCCGAGCTGTACGGGATCGAGGTGTGACCGCGCTCGCAGCACTGGACGCGACGGCGCAGGCGGAGTTGGTCCGCACGGGCGCGGCGTCGCCCGCGGAACTCGTCGACGACGCGATCTCGCGCATCGAGAAACTCAATCCCGAGTTGAACGCGGTCGTCTTCGAACGTTTCGATCGGGCCCGCGCCGAAGTCGCGGGCGGGTTGCCCGATGGTCCCCTGCGCGGCGTACCGTTCCTGCTGAAGGACCTCGCGTGCCCGATGGCAGGTGAGCGCATCAGCGACGGCATGCAGGCCGCGAAGGACGCCGCCTTCGTCTCCGACGTCGACAGCTTTCTCGTACGCCGCTACCGCGCGGCGGGCCTCGTCGTGTTGGGAAGGGCCAACAGCCCGGAGTTCGGTCTGGTGCCGACCACCGAACCCGCCGCGTTCGGCCCGACCCGCAACCCGTGGGACCCGAGCCGAACGGCCGGTGGGTCGAGTGGAGGTTCGGCCGCGGCGGTCGCGGCCGGGCTTGTTCCCGTCGCGCACGCGAGTGACGGCGGCGGTTCCATCCGGATCCCCGCGAGTTGTTGTGGTCTGGTCGGGCTGAAGACCTCACGCGGCCGCGTCTCACTCGGCCCGGGTGCGGGCGAACTCTCCCGGTTCCTGTCGGTGCAGTTCGCCGTCACCCGTACCGTCCGCGACGCGGCGCTGATGCTCGACATCGCGGCGGGCCCCGAGCCCGGCGACCCGGTGGTCGCACCCGCGCCGGCCGCTCCGTACGCGAAGTTGGTGCAGCACGACCCGCCGCCGCTGCGCGTCGGCGTCATGACCGCGTTCCCCGGCGGCACCGGACGCGCCACCGACGAATGCGTCGCTGCCACCGAACTGGCGGCCGCTGCGCTCGCCGCGCGCGGACACCATGTCGAAGTCGCGCATCCGACCGCGCTCGACAGCGATGCACGGTTCGAACACTTCGGTGTCGTGTGGATGGTCAACGCCGCGTTCGCGCTCGCGGGCTGGTCGGGGTTGCTCGGGAGGGAACTGGGTGAGCCCGACGTCGAGCCTCTGACCTGGGCGCTCGCGTCGCGCGGGCAAGCGGTGAGCGCGACCGACTTTCTCGCGGCTGTCAACGGCATGCAGCAATGGAGCCGGGCCGTGATGCAGTGGTGGGCCGGCGGGTTCGACGTGTTGCTCACACCGACGGTCGGGGAGCAGCCACCCAAACTCGGCGAGTTCCACGACGCCGATAATCCGTTCCGCGGCTACGCGCGAGCGGGATCGTTCACGCCGTTCACGCCTTTCGCCAATCAGACCGGGCAACCCGCGATCTCCGTCCCGCTGGCGGAATCGAGCGATGGGTTGCCGCTCGGGGTGCAACTGGTTGCGGACTACGGAAGAGAAGATCTCTTGCTGCAGTGCGCTCGACAGTTGGACGACATGCACCCGTGGGCCGATCGCAGCCCAGGGGTGCACGCGTAGAATTCAACTCTCGCGCTACGCGAATACGCTGACGCCCCCGGGACCGACGAGCAGCCCGACGATGACCAGGGCTATGCCCACCGGGACCGCGCCGCGCACAATACGCACGATGCCGGACACCACGAGGATCACAGCGATCAACCAGAGCAGGAATACCATTTTGCCTCCTTGTCCGGCGGACCCTATACCCCCCACTGGTCGGTTCCTGCGCGTTCGGAGCGGGATGGAAGGATGACGCGGTGAAGGGCGCGCGCATTCTGGTGACGGGTGCGACCGGGCAAGTGGCACTGCCGGTGGCGCTGGCGTTGGCGGCGGACAACGACGTCGTCGCGGCGGCCCGCTTTCGGGACGCGGCAGCACGCGAACGACTCGAAGCCGCAGGTGTGCTGTGCGTGCCGGTCGACCTCGCCCGCGGCACGCTTGACGACATCCCGACCGACGTCGACTTCGTGTGCAACTTCGGCGTCGTGAAGTCGAACCGGTGGGATGTCGACATCACGGGCAACGCCGAGGCGGCCGGGCTCCTCATGGAACATTGCCGCACGGCGACCGCGTTCCTGCATTGTTCGTCGACGGGCGTGTACGAAGCGGCCGACGGCGAGCCGCAGAAGGAAACCGATCCGCTCGGCGACAACCACCGGGTGATGATGCCGACGTACAGCATCGCCAAGATCGCCGCGGAAGCGGTGGTGCGCACGACGTGCCGCATGCTCGACGTGCCGACCACCATCGCCCGGCTCAACGTGCCCTACGGCGACAACGGCGGATGGCCGGCGTTGCATCTCTCGCTGATCCTGGGCGGTCGGCCGGTCCCGATCCATCCGAACCGGCCGAACCGTTTCAACCCGATCCACGAGCACGACATCATCGCGATGGTGCCGCGTCTGTTCGAGGTGGCGACGGTCCCCGCGACGATCGTCAACTGGGGCGGCGACGAGATGACGAGCATCGAGGAGTGGTCGGAGTATCTGGCCGGGCTCGTCGGCCGGTCGGTGCAGTTCGACGAGACCACCGCGACGATCGGCGGTATCCCGACGGAGAACACGCGCCGGCTCGAACTGCTCGGACCGACCACCGTCGGCTGGCGCGACGGCATGCGCCGGATGGCCGCAGCTCTGTATCCCGATCTCGTGAGGTAACGGTCAAGGGCCGAAACAGTAGGGTCGGGTTCCGTGGAACCAGTAGTGCTCGATGGCCTGGAGCGGGTGCTCGTGGTCACGGCCCACCCCGACGACGTCGACTTCGGGTTCGCGGGGTCGGTCGGGGCGATGACCGACGCCGGCATCGAGGTCTCGTACTGCATCGTCACCGACGGCGACGCGGGCGGTTCCGAGTTGGGCATTCCCCGAGCCGAGATGGGCCCACTACGGCGCGAAGAACAGACCGCGGCCGCGGCGGTGGTCGGCGTGCACGACCTGCATTTTCTGGGGTACCCCGACGGGCGGGTCGAACCGAACCTGGCGCTGCGGGAGAGCCTGAGCCGGGTGATCCGCCAGGTGCGGCCGCAGCGCGTGCTCACCCAGTCGCCGGAACGCAACTTCGACCGGATCTACGCGAGTCACCCGGACCATCTCGCGGTCGGGGAAGCGACGATCGCCGCCGTGTACCCCGACGCGCGCAACCGGTGGGCGCACGAGAGCCTCCTCGACGAGGGTCTCGAACCGCACGCGGCCGAGGAAGTATGGCTCGGCGGCGGTGTGCCGCCCGCGACGCACTACGTGGACATCACGACGACGGTCGACCGCAAGATCGAGGCACTGCGGTGTCACAAGAGCCAACTTGCCGACCCGGAAGGAATCGGCGAGTTCGTGCGGCTGTGGAGCCTCGGCATGGCAAGCACAGCCGGTTTGCCGGAGGGCTCGCACGCGGAACTCATCCGTATCGTGAATACTCGCTAGGGGGGAACGTGGCGCATCCGCTCGACATGCTCACGGGAGACGAGGTGCACCGCGCGGCCGAGCTGCTGCGCGCGACGGGCAAGCTGCCCGCCGCCGCCCTCTTTGCCCACATCGTGTTGCACGAACCGGCCAAGGAAGAGCTCGCGCGCTGGAAGGCGGGCGATCCGATCGACCGTGAGGTGCGGGCACTCATCGTGCCCGGTCCCGAGCTCACGATGATCGAAGCTGTCGTGTCCGTGACGCACGGCGACATCCGCGCGTGGGACGAAGTCGAGGGCATGCGCAGCGCGCTCCTCATGAGCGAAGCCATCGGCGCCATCTTCACGACTCGTGAACACCCCGAGTACAAGGCAGCCCTTGCGCGCCGAGGCATTACCGACGACGACCTCGTCCAGATCGACCCCTGGCCCGCCGGCGCGTTCGGATACGAGTGCGAGGACGGACGGCGTATCGCCCGATGTGTGTCCTTCCTGCGCAGCGATCCGACCGACAACGGGTACGCGCGCCCGATCGACGGCATCATCGTCCACTTCGACATGGGCAAGAACGAAGTGATCGAGGTCATCGACCACGGAGTCATTCCCGTCCCGCCCGAACGGGCGAGCTACTACGCGGAGGACCAGCCTCGTCTGCGCGAGGACCTGAAGCCGATCTCGATCACGCAACCCGAAGGCACGAGTTTCACGGTCGACGGCAACTTCGTGCGCTGGCAGAAGTGGCAGTTCCGCATCGCGTTCGACCCGTACGAAGGCCTTGTGCTGCATCAGGTCGCGTACGAGGACGACGCCGAAGGTCGCGTCCGGCCCGTGCTCCACCGGGCCTCGATCAGCGAGATGGTGGTGCCGTACGGAGATCCCGGCGAGCTGCACGGGTGGAAGAACGCGTTTGACGCGGGTGAGTGGGGTCTCGGGCGCATGACGCAGTCGTTAACGTTGGGCTGCGACTGCGTAGGCGAGATCACGTACTTCGACGCGACGCTCGCGACCGAGCAGGGTGACCCGTGGGTCATCGAGAACGCGATCTGCATGCACGAAGAGGACTACGGCATCCTCTGGAAGCATGTCGACCTGCACGGCGGGCGGAGCGAGGTGCGACGGAGCCGCCGGCTCGTGGTGAGTTTCATCACGACCGTGGGCAACTACGAGTACGGATTCTTCTGGTACTTCTACCTCGACGGCAACATCCAGCTCGAGGTGAAACTCACCGGCATCGTGTCGCCGTCGGCAATGCCCGAGGGTCAGACGTCGGACTTCGCGAACCTCGTCGGGCCCGGCGTCGCCGCGCCGAACCATCAGCACCTGTTCTGTGCCCGCCTCGACCTCGACGTCGACGGTGCCGTGAACGAGGTGTACGAAGTCGACGCGGAGACGATGCCGGCAGGCCCCGACAATCCGTGGCTGAACGCGTTCCGACCGAAGGCCACGCAACTCGTTTCGGAGCAGCAGGCCCAACGCGAGACGAACTCGGCCACGTCGCGTTCGTGGCGGATCGTGAATCCCGAGTCGCGTAACGGTTTGGGTCAGCCCGTGTCGTACAAGCTGGTGCCGACGATGTCGACGCCGACGATGCTCGCGCACCCGGAGTCGCCGGTCGGGAAACGGGCCGGGTTCGCCCGCCACAATCTGTGGGTCACGCCGTACGAGCGCGGGGAGCGCCGGGCCGCGGGGGAGTACGTCAACCAGCACACGGGGGGCGACGGCCTACCCGGTTGGACGGCCGGCGACCGGTCACTCGTCGACCAAGACGTCGTGCTCTGGTACACGTTCGGTGTGACGCACTTCGTGCGCCCCGAAGACTGGCCCGTGATGCCGGTCGAGTACGCCGGCTTCCTCCTGACCCCCTTCGGGTTCTTCGACCGGAACCCGGCACTCGATGTCCCGGCGACCAAGGAGTGTCACGGCAATGGGTGAGTGGACCCGCGAGGAACTCGAACGGGCGCACGACAATTTCATCGCGAAGGCGGCCGAAGCGGGCCGCACTGGCGACTGGACGATTTGGTCCGACCTGTTCACCGAGGACGCCGAGTACGTCGAACACCATTACGGGAAGTTCTCCGGTCGCGCCGCGATCCAAGCCTGGATCACGGAGACGATGGCGACGTGGCCCAACTCGGAGATGAAGGAGTTCCCGCACGACTGGTGTGTGTGCGACGAGGAGCGGGGTTGGTGGATCTGCCAGATCGAGAACCGCTTCGCCGATCCCGGCGACGGGAAGGTGTACGAGCAGTACAACATCACGGTGTTGAAGTACGCGGGCGACATGCAGTTTTCGTACGAGGAAGACGCGTACAACCCGGCGTCATTCGCCCCCGTCGTGAAGGCGTGGATCGCGGCCAAACGCGCGTCCGGGGTGGCTGCGGGTTAAGGGAACGCGGTCCGCACGACGCGGCTCTTGCCGCTTGTCTTGGCCTGGTACATGGCACCGTCGGCGGCGCGCAATGCGTCGGCGGCGTCCACGGCTGTGTCGATGAGAACGGCACCCACGCTCACGGTGAGGACGTGGGCCACGCCACCGATCTCGATCGGTTCTGCGGCCGCGTCGACGATGCGCCGCGTCAAGAGGTCTGCTGCGTGTTCGTGCACGATGTCGGGACACACGACGACGAACTCGTCGCCGCCGACGCGAGCGACGGTGTCGCCCGGACGAACCGATGCAAGGATGCGACGGGCAATCGTTGTGAGCACGACGTCGCCGGCCTCGTGGCCGCAGGTGTCGTTGACGGCCTTGAAGTCGTCGAGGTCGAGGTACGCGAGCATGAGTGGCGGGGCACCACGATTGAGCCGGCCAATGGCGTGCATCAGGCGGTCGCGCATCAACATCCGGTTCGCGAGCCCGGTCAGCGGGTCGTGCAGGGTTCGCCGTACGAGTTCCGCCTCGGCGTCGGCCCGGTCGGTGACGTCGACGCCTTCCGCGACGTACCCCCGCACTGCGGGGTCGTCGGTGCGGTTTGCCAGCTCGACGTCGTAGCGGCGCCAACCGTCGTTGGCTCGGATGCGCAACGTGCACCGCACGCGGCGCCGGGGCGTGTCTGCGACGGCGCGGATGCGGTCGCGCGCGATGTCGAGGTCGTCGGGATGCACCAACGCGAATAGCGAGAGGCCGGTCGGAGTGCGCTCGTCGAGTGGCGACAGCGCGTCGAGGGCGGCGGGGTTGAGGTAGCGAAGCTCGCCGGCAGTATCGAATACGGCGATCAGGACGCTGGTCTGTTCGACGAGCGCGGAATGCAGCTCGGCACTCGTGCGCCGGCCGTCGCGAATGTCGACGAATCGGTCGACGACCGTGACCACGTCGTGCGGGTGGACGAGTTCGAAGAGCAACATGCCGCGCAGTCCGTCGGGCTCGTGACCGGCCACTCCGGCACCGTCCTGGCCGCCGGAGAAGCGGACACACCCTTGAGCATCCAGGATCACGACCGGCAGCGTGCGCACGAGTGCCCCTGCGGTCTGGTCGACGCCTTCCGCCATGGCTGGTCCCCTCCCTGCCGCCCGTTTGCCCAGCAGTTCTGGACACCTTGCGTGGCTACATCACCACGTAGAGAAGTTTGGCAAACATTGGTTACTCTTTGCAAGTCGGGGCCGTCGCAGAGTGGTCGAAGCGCGGCCGAATCGTGGCCGAATCGTGGCCGAATCGTGGGTCGCCCGGGGCCTGGTAGCATGGGATCCCCCGCGCGCGGCGGGTTGACCACTGGGAGTGGTGAATGCCCTTCAAAGTCGGCGATCGCGTCGTGTATCCGCACCACGGCGCAGCCGTGATCGAGCGCAAAGAAATGCGTGAGGTCGAGGGCGAAAAGCGCGAGTACCTGGTCCTGAAGGTCGCCCACGGCGACCTCACGTTGTCGGTTCCGTCCGACAAGGTCGACGACGTCGGGATGCGCCCGCCGATCTCGGCCGAGGACGTCGACGACCTGTTCCAGCTTCTCGGAAAGAAGGACGTGCGCGAGCCGACCAACTGGAGCCGGCGGTTCAAGAACCACCAGGAGAAGCTGAAGAGCGGCGACGTGTACCAGGTCGCCGAAGTCGTTCGGAACCTCGCGCTCCGTGAGACGAGCAAGGGTCTGTCGGCCGGCGAAAAGGCAATGCTCGTGAAGGCGCGTGGCGTCTTGGTCAGCGAGTTGAGCTTTGCTCTCAACGTCACCGAGGACGAAGCGCTCGAGAAGCTGGCAGAGCAGCTCACGTAGCGCAGCTCACGTAGCGTTCCGCCCATGGGCGTGCAGTCCGATCCGGAAGCGGTCTCGGCGCAATACGCGAGCGGCCGGAATCTCGTGGCGCGCCAGTCGCTCTATGCCTACCAGCGCTCGCCGGTGGTGCTGTGGGAATGGGCGTTCGACACGGCCGGGCTGACCGGCGACGAGTCGGTGCTCGATGTCGGGTGCGGCAACGGGAACTACGTCGCCGAGCTGGCCCGCCGCGATCACCGAGGGCCGGTCGTCGCGCTCGACCAGTCGTACGGCATGCTCACAACGGTTGCGACCACCGCGCGTACCCGCGCCGATGCCCAGGCGCTGCCGTTTCCCGACGGCGCGTTCGACGTCGTCCTCGCGATCCACATGCTGTACCACGTACCCGACTGGAATCGCGCAATCGACGAGTTGCGACGCGTGTTACGGCCGGGCGGGATCGCGCTCGTGCTCACGAACTTCACCGCGCACCTCCGCGAGCTCTACGACTTGTTCGGTCGCGACCTCGGAGTGCCGTTCGCGGTCGAGAACGGACGCGGTGAGCTGGAGCGCGCGTTCGCGACCGTCGAACTGCACGAGACGCGAGGCGTTCTCGAGATCGACGACATCGAGCCCGTTCGGGCTTACGTCGAGAGCATGATGGTCGAGGTCGACCTCGACGACGGTCTGCAGCGCACCGCTGACGTGTTGGCGCGCGACGGTGTGGTGCGCGTGCAGACCGCGTGCGGCTTGTTCGTGTGCCGGTGACCTAGAGCTGGGCGAGCAGATCGGAGGCGTCGACCGAGCCCGGCGGCGCGCCGGCGCGGGCCAAGCGGTTCGCGGTCTGGCGGATCAACTCGTTTGCGGGTGTTGCGACACCGTGTTCGCGGAGCTCCATCGTGCGGCGGCTGGACGCGAACGCACCGTGCACGTTGCTCAGTCC
>JANNHK010000067.1:0-13421 GCA_031404355.1 Actinomycetes bacterium
GTGTACGCGCGCCGGCTGCCACGACCCGGCGGTGTTCTTCTCCGGCAAGTTCGACGACCCCAAGTTCGACGACGTGAACGATCCGACCGGCCAGGCGGGCATCACCTGCACCACCTGCCACTCGATCACCCACGTCAACAGCACGCGCGGCAACGCCGACTACACCATCGAGGAGCCGGCGCACTACCCGTTCGCCTTCAGCGACAGCGTGCACCCCGAGATCGAGGGCTTCGGTATCACCGCCGGCAACTCGTCGGGACTCAACGACGCCGGCGCCGCGCTCGTACTGGTCGACCGCGAGTACGCCGAAGCGCACGGCTTGCGCCCGCTCGCCAAGGTCGTGGCGTGGCGTCGATGGGTCTCCAGCCGCGCGATACGGGCCTCGGCCCGATCGCCGCGATCCCGAAGGCGCTCGAGCGCGCGGGCATGACGATCGACGACATCGACCTCGCCGAAATCAACGAGGCGTTCTGCTCGGTGCCGATCGCCGCGTGCCGTGAACTTGGTCTCGACCCCGCCATCACCAACGTCAACGGCTCGGGCTGCTCGCTCGGTCACCCGGTCGCGGCCACGGGTGCCCGCATGATCATCACCACCATGTACGAGCTGCGCCGCCGCGGTGGCGGCATCGGACTCGCGAGCATGTGCGCGGGTGGCGGCATGGGATCGGCAACGATCTTCGAGGTCTATGCCTCCTGAACTTGGGCCTCCTGAGTTCGGGGCTGCTGACCTCGCCGACGATCTCGCACTCGCGCACCGCCTCGCCGACGAGGGCGGCGCAATCGCTCTCGACTACTTCACGCGTGGCGTCGAGGTGCGACGCAAGGACGACGGCTCACCCGTCAGCGACGCCGACGAACAATCCGAGGGCGCGATCCGCGCCATCGTCAGAGCCGTTCGGCCCGACGACGCGTTCCTCGGCGAGGAACGCGGCGCATCGGGCTCGGGGACGCGGCGTTGGATCGTCGACGCGATCGACGGCACGTACGCGTTCGTGCGCGCCAATCCGAAGTGGGCCGTGCTCCTCGCACTCGAGATCGACGGCGAAGTCGCGCTCGGTCTGACGTGGTCGCCCGCACGCGATCTCCGCTGCTGGGCCACGCGTGGGGGAGGCGCCTGGCGTCGCACCGGCGACGGCCCCACCACCCGTCTGCACGTGTCGTCGACTACCGAACTTGCCGACGCGACCTTCGGCATGCTCGGCACGCACGGCTCCGACCTCATGCGCAACGCGTTCGGCGTCACGTATCCGGCGCGTGGCTACCCGGATCACCCCGCGCTGCTCGTCGCCGACGGCACCCACGATGTTTCGATGCACCTCGCGGGCGGCCCGTGGGACCACGCGGCGATGGTGCCCATTGTCGAAGAGGCGGGCGGGCGGTTCACCGACCTTGCGGGCGGCCGTCGACTCGACACCGAGACCGCGGTGTTCACCAACGGCCTCTTGCACGACGCGGTACTGGCCCGCGTTGCCGCTACGCCAGGTTCCTGATCTCGCGCAGCGCGACGGACAACGTCGCGAGGTCGAAGACGCCGTGCGCTCGGATGTCGTCGAGGAGTGCGAGCACGCGCGCGAGGTTCGGCTGCGCGGTCTTCGCCCACGTGTCGAAGTCGCCGCCGGCCGTGAGCACCGCGGCGGTGACGGCACGGTGCTCGCCTTCGATGTCGTCGCGGAGTGCGCCCCGGGCGAGCGCCTGCCAGCGGTCGCCGCGCGGCAACTCCACGATGCGCTCGCGCAGCCAGTCGATCTGGAGCCGGTCACCGACGGTTGCCCACAACTCCGACACCTCCGTGACCGACCGCGACGCCGTCGCGGCGAGGTCGGTGATGTCGAGCGCGCAGTAGAGCGTGTCGAGGATCGCGACTTCGCGCGCCAGTTGTTCGGGCACACCGCGCGAGGTGAGTGACGCGACGTCCTCGTCGGCGGCAACCAGGGTGCGGGCGACGTCGTCGATACCGGGCTGGAAGAACGCCACCGTCTCGGCCAGGGCCAGGGGCCGGGTCCGGCGCCGCAACAACCACCGGCTCGACCGCTCGATGAGGCGGCGGCTCTCCAGGTACATCTCGGTCTGCACCTCGGCCGCGACGCGGTTGTCGAGCGTCTCGATCGTGTGCCAGAGGTCGGCCTGGCGGAACATCGTCCGGGCCGCTTCGTGGACACGGACGATGTCGTCGGCACCGGCGCCGGTTTCTTCGGCCAGGCGGAACGCCAGCGTGGTGCCGGCCCGGTTGACCAACCCGTTGACGAGTGCGGTCGTCACGATCTCGCGCCGCAGCGGATGCTCGGCGAGGCGGTCGTCGTAACGCTCCCGCAACGGTGTCGGGAAGTACATGAGCAGTTCGCGTGCGAAATCGGGGTCGTCGGGAACCGACGACTCGAGCACCTCGTCTTCGAGGGCCATCTTGGCGTACGCGAGCAGCACCGCGAGTTCCGGCACGGTCAGTCCGATCCCCGCATTGCGCCGGTCCGCGAGCGTCTCGTCGTCGGGCAGTCGTTCGACCGTTCGGTCGAGCTGGCCCGCCTGTTCGAGCGAACGGATGAATCGCGT
Organism: Actinomycetes bacterium; assembly: GCA_031404355.1. Classification (GTDB taxonomy): domain Bacteria; phylum Actinomycetota; class Acidimicrobiia; order IMCC26256; family PALSA-610; genus JANNHK01. The sequence goes on from JANNHK010000067.1 coordinate 2,550, forward strand.
GTGGACATCGACCATCCCCGGCGCCTGCGCCCGCGCGTTGGCGAGGGCCCGGTTCTGGCGGTAGTTGTCGCGCAGGACGAGCGCGCCGACCTCGTCGGTCATCTCGCGCAGCAGCGTGTTGCGCGCCTCGCTGGTGAGGGCGCCCGATGCCACGACCCGGTCGAGGAGCACCTTGATGTTGACCTCGTGGTCCGACGCGTCGACGCCCGCGCTGTTGTCGATGGCGTCGGTGTTGATGTGCCCACCGCCGAGCGCGTACTCGACGCGGCCGCGTTGGGTGAGTCCGAGGTTGCCGCCCTCGGCGACGACGCGGCAGCGCAAGTCGGCGCCGTCGACGCGCACGGCATCGGAGGCCTTGTCGCCGGCATCGGCGTGGCTCTCGCTGCGGGCCTTCACGTAGGTGCCGATGCCGCCGTTCCACAAGAGATCGACGGGGGCGCGCAGGATGCCGCGGATCAGGTCGGTAGGGGTGAGGGCGGTGACGTCGGCGTCGAGGGCCAAGCGGGCACGCACCTCGGGAGTGACGGCAATCGACTTCGCCGACCGCGGGTAGACGCCGCCGCCTGCGGAGATGAGCGTCTTGTCGTAGTCGTCCCACGACGAGCGGGGCACCTCGAACAGACGCTTCCGCTCCGCGAACGACACCGCCGCGTCGGGGTCGGGGTCGAGGAACACGTGCCGGTGGTCGAACGCCGCGACGAGCCGAATGTGTTGCGACAGGAGCATGCCGTTGCCGAACACGTCGCCCGACATGTCGCCGATTCCGGCCACGGTGAAGTCGGTGTGCTGCACGTTGACGCCGAGTTCGCGGAAGTGGCGCATGACCGACTCCCACGCCCCGCGTGCGGTGATACCCATCTTCTTGTGGTCGTAGCCGACCGAACCACCCGAAGCGAACGCGTCGCCGAGCCAGAAGTCGCGCGCCAACGCGATCTCGTTGGCCACGTCGGAGAACGACGCGGTGCCCTTGTCGGCCGCAACGACGAGATAGGGGTCGTCGCTGTCGTAACGCACGACGTCGTGGGGTGGGACGACGGTTCCGTCGACCAGGTTGTCGGTCACCTCGAGCAGCGCGGCGATGAAGATGCGGTAACACGCTTCGACTTCGGCCGCGACTGCGGCGCGGTCAGACGCGGGTGGCGGGTTCTTGACGACGAAACCGCCCTTGGCGCCGCCCGGGACGATGACGACGTTCTTCACCTTCTGGGCCTTCATGAGCCCGAGGACCTCGGTGCGGTAGTCCTCGCGGCGGTCCGACCACCGGATACCACCGCGTGCGACCTTGCCCGTCCGCAGGTGCACGCCTTCGACGCGGGGCGAGTACACGAACAACTCGAACATCGGGCGCGGCAACGGCATGCCGGGAACGCGGGTCGGGTCGAGCTTGATGACCAGAGTCGCCGACGGTTCGCCGAGGTCATCAAACTGGTCGAGCGTTGGACGGAACCAGTTCGTGCGCAGCGTCGCGAGCACCAGCGAGAGCAGCGCCCGCAGGATGCGGTCCTCGTCGAGGCTCGTCACCGCGTCGAGCCGTTCGGCCATACCGTCGACCAGGTGGTCGGGGTCGCCCTGGCCCGCGGCCCACGGGTCGAGTCGCGTCACGAACAGTTCGACCAGCGACCGGGCGACGTCGGGGTGCCCGACGAGCGTGTCCTCGATGTACGTCTGGCTGTAGACGGTGCCGATCTGGCGCAGGTACCGGCTGTACGCGCGCAGCAGGGCGACTTCGCGCCATGAGAGCCCGGCGGCGAGCACGAGCCGGTTGAATCCGTCGTCTTCGGCGTCGCCCCGGCCGACCGCGAGGAACGCCTCCTCGAACGTGCGCGCGGCCGCGGCACTCGCGACCGCGCCGGGTGGGGCGTGCAATCGGAAGTGCTTGATCCAGCATCGATGCTCGGTCGCGGGAACGATGTCGAATGGCCGCTCGTCGTCGACGACGAGGCCCATGTTCGTGAGGCGAGGGAGTATGTCGGAGAGCGACGGTTGTGACCCGACGCCGTAGACCTTCAGTGCGAGTTCGCCGCGTTCCTCGTCGAGACGTACCGCGAGGGGCTCGTTGTCATCGAGCCGTTCGAGACGGTTGAGGTCGGCCAGTGCCTCCTCGGCGTCGAAGTCGTCCTGGTAGGCGCCGGGGAACGCGTCGCCCCACTCGCGCAACAGGTCGAGGCCGGCTTCCTCGCCGCGAGTGGCGACGAGCGTGTCGCGGAGGTCGTCGACCCAGGCGCGGGCCGCGCTCGCGATCTGCGCTTCGAGGGTCGCGACGTCGACTTCGCGCTGGTCGCGCGGGTCCACGTGCAGGACGAAGTGCAGGCGGGCGAGCAGCGACTCCGAGAGCCGCGTGTTCCACTCATGGCTCCGCGCACCGAATGTCTCGGTCAAAATCGCGGCGACGCGTTCGCGTACCGGTGTCGTGTACCGGTCACGCGGTACGAACACGAGGCACGACACGAACCGCCCGAACGTCTCGCGGTGCACGAAGATCCGGACCCGGCGCCGCTCCTGGAGCTGCAGGATGCCCAGCGCGGTCTCGTACAGCGTCTCCTCGTCGACCCAGAACAGGTCGTCGCGGGGATACGTCTCGAGAATTGCGATGAGGTCCTTCTGGTCGTGGCTCGCAGGCTGAAATCCGGCCCGGTCGACCACGGCGGTGACCTTGCGGCGCAGGACGGGCACGTCGATCGGGCTCACGTTGTACGCGGTCGATGTGAACAACCCGACGAACCGGTGCTCACCGACGACCTCGCCGTTCTCGTCGAACTTCCGCACGCCGACGTAGTCGAGATACGTCGGCCGGTGCACTGTGGACCGCCGGTTCGCCTTCGTGAGCACGAGGAGCTCGCGGTCGCGGGCGTGCGCCCGCACGTCGGGAGGAAGTTGCGCAAAACTGTGTGAGGCGCTCTCGGACGCGTTGCGGAGCAGGCCGAGCGCGGTACCCGGTATCGGGAGAAGCTCGTCGGCGTCGCCGCGCGCCTTCAGTTCGTACTCTCGGTAGCCCAAGAACGTGAAGTGCTCGTCGCCCATCCATTCGAGCAGCGCCCGGCTCTCACTGACATCGTCGGGGTCGATGGCGGGCGGGTGGTCGGCGAGCGCGTCGACGACGCGGCGGAGTTGCGCGAGCATCTTCAGCCAGTCGCCGGTCGCGGCGCGCACGTCGGCGAGCACGCGCAGCAGGTCTTCGCGAATCGATGCCAGCACGTGCGGCGTGGTTTCGCGGTCGATCTCGACGTGCACGAACGACTCGGCGCGGACGTCGGCGGCGTGGGCGTCGCCCGCCATTCCGATCAGGGTGCCGTTGTCGTCGCGCGTGACCCGCATGACAGGGTGCACGACGAGGTGGACGCCGAGGCCGTGGCGGGCGAGTTCCATCGTGACCGAGTCGACGAGGAACGGCATGTCGTCGTTCACGATCTCGACGACCGTGTGCGGCGCGTCGGGTGGCGACTCGATCGACACGATCGGTGTCGCGCGCGGCCGCCCCTTCGCCAGGCGCCAGTGCCCGGTCGCGACGCGGGCCAGGTACGCGGCCGACCGCGTGAGCAGGTCGTCGTCGGGAACCTGGGTGAAGTAGCAGCCGACGAAGGCGTCGATACCCGGCGGATCGTCGGGTTCGGCCGCGACGCCGGCGCGGGCTATCACGTCGGCGAGCAGTTCGGCGCGAGCGGAACTCGGACGCGCGTCGGGCACGATTCGGACCATACCCTTCCCTATCGGCAGGTCCACGGCGTTCCTCGTACGCTGCCGAGATGGCCGAACCGAACGGGATCGAAGCCCACCTCGCTCTGGCCCTGGACCTGGCCGACCTCGCCGACGGCATCACCGTGCCCCGTTTCCGGGCCGTCGACCTGCAGGTCTCGACCAAACCGGACCTGACTCCGGTGTCCGAGGCCGACCAGGCCGTCGAGCGCGTGCTGCGCGCCCGTATCGCCGAAATGACCGGCCACGCGTTCGTCGGCGAGGAGTTCGGAATCGACGAAGTCGACGGCGAGTACCGCTGGATCGTCGACCCGATCGACGGCACCAAGAACTACGTACGCGGCGTGCCCATCTGGGCCACCCTCATCGGGCTCGAACACGCGGGCCACATGGTCGTCGGCGTCGTCTCCGCGCCGGCGCTGCACACCCGGTGGTGGGCGGGGCGCGGCCTCGGCGCGTTTCGCAACGGCGAGAGCATCCACGCGTCGTCGGTCGCGACGCTCGCCGACGCCCAGGTGTCGTTCGCGTGGGACGGCTCCGACAACTTCGAGCCGGGCGGCATCGGGCCGCGGTTGCTCGCACTCTCGCAACGGTGCTGGCGCACCCGCGGCCTCGGCGACTTCTGGCAGCACATGCTCGTCGCCGAAGGCGCGTTCGACATCGCGATCGATCCGGTTGTCGCACTCTGGGACATCGCCGCACTGGTACCGATCATCGAAGAGGCCGGGGGCCGGTGGAGCTCGCTCCACGGACACCCCGACCTCGCCGGTGAAAGTTTCGTGACGACGAACGGCCGTGTACACGACGCCGTCGTCAACGCGTTGGGGTCTCCTTAGCAGCTCGTCAGCGTGTCCATGCCCCGGTCGTACTGGATGCTCGACGGCCGCACACCGTTGCAGTCGAGTGTGTCCTTCACGCCGGACCGTGAGGCGGAACCGGCGCTCACGTTGCGGATGTTGATGCGGTCCCGTTCGTTCTTTGCGCTCTCCGAGGAGATCCACAGGTTGCCCAGCGACGTGATGAGGTCGCGCCCGCCGGACGTGTAGACGTACACGGTCGTTTCCGCCGTGCCCCCGGCGACGATCTTGTCACCGGCCGGCGAGTCGAAGATGGTCTCGAGGTTACGGAGCTGGTCGACGCTGCCGCCTTCGCGCGCGGTGCCGGACGGGTACGTGTACTTCACGTCGATCGGGCCCTCGACGTCGGCGTAGGACACGGAGTCGTCGGAGTTCCACTCGTCGTTGCCGCCGTCGACGAAGTCGGAACCGGTGCCGGGGTGCAGCTCGTCGCCGTCTTCGTCGCCGTAGAGTTCGTCGTCGCCGCCGTAGCCCCACAGCTCGTCGTAGTCCGCGCCGCCGTGGACGATGTCGGTGCCGTCGGTGCCGTAGTAGTAGTCGCTATCCGGACCGAGGTCGAACGTCGCGGTGAGCGGGCCCGGCGAATCGCGGAAGTCGATGGTGTCGTAGCCCTCGCCCGTGTTGCCGCGGACGTGATCATGGTCCCAGCCCGCGCACACGACGTAGGAGTAGTCGTAGTGCTCGAACTGCGGGTGCCAGATCTCGCCTTCGACGTCGCGACAGCCCGGACCGACGGAGTAGGCGCCGCTGTCACTGTCGAGGATGAGCTTGTAGTCCTGCACGACGTACAGGTAGCCGCTGTTGGTGTCGTGGTCGGTCAGGACCAACGTGCTGCCGTCGAGCGAAACGACGAGGTCTGCGGTCTCTGCTCCGGCGGCAGTAGCGCCGGCGATCGGAGCAGCAACGGCGAGCGCGGCCATCAAAAGAACGAGTCGGGACGTTCGCATCTGGATTCCTTCCGTGGACGGATGCGATTTCGATGCGACTCGATGATCGAAATCTAGGGGACTACCCGTCCAGCTGTCTGTAGGCCGAACACCCAGGAAATGTCTGGTTGCTCCGGGGTTTGTATCCCGCTCCCATCGGTGCCGGTCGACGCGACTGTAGGTATCGCCCTAGCAGTCGACCTTCTCGTCGGTCTTGTCGACCTCGGCCCGCGCGGGCCGCCCGCTCCCGACACAGGTGACCCGGTCGAAGACCGCGGGGTTCTTCTTCCCGCTGCCTTGGCGGGCCCGGATCTGATCGCGCTTGGTGTTCTCGGTGACGATGTCGGCGTACCCGAGTGACGTCACGGAGTCTTGCCCTCTCGTCGCACGGACACGGTGACCTCGGTGACGTCGTCGTCGATGAGAATCTCGTAGCCGGCCAGCGTGTAGAGATTGACGCTGGTGTACGGGCCGGTGGCAGTGACGACGACCTCGCCGCCGACGACGCCGATCGAAATGGCGTCTGGTGCTTCGTCGTCAGCACTCGCGGTTCCGGTGCTCAGGAGCGCGGCGGTCGCGCACAGCGCGACAGGCAGCGCGAGCCGAGGACTGCGCATCTGGTGCCCCCTGGGTTGCAATGTGTGATGCGACTCAACTGCGACTCGACTGCGACACGTACCATTCGGCCCAATGAGCGACCTAGCAGTGGGTATCGACATCGGGACCTCGTCAGTGAAGGCGGTGGCCGCGGATCCCGACGGAAATGTGGTGGCCCGGTCGCGGATACCCCACCGGTTCCTGGTGCCCCAACCGCTGCAGTTCGAACACGACGCCAAGACGGCGTGGAGCGAGGGCCCGAAGCGGGCGCTCGCCGCGCTCGGCGACGTGCAGCCGAGAGGTCTCGCGGTCGCGGCGATGGTGCCTTCGCTGACTGCAGTCGACGACGCCGGGCTCCCGATCACCCCGGGCTTGCTCTACGGCGACGAACGCGGCCACACCGGGTCGGCCGGCAATCCGGTCGAGACGGGGGAGTTGCAACAGTTCCTGCGGTGGACGTCGGCGCAGCGGCCCGACGCGCGCGGCTACTGGATGGCGCAAGCAGTCGCGAACCACGCGCTGTGCGGCGAACCGCTGGTGTCGACGACGGTGGCGGCGACGGCGCACCCGTTGTTCGACTGGACGGGCTGGGACGCTTCGTTGCTTGCGGAGTGTGGTGCGCGCCCGGATCAGATGCCGCGCATCGTGCCTTCCGGTCAGGCCGTCGGCGAGGTGCACGGTTTCGCGTCGTGCGCGCTCGAAGCGGGCACGATCGACGCGCTCGCCGAGCAGATCGTCGCCGGCGCCGACGAGGTCGGTGACGTGCTCGTCATTCTCGGCACGACCTTGATCGTGTGGGTCGTGCTCCCCGATGTCATCGAGGCCGGTCCACACTTCTGTATCCCGCACACCGCGGGCGGCGGCAAGTGGTTGTTCGGCGGACCCAGCAACGCGGGCGGATTGTTCCTCGACTGGGCGACGCGCATGCTCGCGACCGATGCCCATCCGCCTGGTGATGGCCCCGCCGACCCGGGCGCGGTGCCGTTGTGGATTCCTTACCCGCGTGGCGAGCGCGTACCGCTGCACGACTCCGCGCGGCGAGGTCAGCTGGTAGACCTCGATCTCACACACGGCGCGGCCGCGGTACGCCGTGCCGCGTTCGAATCGTCGGCGTTCGTCGCGCGCCGCATGATCGACGCTGCACCCGTGCGCGCGCGCCGCATCGTCGCCACCGGTGGCGGGACGCGCGTCGACGCGTGGCTCGCGGCGCTCGCGGATGTGACCGGACTCCCGGTCCACGTCTGCGAGACGCCTGAGGGGGGCGCGTTGGGTGCCGCGTTCCTCGGTCGTATGGCCGCCGGGCTCGAAACCTCGATGGCCGACGCGAGTCGATGGGCGCGGATCGCGCGCATTGTCGACCCGGATCCGCGCTGGGCTGCCGCGACCGCGGAGCGCTACACCCGATTCGTCGCGGCCGCGGTGTAGGTTCCCGTTTCATGCGCACATCTCGAATCCTGGCCCTCGCGTTCGCAGGCGCGCTCGCACTGTCGGCCTGCGGTGGCGACGACGACAGTCCCGAAGACGTCGCCGAAGACATTGAGGACGCCATCGAAGATGGCGACATCGAAGAGCTCGAGGATCTCGAGGACGAACTCGAGGACCTCGGCGACGACGACGGCGGGGGCGGCGACCTGCCCGACCCCTGTGAGCTGGTCACCCAAGAAGACGCCCAAGGACTGTTCGGCGAGGGCATCGAAGCGCAAGTCGACGGGGACGCGTCGGGGTCGGTCGGTGGCGGCGAGTCGTGCATCTGGGAGAACGTCGACAACGAAGAGCTCGGCACCCCGTCGCACCTCCTGCAGGTGGCGGCATACCCGGGCGAGCAGTACTACGGAGACTCGATCTACGAGGACGAAGAAGAGCTCGACATCGGCGACAAGGCGTTCTTGGCACCCAGCTTCGCCCTCGGGAGTGTCGACCTGCAGTTCGTGAAGGACGGGACAACCGTCACGATCAGCTACTCGGTCATCAACATCGGCGTCGAAGAAGCCGAGCAGGTCGAGGCGAGCTCGAAGCAGGACGAAGTGGTCGCGCTGGCCGAGCAAGCCGCCGACCGCATGTAATGGTTCCGCTCGATATCTCGATCAATCGCGAGTTGTGCATGGGCTCGGGCAACTGCGCGTTTTGGGCGCCGGGCGTGTTCGATCTCGACGGCGACGGCATCGCGATCGTCGTCGACGCGGCCGCGCAACCGCAGGACAAGGTCGTCCTGGCCGCGCAGGGGTGCCCCACACAGGCCATCTCCATCGTGCGTAACGGCGAACGCATCGTCTAGACGTGCGGACGCAGCGAGTTGCCCTCGGGCCGAAGGCCCCTCGCAGCGAGTGAGGGAGCCATGGTGAAGGAGTCTCTTGTGCCCATAGGAATCACGGAGGAGCACGAGGAGCTGCGCCAGGCGGTGCGGCGGTTCGTCGACACGCGTATTTCGCCGCCGGTCGTGCGCGCCGCCCTCGATGCCGACCACGACGAACGCCCCGACTTCTGGTCCGCAGTGTGTGAGCCCGGCTGGCTCGGTCTGCACATTCCCGAGGAGTACGGCGGCGCGGGCTACGGCTACGTCGAACAGGCCGTCGTCCTCGAGGAGTTGGGCCGCGCCGCGGCGCCGGGACCGTACGTCCCGACCGTGCTCGCCGCGGCGGTGCTCGCGGCCGCGGGCGGACCCGCGGCGGGGGAGTTGCTCCCGCGGCTCGTGACCGGCGAGCTGACCGGCGCGGTCGCGCTCCCCGGTACGCGTCCCGTGCTGGGCGCGCCCCTGGCCGACATTGTCGTGGGGCGCGACGGCGAGGGTTGGTTCGCGCTCGACGCGAGTGCGCTTGCGGTACGCGAGCTTCCGAGCCTCGACCCCACCCGCCGCGTCGGCACGGTCGAATTCGCCGGTGTTCCGGTGCCGCCCGACCGGCGGCTCGGACCGATCGACGACGACTGGGTGGAGGCACTGGTCAGTGTGCTGCTCGCGGCGGAAGCGGTCGGCATCGCGCAGTGGTGCGTCGACACCGCCGCCGAGTACGCGAAGGTGCGCGTGCAATTCGGCCGCCCGATCGGCCAGTTCCAAGGCGTGAAGCACCGGTGCGCCGAGATGCTGGCCCGCACCGAACTCGCACGCGCCGCGACATGGGATGCGGCCCGCGCGACCGGCGACCGCGACAACGGATCCGGCGTCGCGATCGCGGCGGCCGCCGCGCTCGCGTTCGAAGCCGCCTTCAGCACGGCCAAGGACTGCGTGCAGACCCTTGGCGGGATCGGGTTCACCTGGGAGCACGACGCGCACATCTACCTGCGGCGGGCGATGACGCTGCACCAGTTCACGGGCACGCCCGCCCAGTGGCGGGTGCGGGCGGCCCGCGCCGCGCAGCACGGCGGCCGGCGCCGGCTCGGCGTCGACCGGCCCGCCGACGCGGAGGCGTACCGCGCCGAACTGCAGGGGTTTCTCGCCGGCATCAAGGATCTCGAACCGCTCGCGCAGCGGGCCCGCCTGGCGGACGAGGGCTACATCACGCCGGGCTGGCCGCGCCCGTGGGGTCGCGATGCAACCGCGCTCGAGTTGCTGGTCCTCGAAGAGGAGTTCCGGGCCGCGAAGGTCGCCCGCCCGAACATCGGTGTCGGGTCGTGGGCCCTGCCGAACCTGATCGTGCACGGCACACCCGAACAACGCGACCGGTGGATCGGGCCGACGTTGCGCGGTGAGATCGGGTGGTGTCAGCTCTTCAGCGAGCCCGGCGCCGGTTCCGACCTCGCGTCGCTCTCGATGCGCGCGCTTCGGGTCGAGGGTGGGTGGATCCTGAACGGCCAGAAGGTGTGGACCTCGATGGCCAAGGAAGCGCACTGGGGCATCTGCCTGGCGCGCACCCACCCCGAGAAGCCGAAACACGACGGCATCTCGTGCTTCATGATCGACATGAAGACGCCTGGCATCGACGTTCGGCCGCTGCGCGAGCTGACCGGGCACGCGATGTTCAACGAAGTGTTCTTCGACGACGTGTTCGTGCCGCAGGACTGTCTCGTCGGGCTGGAGAACGACGGGTGGCGGTGCGCGCGCACCACGCTCGCCAACGAACGCGTCTCCATGGGCGCCGGCAACACGATCGGCTCCGGCGTCGTCGGTGTGCTCGCCGCGCTCGAAGCCCGCGGCCTCGCCGACGACACGCTGGCACTGTCCGAAGCGGGCGAACTCGTCGTCACCGGCCACGCGCTGGCCGTTCTGGGTTTCCGCATGACACTCCAGGCCCTCGCCGGAGCCGACCCCTCCGGGTCGGAAGCGGCGGTGCGAAAGCTTCTCGGTGTCGCGCAGGACCAGCACGTGCAAGAGGTCGGCTTCACGTTCATGGGCGCCGACGCGCTCGCCGCCGACGGCGAAGCCGCGAGCTGGACGAACTCGTTCCTGTTCAACCGGTGCCTGACCATCGCGGGTGGCACCACCGACGTGCAACGCAACGTCGTCGCCGAACGCCTGCTCGGGCTGCCGCGCGATCCTTAGCCGACGGGTGTCCAGCCGCTGCCGCCGGACTCCGCGAGGAAGGTCCAGTAGGCGAAACGTCCGTACCCGGGATACACCCGGCTCAGGACGCAACTCACTGCGCCGCGGCCGGACGTGGTTCGGATGTTCGACGCGTGCACCGGACTGCTGAGCCAGCTGGTGAGTGTCATGTCGGGATTGGACACGCCCTCGGCCAGGTTCTCGGCGACGTTGGCCCACTTGGTGAAGTACAACTTCACAGTCGCGTCCTGCCCGACGTGACTGTCGAGGACGCCACTATCCGCGTAGTGGATGCTTCGCGCCCGCGCCGCGTTGGCGAGGTTCT
>JANNHK010000068.1:0-9007 GCA_031404355.1 Actinomycetes bacterium
CCCCCCCCCCCCCCCCCCCCCGCCCCCGCCGCCCCCCCCCCCCCCCGCGGCCCGCCCCCCCCCCCCCCCGACGCGCGACTGCGAACGAGAGGGCGCCCATGACTGCGGCGATTCCCGCGGTCCAGGCGAAGATCGTCGACAGTTCGACGCCACTCGATCGGAGGGGCCCGACGGGTGTCAGGCGCGCGGTGCGGCTCGTCCCTCCCGCCGCCCGAACGCGGTGCCCGCGAGCAACAATCCGACACTCACGAGCAACACCATCGACGCGAGCACGTTGATCTGGGGCGAGATGCCCCGTTCGATCGCGCCCGCGATGTACAGCGGGAACGTCTCGACGCTGCCGCGCACGAACAGCGTGATGATGTAGTCGTCGATCGACAACGAAAACGAAAGCAACGCGGCGGCGAGGATTCCCGGCGTGATCAGGGGCAGCGTCACCCGGGCGAAGACCCGGGGCGGCCGGGCGCCGAGGTCCATGGCCGCGTCCTCGAGCGACCAGTCGAACCCCCGCACGCGCGCCTTGACCGTGAGGGCTACGAAGCTGACACAGAACAGAATGTGTGCGATGAGGATCGTTCGGAAGCCGCGGTCGACGCCGTTACCGAGCAGCGGCGGGTCGACGAACAGGTTCAGTAGCGATGCCCCCATGACGATCTCGGGGGTCGTGAGGGGCAGGATCAGCAGCAGGTTCACGATCGGCGAACCCATGAAGCGGTAGCGGCTCAGAGCGAGCGCCATGAGTGTGCCGATGATCGTCGCGATCACGGTTGCAATCGCGGCGATCTGGAGGCTCTTCGTGAACGCGTCGGTGAGGTCTGCCTGCGCGAACGGGTCGGCCCAGTTGTCGAGGGTGAACTCCTGCCAGACGAGGTTGAACTTCCCGCGCGGCTTGTTGAAGCTGTACAGCACGGTGACGAAGATCGGCGCGAACAGATAGACGAAGCCGCCGATGGCGACTGCGCTGAGTGTCCACGACCCGAGTCGGCGCAACCACCGCGGCGCCGCCCGCCGGTTGATCACCGCCGTATTCATGCGATGTCCTCGGTGCCGAGCAGCTTGGCGTACACCAGCACACCCGCAGTGATGATCACCATGAGGATGAGAGATATCGCGGCCGCCGACGTGTAGCGGTTCTGCACGAGGAACTGCTGCTGGACGACGTTGCCGATCATGGTGTTCTTCGGCCCGCCGAGGAACTCGGCATTGATGAAGTCGCCCGACGCGGGAATGAATGTGAGCAGAGTCCCCGCGAACACTCCGGGCAGCGACATCGGAAGCGTCACCTTGCGGAACGATCGCGCCGCACCCGAGTACAGGTCCTTGGCCGCGTCGACGAGCGCGATGTCGATCTTCTCGAGTGACACGTAGATCGGCAGCACCATGAACGGCAGGAAGTTGTAGGTGAGGCCGCCGATCACAGCCCATTCGGTAGCGAGCAGCCGACCGTTGTCGGTGATGCCGATCTGGTCCAACGCGCCGTCGAGCGACAGCGCGCGCACCAGGTCGAGGAACGGTCCTTCGTCACCCATGATCGAGACCCACGCGATCGTGCGCACGAGGTACGAGGTGAAGAAGGGCACGACGACGAGTCCGAGGAGCAGGTTGCGGTACCGGCCGCCGCGGAACGCGATGAAGTACGCCATCGGATACCCGATGGCGACGCACAGCAGAGTGGCGACTCCGGCGTATCCGAACGAGCGGAGGAAGATGTCGCCGAACTCCGACAGCACGTCGGAGAAATTCTTGAACTCCCAGGTGAAGCTGAACTTCTGCTCGAAGCGACTCTCTTGTGTCGACAGCGAGACGCGTACGAGCGTGAAGAGCGGAACGAGGAAGAACAGCGCGAGCCACAGCACGCCCGGGCTGAGCAACCCGTAAGGCACCCAGCCGCCCCGGCGGAGCGAACGGTCGTCTGTCTCGGCCACAACTATCGCTCCCTACGCTCCCGGCCGAGGGGCCTTCGGCCAGCGGGCCTCCGCTGCGTCCGCACGGCTAGCTCGTCGTGATCTCGGCCCAGCGGTCGTCGAACTGTGCGCGCTCTTCCTCGTCGAGGTCGGGGTTGAACGCGACGACGTCGGCCGATGCCGGCGGGAACATCACCTCGCTGTCGGCCATCGCCGCGGTCTCTTCCGACTTGCGCAGTTCTTCTTGCACACCCGTGACCGGGCTCAGGAAGCCGACGTACGCCGCGATGCGGGCCGCATTCACCGGGTCGTAGCAGAAGTTCATCCATTCGGCGGCGGCTTCCACGTTCTCGCCGCCCTTGGGCATCAGCATCGTGTCGGACCAGATCATCCCGCCCTCGTCGGGGATGACAAACGCGAGGTCCGGTTCGTCGAGCGCCAGCTGCCCGACGTCACCTGACCAGCTCACGCACGCCACGAAGTTCCCGGCAATGAGGTCGTCCTGGTAGTCGTTGCCCGTGAACTGACGGATTTGACCGTCGGACACGGCTGCTTCGATGCGGTCGAACGCGGGACCCGCCTGCTCGAACGTCACGCTCTCGGGGTCGACGCCGTCGGCGCGGAGCACGAGCCCGAGCGAGTCGTTCATTTCGAGCAGAAACCCGATCTTGCCGCTGAACTCGGGGTCGAAGAGGTCTTCGACGCTCGTGAGCTCGCGACCGGCGGCGGCGCGGTTGTACGCGATACCGGTGAGACCCGACTGCCACGGCAGCGAGAATTTCCCGGTCGGGTCCCACGCCGGGTTCACGAGGCTGTCGACGAGGTTGCTCGCGTTGGGAACGTCGGCCAACGGGAGTTCGTCGACCCACCCGAGGTCGATGAGGCGCTTCGCCATCCAGCCGGTGAGCACGAAGATGTCGGCCTCGACCTTGTCGCCGTTCGACAGCGACGGTTGGATCGTCGCGAAGTACTCGTTGTTGTCGTTGACCACCGTCGTGTACGTGAGCGATATCCCGGTCTGTTCCTCGAACAGGGCCGCGGACTCTTCGTCGAGGTACAGCGGCCAGTTGTCGACGTGCAGCGAACGGCCACCGGCGCTCGCATCGTCGTCGTCGTCGCCCCCGCACGCGGCGAGGATCGTCGGGCCGAGCGCGACCGCGCCCGCGAACGCGGCGCTGCGCCCGAGGAACTGGCGGCGCGACAGGTCGCGTCGTACCTGTTGGCGGCGAAACTGTCGATTCATGTAAGCCCCCGCTTCTTGTTCATGGTCATTGGACTATTGCCTCCGACTCCCCCGCGCCGCGCAAGAGGCGGGCGTCGCGCAATTCCCACGCGATCCACACTTCGGCTCCCGGCCGCAGCGTCGCGAGCGCCCCGTCACTGACGTGGGCGGTCAACTCGGCACCGGCCGCGGTTGCGATGGTTACCCGCACGACCGGGCCTTGGAACGTCAGATCGGTGATCGTTCCGCGCAACGCCGTGTCGCCGTTCACCGGTTCGTCGGGCACGACGCGGAGCCGTTCGGGGCGCACCATGAGCGTCGCGAAGTCGCCGGGCGCGAGGTCGGCGGTCGCCGCCGCGACCGGTACCCGTAGGGACCGACCGCTCACCTCGACGACTGCATCGCCGCGGTCGCGGCTCTGGACGCGCGTCGCAATCATGTTGGCGCTGCCGATGAACCCCGCGACGAAGGTCGACGCGGGCTCGTGGTAGATCTCCTCGGGCGTCCCGATCTGCTCGACGAGACCGTTGCTCATCACCGCGATGCGATCGCTCATCGTCAGCGCCTCTTCCTGGTCGTGCGTCACGAACACGAACGTGATGCCGACCTCACGCTGGATGCGCTTCAACTCGAACTGCATCGCTTGGCGGAGTTTGAGGTCGAGCGCGCCGAGCGGCTCGTCGAGCAACAGTGCGCTGGGTTGGTTCACGAGGGCCCGGGCCAGGGCGACCCGCTGCTGCTGGCCGCCCGAGAGCTGCGCCGGTTTGCGCTTGGCGAAGTCGGTGAGGCGCACGACTTCGAGCATCTTGTCGACGCGGCGCTTCACCTCGGCCGACGGGAGTTTCAGGCTGCGCGGGCCGAACGCCACGTTCTCGCGCACCGTCATGTGCGGGAACAACGCGTACTGCTGAAACACGGTGTTGACGTTGCGGCGGTACGGAGGCACGTGCGAGACGTCCTGGCCTTCGAGGCGGATCACACCGGTCGTCGGTGTCTCGAACCCGGCGATCATCCGCAGGGTGGTCGTCTTGCCGCAGCCCGAGGGACCCAGCATGGCGAAGAACTCGCCCCGGCCGATGGTGAAGTGGGCCTCCTCGACCGCGACGAAACCTCGAAAGCGCTTCGAAACGTGTTCCAACGCGATGACGTCGTCTCGCTCCGAGCCCGCCAGCGTGGCCCCCCTCGTGCCGCGATCGGCATCCCGCGCGCCGTCGCACCCGTAATCGGCGCGGAGGCTACTACCGCGTTTCGCGCTTAGCTTGGCGCGTATGCGGGTGCTCCTCGTAGGTGCAGGCGGTGTGGGCACGGCCATCGCGCGGGGATGTTCGGAGTCCGATGTGCTCACGGGCATCGTGGTCACCGACCTCGACCCGGAGCGAGCCACCGCGGCGGTCGACCGGGCCGCGGACGCGCGGTTCGAGGCGCATGGCCTCGACGCGTCCGACCCCGCGGCCGTCAGCGCTCTGGCCCGAGCCTCACAGGTAGACGTCATCGTCAACGCGTGCGACCCCCGCCTGAACCCCGCGATCTTCTCGGGCGCCTTCGCGGCGGGCTGCCACTACCTCGACATGGCCATGACCTTGTCGGCGCCGCACCCACATCGTCCGTACGAAGAACCGGGCGTGCTCCTCGGCGCCGAACAGTTCGCGGCGGCACCCGCCTGGAAAGAACGCGGGTTGCTCGCGCTCGTCGGCATGGGGGTCGAACCCGGACTCTCCGACGTCTTCGCCCGCTACGCCGCCGACCATCTTTTTTCGGAGATCGACGAGATCGGCGTGCGCGACGGCGACGACCTCGTGATCGACGGCTACGACTTCGCGCCGACGTTCTCGATCTGGACGACGATCGAGGAGTGCCTGAACCCGCCGTTGGTGTGGGAACGCGACCGCGGCTTCTACACGACCGCGCCGTTCTCGGAGCCGGAGACGTTCGTGTTCCCCGAGGGGATCGGCGCGGCCGAGTGCGTGAATGTCGAGCACGAGGAAGTGATCCTCATTCCGCGCCATGTGTCGTGCCGGCGGGTGACGTTCAAATACGGACTCGGCGCGGAGTTCATCGAAGTGTTGCGCATGTTCGACAAGACCGGACTCGCGTCGACGACACCGGTGCGGGTACGGGGGGTCGACGTGGCGCCCCGCGACCTCGTCGCCGCGGTGCTCCCCGACCCCGCGTCGTTGGGTGACCGCATGCGCGGGCGCGTGTGTGCCGGCACGTGGGTCACGGGCACCGGCGTCGACGGCCGGGCGCGGGAGGTGTTCCTGTACCACGTGTCGGACAATGCCGAGACGATGGCGCGCCACGGCGTACAAGCGGTCGTGTGGCAAACCGGCATCAACGCGGTGGTCGCGTTGGAGATGCTCGCGAGCGGCGCATGGACCGGAACCGGCGTGCTCGGGCCCGAGGCGTTCGACGCGGTGCCGTTCCTCGACCGGCTGCGCGCCAAGGGCGAAGAATGGAAGATCGACGAGCGTTAGGCGCTAGATCCGCTTCCACGCTTCGGTGAGTACCGAGCGCAGCACCTGCTCGATGAAGTCGAACTCCGCCTCACCGCAGATCAACGGCGGCGCGAGTTGCACGACGGGGTCGCCGCGGTCGTCGGTCCGGCAGATCAGGCCGGCGTCGAACAAGGCGCCCGAGAGGTAGCCGCGCAGGAGTCGTTCGCTCTCTTCGTCGTTGAACGTCTCGCGTGTCTCGCGGTTCTTCACGAGTTCGATGCCGTAGAAGTAGCCGGCGCCGCGTACGTCACCGACGATCGGCAGGTCGCGCAGCCCCTCGAGCCGGGCGCGGAACGCTCCTTCGTTGGCGCGCACGTGTTCGTTCACGCCCTCGCGTTCCATCACTTCGAGGTTCGCGAGCGCGACCGCGCTGCTCACCGGGTGGCCGCCGAATGTCACGCCGTGCAGGAACGTGGCGTCGCCGTGCAGGAACGGTTCGATGAGGTGGTCGCGGGCGATCATCCCGCCGATCGGGCAGTACCCGGACGTCATGCCCTTCGCCATCGTGACGATGTCGGGTTGGTAGTCGTACCGTTGCGAGCCGAACCAATGCCCGAGCCGCCCGAACGCACAGATGACTTCGTCGGAGACGAGCAGCACGCCGGTCTCGTCGCAGATCTCGCGCACGCGTGCGAAGTAGCCGGGCGGGGGCGGGAAGCAGCCACCGGCGTTCTGCACGGGTTCGAGGAACACGGCCGCGACGGTCTCCGGACCTTCCATCTCGATCGCGAGCGCGATGGCTTCGGCGGGGTCGATCGGTGCCGGCCGGTACGAGTTGGTGTTCGGTACGCGGATCGAGCCGGGCACGAGCGGTTCGAACGGCGTCTTGAACGCGGGCACACCGGTGATGGAGAGCGCGCCGAGGGTCGCGCCGTGGTAGGCGACGTAGCGGCTGATGACCTTGTACCGGTTGGGTTGTCCGATGGCCTGGAAGTACTGGCGCGCCAGTTTCCACGCCGACTCGACCGCTTCGCTGCCACCGGTCGTGAAGAACGTGTGGTTGAGGTCGCCCGGGCTCAGTTCGGCGAGACGTTCGGCGAGTTCGATGGAGCGGGGGTGCGCGTAGCTCCAGATCGGGAAGTACGCCATCTCCCGCATCTGCTTCGCGGCGGCCTCCGCGAGTTCTTCGCGACCGTGACCGATCTGCGTCGTGAACAACCCCGACATGCCGTCGAGGTAACGCTTGCCCTTCTCGTCGAACACCCACGGCCCGTCACCGCGCACGATGACGGGCACTTCGCCGCTCTCGTACGACGACATGCGCGTGAAGTGCATCCACAAGTGGCTGCGTGCGCTTTCCGAAAGTGCCGCCATTACGTCCCCCAGGTATAGGTCTGCTTTTCGAGCCGCAGGTACAAGAACATCTCCGTGGAGAGCACACCCGGGATCGAGCGAATCTGGCCGTTGATGACGTCGAGCAAGTGCTCGTCGTCGCGCGCGACGACCTCGACGAGAATGTCGTACGAGCCCGAACAGATCACGACGTAGTCGATCTCGGCCGACGCCGCGAGCTTGGCCGCGATGTCACGCACGTCGCCCTCGGTACGCACGCCGACCATCGCCTGGCGGTTGAGCCCGACCCGCAAGGGGTCGGTTACCGCAACGATCTGCATCACGCCCGCATCGATGAGACGCTGTACCCGCTGGCGGACGGCCGCTTCCGAGAGGCCCACGTCTTTGGCAATACTCGTGAAGGGCCGGCGACCATCGGCCTGCAAATGGCGGATGATCTCCAACGACCGGTCGTCGACCAGGACATCCGTGGTGTGGATTTCGTCGTTCGAAGGCTGTTTCACAACGATCTCATCAGTATTGAGGCTGGTGGACCACGAATACTAGCCTCGGAATCGACCATGGCCGACAGGAGGCCCACGGGATGACGCACGTGCAGAACTTCGTCAACGGGAAGCTCGTCGACGCCCGCAACGGCGCCACGCTCCCCCTCATCGACCCGACGACAGGCGAGACCTACGGCGACGCGGCCCAATCGGGTGCGGCCGACGTCGACGACGCGATGGCCGCGGCGTCGGCCGGGTTCGCCGAGTGGCGGGCGGCGACACCGTCCGATCGGGGGCGCGCCCTGTTGCGCATCGCCGACGCGCTCGAGAAGGACGCCGACCGCTTCATCGACGCCGAATGCAGGAGCACCGGCAAACCGCGCGACCTGATGGAGTCGGAGGAGATCCCGCCCGCCGTCGACCAGATCCGTTTCTTCGCGGGCGCGGCACGCATGCTCGAAGGCCGCGGCGCCGGCGAGTACATGGCCGGCCACACGTCGTACGTCCGGCGCGAACCGCTCGGGGTGTGCGCGCAGGTCAGCCCCTGGAACTACCCGCTGATGATGGCGGTGTGGAAGGTCGCGCCCGCGCTCGCGGCCGGGAATGCAGTCGTGCTGAAGCCGGCCGAAACGACGCCCGAGACGACCGTGATGCTCGCCGAGCTCGCGGCCGAGTTCCTGCCCACTGGCGCGTTCAACGTCGTCTGCGGTGACCGCGACACCGGGCGCGCGCTCGTCGCGCACCCCGTGCCCCGGCTCGTGTCGGTGACGGGCAGCGTGCGCGCCGGGATAGAAGTCGCGACTGCCGCCGCGAGCGACCTCAAGCGCGTCCACCTCGAACTCGGTGGCAACGCACCCGTGATTGTGTGCGACGACGCCGACATCGGCGCCGCGGCCGAAGGCATCGCGGGCGCCGGCTTCTTCAACGCCGGCCAGGACTGCACCGCCGCGACGCGCGTCCTGGCGGGCCCGGCCGTGTACGACCGGCTCGTCGAGGCACTCGCCGCGCAGGCGGCGGGAACCTCGGCGGCCGAGATCGGGCCGCTCAACAGCGCCGCCCAACTCGACCGGGTGCGCGGGTTCCTCGACCGGGTCCCGTCACACGCGACGGTCGCGGCCGGGGGCGCCGCAACCGGCGGACCCGGGTTCTTCTTCGACCCGACGATCGTCGCGGGCGTCGAACAGGACGACGAAATCGTGCAACAGGAGATCTTCGGTCCGGTGATCACCGTGCAGCGCTTCACCGACGAGGCCGACGCGCTCGCCAAGGCCAACGGCGTCGAGTACGGGCTGTCGTCGAGTGTGTGGACGCGCGACCACAGCGCGGCGATGCGCATGACGGCCGCGCTCGAGTACGGGTGCGTGTGGGTGAACACCCACATCCCGCTCGTCGCGGAGATGCCGCACGGCGGCTTCAAGCACTCCGGCTACGGCAAAGACCTCTCGACGTACAGCCTCGACGACTACACCCGCGTCAAGCACGTCATGAGCGCCATCGAGTAACCCAAAGGGATGCGTCGATTTCCCACAGCAAGCGGGTTGGGATAGACGCCTCCCAGAGGACGTCCAGGCCCGCGGCCCGGGGGGCGGGGGCGAGGATGCGCGGGGG
>JANNHK010000069.1:0-2121 GCA_031404355.1 Actinomycetes bacterium
CTCGAGACGTACGACAACGGCGAGATCGACCGTTGGATCGAGGACTACCCGATCGACGGGGCCGAACCCGAGATGCCCGGACCGATCATCGATCTCGTCCCGGGCGGACCGGGAACGCTTCCGGAACCGACGACGATTGCGCAGAGTCCGGAGACGACAGGCGCCGAGTCCCTTCCGGTCACGACGACAGTGCCTGAAAGCGCGCCGGTTGAGGAGGAGGCCGACGACGACGGGAGCAGCACGTTGCCCGCTGTGCTCGCCGTGGGTGCGGGCATCGTCGCCATCGCGGCTGTCACATTCGTGTTGCGACGCCGACGCCGATGACGGGTTGGCACGTCGCGCAGCTGAACGTCGCGCGCCTGCTCGCTCCGATCGACGCGCCCGAAACGGCCGACTTCGTCGAGCAACTCGATCCGGTGAACGCGATCGCCGAAGCATCCGCCGGCTTCGTGTGGCGGCTCCAAGATGACTCCGGCAACGCAACGTCGATCGAAGTCAGCGACGACCCGTTCTTCATCGTGAACATGAGCGTGTGGAAGTCGATCGACGCGCTGTCCGACTTTGTGCGGCACCGCGCCCACGCGGCCGTGATGCGTCGCCGGCGCGAGTGGTTCGAACGTGCGGCCGACGCGTACATGGTGCTGTGGTGGATTCCCGCCGGGGCGACTCCGACCGTCGAGGAGGCGATGGATCGACTCGCGCACATTCGGGCGCACGGCCCGACCGAACGCGCGTTCACGTTCACGCAACGCTTCGACCCGCCCGGGACCTGACTACGCCGGCGGTCGAGTCCAGCGCCACGAGCATGAAATTCGTGGACCCGTATCGCGGACCTTGGGCACGCTGTGCTCCCAGTCGCGCTGGCAGCGGCCGCCCATCACGAGCAGGTCACCCGAGCCGGGCGCGAAGTCGCGCGAGCGGCCTTTGTCCTTGGGGCGGATCAGGAACGGGCGCGGCCCGCCGAGCGTGAGGATTGCGACGAGCGCGTCGTCGACATCGCGCAGTTCCTTGTCGGCGTGCCACGCGACGCTGTCGTCGCCGTCGCGGTAATAGTTGAGACCGACGCTGCCGAACCGAACCCGGTAACGGTGCTCGAGCGCGCGCTTCGCGTCGGCGAGCGCGGGATCCGGGGCGACGTGTGCCGGGAACCAGCGGGGCACGCCGGACACTCTATCGAACGGACGTTCGTCAGCCAAAGTCTGGAATGCACCGGTTCGCGCTAGTCTGTGCGAACTTCTGGGGAGAGGGCACGAGATGCGCAGGTGGGGAACATTGGCCGCGGCCGTCATGGTCGCACTGGTTGCAAGCGGATGCGGGTGGCGCCAAGTCGGGTTCGGGCCCGAACGAACCGGCTACAACCCGAACGAAACGACGCTCACGGCCGCCAACGTGAACACGCTGGTGCAGGCGTGGAGCGCGACGGTTCCGGCGTCGCCGAACCCGCCGGCGGTGCAGGGCAACAACGTGCACATCACCGCCGGTAACACGTACACCGACGTGAACGGCACCGACGGTTCGATCTACTGGCAGGAGAGCCTCACGCTGGGCGGGCTCGACGTGCAGCTGTACGCGCCCGCCGTGATCGGCGACAAGGCGCATGTTCCGAGCGCGGCGCACCGTCAGGGTGCGACGCTCGTGTTCGATCCCGCGACGAAGACGTATTCCGGTTCGTACAGCCCGTTCGGGAGCGCGGCGCCGGCGAGCGCGCAGGCGATACGCAGCGACATCACTGCGGGAGTCCAAGGCACCATCATCCCGTTCGACGTGATGTGGGAAGTGACCTACGGATCGAACACGGGATTCATCGACTTCACCGGCCTCGGCGGTCCGGCCCCCAGCGCCCCGACGACTGTCGGCACGCGCGTATTCGTCGGGTACGGCACCTACGTGTTGTCGTACCCCATCGGCAGTTGCTTGTCGGCTCCGCCGATCCCGGGCTGCGCGCCGGAGACGGCGCGTAACGTCGGGTCCAACGTGTCCATGCCGGTCGGTGTCGACGCGACGCATGTCGCGGTAGGCACTGCCGGCGGTGACGTCGTCGTGGTGAACGTCGCCGACGGCACCACCGCGTACTCGGCCGACCTCGGCACCGCGAAGGCGCAATCGCCGGCGGTTGCGAAC
>JANNHK010000070.1:0-6454 GCA_031404355.1 Actinomycetes bacterium
CTGCGCCGCGATCGCAACAGAGCCCTCGAACGACGCGACGGTCGAACGGAACGCCTCGGCCGGCTCCGTGCCGTTCGCGAGCCGCCGCGATGTCAGAGCGGGAATGACTTTGGCGTCGGTCGTGATCTCGGCCGGGACCCGTAGCTCCTCGAGCGCCTTGAGGTCGGCGTAATTGTCGACGTCGCCGTTGAGCGCGGCGACGACGTACGGGCCGTCGGCGCGGCCCAGCTCCTCGTGGTTCAACGGATGCGCGTTCGGCTCGGAGATGATGCCGACGCTCGCCCACCGCGTGTGGGCCAGCACTGTCGCGCGCGCCGTGTCGGCATGCAGCGCCAAGCGGAGCAGCTCGTCGCCGCGGATCTGGGCGCGCAGCCGGGCCGTGTTGTCGCCCAGCTCACCGACCTCGACGGCAGTCTTGTAGACGAACGCCAAGTGACCACCCGGCGCGCGCACGGCACCCGACGAGAACAGGTCGTCGGCTCGACTCGCGAGCATGCGCGCGATCGTCGGGTCGTCGAGGTCGAGTTCGTGGCCGGCGACCATCACGTGCAGCCCGGCCGAGTCGCGGCCGCGCACTTCGAGCCGGTCGAGAGCGGAGAGCGCGAGCTGGATCGAGTGGTACGTCTCGAGCGAGCCGCGCGTGCGGGGCGCGCCCGACACGAGGTCTTCGACGGCGCGGGCGGTGCGCAGGCGGTCAGAACCGAGTGCCCACACCGCGTCCTTGAGCGAGATGACCGCCGCGTTGAGCGCCTCGACCGTTTCGGCGTCGAAGCCGCCGTCGTCGAGTCGCGCCTCGATCTGGGTGAGGGCCCTGCCGAGGAGTTCGGTCCCGTGTTCGAGCGCGGCGTGCGCGACCGGGTCGCCGAGCAGTGCAGTAAGTCCGCCGATACCGCGCAGGGCGCGCTCGACGTCGGCGACCGTGTCGGTCACCGCGTGCAGCCCGGGTGCACTCGGCGTCTCACCGACCGCGAGGAGTCGCGCCGTCGCGTCGTCGAGGGCGACGAGCAGGGCCGCGAGGTCGGGTGCGCTGCCGTCACTCGGCCGCCGCACTACTGCGACGATTCCGCACATTCGCTTCCCCTTCCAGACTCGGCGGCGTCAGGAATTCTGATCGGCCGGAAACGCCTTTTCCACGGCCTTTCGAAGGCGGGCCGCGGTCGCCGCCGCGAGTTCGGCGGTTTCGGCCTCGACCATGACCCGCACGAGGGGCTCGGTGCCCGAAGTGCGGACGAGTACCCGGCCGGAGTCGCCGAGCTCCCGCTCGACGGTAGCGATCTCGCGGGCAAGATCAGGGGCAGTCGCGAGATCGGGCTTGCTCGACACCCGGACATTGTCGAGCACCTGCGGCAGGCGGTGCATCCGCGCCGCGAGCGCCGAGGCCCGTTCCCCCCGCCGCACGGCCAGGTCGCACAGCAACAGCCCGGTGAGCAGACCGTCGCCGGTCGTGGCGAGCCGCGGGAGGATCACGTGCCCCGACTGCTCTCCGCCCAGCGCCAGGCCGTGTTCGGCCAGCGCGACGAGCACGTTGCGGTCGCCGACCGCGGTTTCGACGATGCCGATGCCCGCGGCGGCCAACGCGCGCCGGAGTCCGAGGTTCGACATCACCGTGACGGCGATCGCGCCGTTCGGCAGCGCGGCGCGCTCGTGCATGTCGATCGCGAGGGCCGTCATGATGTGGTCACCGTCGACGATCTCGCCGGTCTCATCGATCGCGATGACACGGTCGGCATCGCCGTCGAGCGCAAGACCGATGTCGGCGCCGTTGGCCCGCACCTTTTCCTGCAGCGACTGCGGATACGTCGAACCACACTGGTCGTTGATGCTGCGGCCGTCGTGCAGTGCGTGCAGCACCGTCACCTGGGCGCCCGCGTCGCGGAACAACTTCGGGCCGACCTTGTACGCGGCGCCGTTGGCGCAGTCGAGCACGACGTTCAGGCCGTTGAGCCGCCGACCGTCGAGCGCGCCGAGCAGGTGGGCCAGATAATCGTCGGTCCGGTCGACCTTCTCGTAGGTGGGGACGGGCGCCGCGGTGGTGTCGTCGACCAGCGCGTCGAGTTCGCGTTCGATGGCCTGCTCGAGGTCGTCGGTCAGCTTCGTTCCGCCCGCGGCGAGCAGTTTCACGCCGTTGTCCGTCCACACATTGTGGCTCGCGGAAATCACCGCGGCGGGCGCGTTCTCGCGTTGCGCGACGTACGCCGTCTCGGGCGTCGGCACCACTCCGAGCGAGACAACTTGGGCGCCTTCGAGCGCAAGACCCACGGCTACGTCGCGTTCGATCCGTTCGCCAGACGGGCGTGTGTCGCGCCCCACAAAGAACCGGCCGGTTCCCAACACCCGCGCCGCGGCGCGACCGAGCGCGACGACAAGCGGTGAAGTCAGGTCGGCGTCCGCGTCGCCGCGTACACCGTCGGTGCCGAACCGGAGCACGGCGCTCCGCGCTACCGCTTCGAGTACTGCGGTGCCTTGCGGGCCTTCTTGAGGCCGTACTTGCGGCGTTCCTTCTCGCGTGCGTCACGCGTGAGGAGCCCGGCCTTCTTGAGGGCGCCGCGGCAGTCGGGGTCGAGCGCGATGAGGGCTCGGGCGATGCCGAGCCGGATCGCACCGGCTTGACCACTCACGCCACCGCCGTCGAGCGTTGCTTCGACGTCGTAGACCTCTTCGGTCTGCGTGAGCCGCAGCGGCTCCTTGGCGATCACCTGGTGCGTGAGGATCGGGAAGTACTCGGCGAACGGGCGGCCGTTCACGACGATCTTGCCGGTGCCGGGCCGCAGCCGCACTCGGGCAACGGCTTCCTTGCGGCGGCCGGTCGTCTGGATCAGGGGCTTACCCACGTGTTGATTCCCTCTCAGCCGGTCGTGCGCGCGTAGGAGCGGTCGGGCAACCGGTGTTCTTTCGGCTGCTGCGCCCCGTGCGGATGCGTCGGACCGGCATGGATCTTGAGCTTCTTGAGCATCTGGCGACCGAGCGGGCCCTTGGGGAGCATGCGCTTCACCGCGAGCCGGATGACCTTCTCGGGGTTGCGGGCCAGCATGTGCTCGAGCGACTCGGTACGGATACCACCCGGGTAACCGGAGTGGCGGTGGTAGAGCTTGTCCTTCGCCTTGCGGGGCGAGACCGCGATCTTGGCGGCGTTGTACACGATCACGGGGTCGCCCGTGTCGACGTGCGGCGCGTAGATCGGCTTGTGCTTACCTCGCAGCAGCGTGGCGACCTCGGTCGCGAGCCGGCCGAGAATCGCGCCGTCGGCGTCGATGACATGCCACTGCCGTGTGATGTCGCCCGGTCGGGGCGTGAACGTACGCACGAGAAAAACTGCCTTCTACTTGCGAGAGGGGCCTGGCGCGGTGGCGCCTGGGCCAAGATCAGACGAACGGCAGAGGTTAGCACCTGGTCCAATGCCTGATCAGGGGCTACTTTCCAGGGGTGACGACTGCTGCCGCCCGCCCCGGTCACGAGGTCGCCGACGCCCATCGGGCCGATGTCGACGCCGCCCTCGAGATCCTCCTCGACGCTGCCCTGGAGCCCATCGTCGACGTGGTGCTCACCCGCCGCGACGGCGTCTACGAGGCGCTCTCGCACGAGGGCCGGGTCTCGTTCCGCCGCACCGAAGGCGGCGAAATAGAGATCGTCGCGACCGAGGGCACCGACCCAATCGGTGAACAGGCGACCGACCGTTTCGCACCGTTGCCCGCCGAGCGGGAGCAGCTCCATCCGCATCGGCGCGACAACTCGTACCCGCACGCCTACGAACAGACCGCGCAGCTCTTTGACTCCCCCGCCGCGCCCGACCTGTGCGTGATCCACTCGGCCGCGCACAACTGGGAGGACCAGGGCGGCCACCGGGGCGAGCACGGGTCGATCGGCATCATCCAGGCGCGCGCACCGATGGTGGTTGCGGGCAAAGGTGTGAAACAACTCGGCATGTTCCCCCACGCGGCCCGGCTCGTCGACGTCGCGCCGACGATCGCGGCGCTGCTGGGCTGTGCACCGCGCGACGACGGCAGGTACCTCGCCGGCCAGGACGGCCGCGTGCTCACCGAGGTCATCGACGCGAACGAGCGGCCGGCCCACGTCGTCGGGTTCCTGTTCGACGGCACCAACGCCAACGTGATGTACGACATGGCCGCCCGCGGCGAACTGCCGAACGTCGCGCGGCTCATCGAGATGGGCATGGCGTTCGGTCACGGCGCAATGGCGTCGCTGCCGACCGTGACGCTCGCGAACCACACGTCGATCATCACGGGCACGCATCCCGGGCACCACGGGATCCTGCACAACGCCTGGTACGACCGAGCCAAGGGCGAGCAGATCATCACGAACTCGTCGGCAACATGGCCGACCGCGATGGATCATCTCACGCCCGGTATCGAGACGATCCACGACGCGGTGCACCGCACGTGGCCCGACGCGTTCACCGCGTCGGTCAACGAACCGTGCGACACGGGCGCCGACTACTCGACGTTCGACTTCTTCCGCCGCGGTGAAGTGCCGCCGATTCCGACGAGTCCCGAAGGTCTTCCGCACACGACCGAGCGGTTCGTGCGCCCGTCGAAGGACTACTCGTGGTCGTCGATCGTCGACCACATGGGGGTCGAACAGGCGACGGGCATCCTCAGCGGCGACTACCGGGGCGAGTACTACCCCGTCCCCCGATTCTTGTGGTGCAACTTCACGTTGACCGACGCGGCCATGCACGAAGGCGGTCCGCACTCCGAGATCGCCGCCGCCTCGCTCCGTGACAGCGACGGGCGCCTGGGCGAAGTCCTCACCGCACTGGAGCGGGCCGGGGCAGTCGACGACTGCGCGTTCGTGCTGGTAGCCGACCACGGCATGGAAGAGACCGACCCGGCCTGCACCGGCGACTGGGACGTGCTGCTCCGCGAGGCCGGCCTCACGTTCCGTGACGAGGGCTACGGGTTCCTTTACTTCGGGGTGTAACCGCCGAAAAGGGCGTACAACCCCTCGAATATCAGGAGCAACTCCATGCGTAGGTTCTTCGCGACGTTCCTTGTCGCCATGCTCGCCACCGCGGGCCTCGCGGCATGCGGCGGCGATGACGACGACGATGTCAACGCGGCGACCGAGGCCGACGACGACTCCGGCGACTCGGACGACGGCGACGGCGACGACGATGGTGACGACGACTCGGACGACGACTCGGACGACGACGACGGTGACGACGACTCCGACGACGACGACTCCGACGACGAGATGGACGACGAGCTGGCCGACCTCGTCGAACGCCAGTCGAGCGCCCGCATCCGCATCACGTACGAGATGAGCGGCGAGGAAGAGACGACGACCTACTCGCAAGACGGCGAAGGCCGCACCGCGATCTTCACGGGTACGTCGAGCGTGTTCGTTTCGGGAGGCCCCGACGGCGCGTTCTCGTGCGACGGTCTCGACACCGACGAACCGACGTGCTCCGCGATCCCCGAAGGCATGGAGGAGCTGGCGACGATCGGGCTCACGTTGTTTGCGGCGATCGGCGAGGGCATCGCGCAACAGTCGGAGGACCTGGGCGGCGTCGACACCTCCGAGGAGGAGATCGCGGGCCGAGACGCCACGTGTTACGACTGGGACGCGTCCGCGCTGCTCGGCGGCTTCGGTGACATCGCCGAGGACATTGGCGGCGAACTGGAAGAGGAAGACCTCGAGGGTGTCGACAGCGCGCGCGTCTGCATCGACGACGAAACCGGCTGGCTGCTCGAACTGAGCTCCGAAGGCGACGACGCCGAATCGTTCCTCGCCATCGAGGTGGGCGAGCCGCTCGACTCCGACTTCGAAGCCCCCGCGCCGATCGAGGAGTCGGGCTTCGGCTTCGGCGAAGACCTCGACATCGACGAGCTCGTCGAAGAGGACTTCTAGGGCCCACCTCCATCCGAAATTGCGAAATGGGGCGTCGAATTCCGGCGTCCCATTTCGCAATTTCAGCTCAGTAGCCGACGTCCCAGAGGCTGAGGCCGCGCGGCGGGGCGGGTTGGCCGGCGAGGGCGCGGTCGCCGGCACGGATGATGGCGAGCATCTCGCCGGGCGTGCGCTTGCCCAAGCCGGCGTCGACGAGGGTCCCGACGACCGAGCGCACCATCTGCCAGCAGAACGCGGCGGCGCGGATCTCGTAGCGCAGCACACCTTGGCCTTCGTCGACCCAACGCGAGTCGATCACCGTGCGCTGCGTCGTCGTCCCTTCACCCGCCTTGCGGCAGAACGACGCGAAGTCGTGTTCGCCGACGAACGGGTCGGCCGCGAGCCGAAGCGCACGAAGGTCGAGCGGTTAATGACTGTGCCGGCGTTATTTCTGAGTTGAACCGTAACGCCGCTTAATGGCGTCTCTCCGGCATCCTGGAGGCCATTGGCATTGGCATCATTAAAGACCGTGCCATTCAGTGCGGAGAGCGCGGTGTTTGGAAGTTGGTAATCGCCGAAATCGGCGGTCGCAGAACCGCCCGCGCTG
>JANNHK010000071.1:0-1996 GCA_031404355.1 Actinomycetes bacterium
TCCCCCCCCAACCCCCCCCCCCCCCGTGTGGGGGTTGCATACGTGTTCCGGCGTAGAAATTGTGGGGGGGGGGCGCCCCCCCCCCCACTCCCATTCGACTGATTTCGGATTTCGGCTTCGCCTCTCCCGGCACTCTTACGAGGCCAAGACACCGGCGGGACCAACTCCGGCAGCGAAGACGACGGTGCGGCGGTTTGGATTCCGCCCTGGCGGTCCAGTCACGACCTTCCCCTTTCGGGGCCTAGCGGCCGCGCACCTCCGGGGTCCCAGAATGATCATGCATGTGTCTGGACCACCTCCTTTCTCCGTTCCCGCCAGATTACCCCTCGTCGTCCCCGGTGGGCAGCGGCTTTGCCTGCGAGCCGACCGCACCGATCGCCCGCATGTAGGCGAGCTGGGTCTCGACCACGGGATACACCTGCTCAGGCAGGTACTCCTCGCCGGTCGCCCGGGACCGGGCCACGATGTAGTCGACGATTTCGTTGCCCGCGACGACGATGTCGGCGGGCGGGTGCGCGCTCGAACCGTTGCCCGCCACCCCCTTGCGCTCGAAGAACTCAAGCTGAAACTCGAGGATGCGCCGGACGTCGTCCGGGGTCAGCGTGGCCGCCACGATGTCCGGGAGGTTCTCGACGACCCAGTCGTACGCCTCTTCGATATCGAAGACGGGGGGCGGCGGTTCGGCGGCGAGGCGCCCGGCCTCGCGGGCTACGAACCAGTACCCGATCGCGCAGGCGATGCCGATGACGAGGAGTCCGGCGACCAGGAGCACCGGGTCACGCTACTGCGTCGGATGTCGACCTCACCGTGTCGGCGAGCAGGCGTTCGTAGCGGCCGAGCACCGTGTCCCAGCCGTGTTCGCGCTCGACGTAAGCCCGGCCGCGGGCGCCGAGTTCGTCCGCGACCTGCGGTCGCTCAGCCAGCATGTCGAGCGCGGCACCGAACTCCAACCACCCCGAGTACGGGAGCGCGGCGCCGCTGCGGACGGCGAGTCCGGCCGAAACCGGGCACTGTGCGGGCACGAGCGCGGGGCGGTGCAGCGCGAACGTCTCGGCGACGACGGTC
This sequence comes from Actinomycetes bacterium, assembly GCA_031404355.1. Lineage (GTDB taxonomy): Bacteria > Actinomycetota > Acidimicrobiia > IMCC26256 > PALSA-610 > JANNHK01. The sequence goes on from JANNHK010000071.1 coordinate 1,066, forward strand.
GACGTCGGTTCTACCGGCGCGGGCACGACGATCGCGACCGCGCCGGCGATCGCGGACTCGCGCGCTTTCGCGTCGAACTCGGTCGCGCCGAAGAACACCAAGGACAGATCATTCGGGGCGCGATCCTTGTGCGCGGCGAATTCGTTCGCGAGCGTGGTGCGAATCGAGCTGTCGACGGGTTCCGAGCACAGGATGTACGGGCCGCTCGCCGGCCTCGCCTGGCGCCGGAAGAGCGAGCTGCGTGGCCGCCGCTCGATTGCGACACCGAAACCGACGACCTGCCCCGACCGGGCGCCGGGGTACCGGCGGGCGACGAGGTCGCCTTCCTCGGGCGCCGCGTACGCGAACGCGTCGGGGAGACGAAAGGTCTGGTCGAACAGCGAGAGCTGGAGTACCGGATCGTCGAGCGTGAGCGGTTGCACGAGTGTCGGGACCGCGCCCGCAGTGACGCCGATACCGGCCCACGTCGTCCAGCACCGTGCGGTGCCGAAGATGACGCAGTCGTAACCGGCCGCGTTGCGCAGCAACCACGTCGGTACGCCGGGCGCTACGGGCCCGAGCAACCGCATCCACTCCTGCTGGAGCTCGATGGGCGCGAGCCTGGGGCGGTCCACCAGCCGCGCTTCGAGCCGGGCAACCGTGTCGGGTCCGCCCGAGCGCGCCACCGGGAACCGCCGGATGGTGACGCCGTTCAGGACCGTGACACCGGGTGCGAACGTGTTGTGCCAATCGGGTTCGGCCGCGCCCGTCGTGAGCACCTCGACGGTGTGGCCGCGCTCGACGAGACGTTCGGCCAGTGCCCGGCAGTAGCGCGCGGCCTCACCGGACACGCCCTCGCCGTAACGCGGCAGCACGTACAGGAGCCGCATCTCAGGCAACCTCGAGCAACACGGAGAACAGGCTGGCCTGCATGCGCACGGAGTCGAACTCC
>JANNHK010000072.1:0-13567 GCA_031404355.1 Actinomycetes bacterium
ACCGAAGCCGGAAAGCTCGCGGCGCTCCCGACCTCCGGGTGCACGACGTGCACGCCGCTGTGGACCGCCGACCTCGGTGCCGCGATCTTCACGCAGCCGGCTGTCGCCGGTGGGGTCGTCTACGTGGGCGCCGCCGACGGCAAGGTGCACGCCTTCAACGCCGCCGGGTGTGGCGCCGCGACGTGTTCGGAACTGTGGTCGGCGACCGTCGATGCCAATGCCGACAAGATCGACGTCGTGGTCAACAGCGCCCGCGTCTACGCGACCGCCGACACGGGCGCGGTGAAGGCGTACAAGCTCCCGTAACTCACACGCGGAGCGCGCGCAGGGCTACGCGGGCCGGACCTCGTAGGCGCAGCGGCGGGCGCCTTCGACCATGTGCTGCACGCGCTCGACCGCCGCGTCGGGCAATACCGCCCGGATGAACTCGAGTTCGCTCGCGCACGCCTGGCCGTACTTGCGGGCGACGGCCCAGATCGCGCAGTTGTGCTCGACGACGCGGTACACGCCGTCACCGGCGTCTTCCCACGACGCCAAGTAGCCGTCTTCGTCGAGGATGCACGCGAGCTCCTCGACCTTGGCCTTCAACGTGCGCTTCTTCGCGAGGCGTTCTTGCGCGTTCGTGATGCGGTTCTCCCGCCGCGCCGCGAACAGCTTGTCGATCGTCTCCGGAGCTTCGTCGGCGAGGTACCCGAGCAACTCGTTGGTGAGTTCACCGTACGCCTTCGGGAACAGCGCGTCGCCCGGGGCGGTGACCGCGTAGACGATCGGGCGCCGGCCGCGGCCGCCGTCGGGGCGCGGTTCTTCGCGCGCTTCCGCGAGTCCGCTCTCGACGAGTGCGCTGAGTTGCTGCCGCGCGCCGCTGACCGTGATGTTCAGCTGTTCGGCGACCTGCTCGGCCGTCGCCTCACCGCGGCGGCGCACCGTGTAGAGCACACTGCGCCGCCCCTCGGGCAGGACGGGGGGGGTGCGCGGCACTTCAGTCATCGAGCGCGAGTTCGGCCAACAGTTCCATGCTTCGGATCCAGGCGTCGAGGTCGGTGCGCCAGGGCGCGGAGACCACGTGCTGGACGCCGGCTTCGGCGAACGCGGCCCGCTCGTCGGTGATGCGTTCGGGTTCCATGCCCTGGGGGTCCCAGCCGGTGCGCAGCGAAATGGTGAACGCGGGGTCGGGCCGTTCGGCCCGGATGGCGGCGACGACGGGCGCCGCTTCCTCGGGCGTCACGCCGATGAGCTGGTAGCCGTCGCCTCGCTCGATGGCGCGCCGGTGCGCGGCTTTGGCCGTGCCACCGACCCAGATCGGGATGTCGTGGGCGGGCTTGGGCAACACCCGGACACCCGCGAACTCGTAGTGGTCGCCCGCGTACGACGACGGGTCTTCGCGCCAGGCGACGCGCAGGATGTCGATGATCTCGTCGGTGCGGGCGCCACGATTGTGGAACCCGTACCCGAGCGCGGCGAACTCGCCCTCCGACCAGCCCACACCCACGCCGATCGTCAGCCGCCCGCCGCTGAGCGCGTCGAGGCTCGCGAGCATGTTCGCCAGCTCCAACGGGTTGTGCTGCGGCGCGACGAGCACGCTCGTACCGAGCCCGATGCGCTCGGTCACGGCGGCACCCCATGCCAGCGTCATGAACGGGTCGTACAGGAACGGCGACGGGTAGTCCTGGCCGACGGGCTGCACGATGTGGTCACTGACCCAGACGTCGGCGAAGCCGATTGCCTCGGCGCGTTGCGCGGCGGTCCGAATCGCATCGGGACCCGCGACGCGGCCGTACTGGGGAAGGTGGATGCCGAGGCGCATACCGGGGACGCTACCGGGGCTTCTCTCGCACGACGACGGCGGCCCCCTCCGTCCCTTCGCCCTTGTAGGGTCCCGCCCATGAAGCGGGGAACGGCATTGGTCGCGGCGTTCGTGCTGACGTTGACGTTGGCGGCATGTAGCGGCGACGACGACAGCGCCGGCGGCGACGCGACGGCCGCCGACCAGTCAGGCGACGATACGGGCGACGCGTCGCTCGAAGACGTCGGGACGACGACGATTGCGACATCGGACAGCGGCGATCTCAGGATCGAGTCGACGTCGACTCGGGCCGCGCTCGTCAGCGACGGCGACGTGCTCGTCACGGTTTCGGGCGAGTCGGCCGCCGACGCGAGCGTCACGCGTCACGGCGACGACGTCACCGCGTCGTTCTCGATTTCCGACGGCGTCATGCGGGGCCTCGTCGACGATCTCGACGAGGGCGAGAACGTGATCGAGGCCACCGCGGGCGACGAAACGGTCGCCCTCACGGTGACCAACCATTCGAAGAACGGTCCGGTGTTCTCGGGTCCGCACCTCGAACCATGGGTGTGCACGACCGAAGACCACGGCCTCGGCGCGCCGCTCGACGACGACTGCGACGCGGAAACGAAGACGACGTGGTCGTATGTGTCCACCGACGGTTCGGTCAACGACCTCGAAGACCCGGCCGCAGTTCCCGCGGACCTGGCGACCACCAGCGTCAACGGATCCGACGTGCCCTTCATCGTGCGTACCGAGCAAGGTGTGATCGACCGCGGCGTGTACTGGATCTGGGTTCTCGACCCGGAGCCGTCCACCGACAACGAGTGGACTGCCGCCGCGTGGAACGAGCGCCTCGTGTACCGCTTCGGTGGTGGGTGCGGCACCTCCTACAGCCAGGGCTCGCCGCTCGGCGCGGGGATCGACATCGACCTCATCGGGCGCGGCTACGCGCTCGCGACGAACACGCTCGACACGTTCCAGTCGAACTGCAACGCCACGCTCTCGGCCGAAGCGGCGCTGATGACGCGCGAGCACTTCGTCGAGAACTACGGCGTACCCGAGTACACGATCGGCGACGGCGGTTCGGGCGGCGCGATCCAGCAACTGCTCATCGCGCACAACTATCCGGGTCTGCTCGACGCGCTCTCGCCGAGCGTGCCGTTCCCCGACGCCATCTCGATCTCCGGTGGTGTGAGCGACTGCGGTCTCCTCCAGGAGTTTTACGGCACCGAGTTCGGAACGGGGCTCACCGAGGAACAGAAGGTCGCGATCAACGGCCACATGACGACCGGCACGTGCCAGATGTGGGTCAACCTGTTCCTCGGCGCCATCGAACCGTTCGCAGGCTGCCACGGGTCGCTCGAAGCCGAGATCTACGACCCCGAGACCAACCCCGACGGTGTGCGCTGCACACTGTCGGACATCAATGTCAACGTGCTCGGCGAAGACCCCGACACGGGCTTCGCGTACCGGCCGCTCGACAACGTCGGCGTGCAGTACGGACTCGACGCAGTGAACGCGGGCACGATCACCGTCGACCAGTTCCTCGACCTGAACGAGCACGTCGGCGGCTGGGACATCGACGGGAACATCGTCGCCGAACGCACCGAGATCACCGAGGACGTCGCCGCGATTGCGTACCGCACGGGTGGGATCATCGGCGAGGGACCGCTCCAGGACATCCCGATCATCATGCGCAATATCTACACCGACAACGTCGGCGACATTCACACGCGCTTCCACCCGTTCTCCATCCGTGACCGTTTGCAGGTCGACGGCGCGGACAACCCCAACGTCGTCTTGTGGACCACGGCCGCGGGCGGGGGAGACCTCGTCGCCGCGCTCACCGGCAACATCGCGAACGCGAACGCGCCCATCACGCTGCTCGACGAGTGGCTCACGACCGGGACGAAGCCCGCGGGTGCGGTGAACACCTGCCTCCTCCCCAACGGTGAGACGGTCGAAGGCGGATGGGAGATCTACGACGAACCGGGACCGTGCCTCGACGCGTACCCGTTACACGAGGACCCACGCCTCGCTGCGGGTCAGGGGCGGCGGGAAGACATCGTCAAGTGCGAACTCATGCCCACCGATCCCGGCAGCTACGAGGTGACGTTCACCGACGAGCAGGCCGAACGCCTGGAGACGGTGTTCCCCGACGGTGTCTGCGACTGGACGCAACCGGGAACCGGGCAGCAGCCGCCCGCGTCGAGTTGGCAATTGTTCGGCCCCTGACCAGGTGCGGTCCAACCGACCGTGCTTGACGCGCGGGTGACGCGCCCGCCTGCTTACGATCCGAAGCCGAGGGTGGCGTGCGGGGCTGAACCGTCGGTGCCGTAGCCCGGGCGGACTAGCCGCGTTGGTGATCCGTTGTGCAAACGGACAACCGGGCGCATTTTGGTCTACAGGATCTTCGCGTCCGTGCCGACTCGGCAAGAGAGATGAGTGTGACTTCCCCTCGCGCAACCGGCGCCGGCGCGGGCGCCTGTTCGAGCGACGTTCTACGCGAGCAGGTCGAAGCGTGCCTGCGCGCGGGCATCCACGCGGTCTACCAACCGATCGTCGACCTCGCGACGCGGGCGACGATCGGCTTCGAGGCGCTCGCGCGGCCGCCGGCGGGCGTCGCGTTCGAGTCGCCGGGACCGCTGTTCGCGGCGGCCAAGCGCGTCGGGTTGGTCGCCGAGCTCGACTCCGCGTGCCGCCGTGCCGCCTTCGAGGGTGCGGCAACCCTGCCACCCGGGACGACGCTGTTCGTGAACATCGAGCCCGAGGTCATCAGCGCGACCTCGCCCGAGCAGCACGCGTCGCTGTTCGAGTCGGCGCCGGACGGCCTGCACGTCGTCCTCGAGATCACCGAACGGGCACTCACCGACCGCACGCCCGAGTTGCTCGTCGCGGTGGAGGCGGCGCGCGTCGCGGGCCGGAGCATCGCGGTCGACGATGTCGGCACCAACCCCGAGGCGCTCGCCTTGTTGCCGTTCGTGCGTCCGGACGTGCTTCGCATCGACGGCTCGCTCGTGCAGGGCGGAACGGGCCGGAAGGCCGCGTACGTCGCGGCTGCGGTGCGTGCCTATGTGGAGCAGACGGGCGCCCTGGTGCTCGCCGAATGCATCGAAGATGGCGCCCACCTCGACACCGCGCTCGCGTTCGGCGCGACCGCGGGTCAGGGGTGGATGTTCGGGCGACCGGGCCCGATCCCGACCGGAACCGTGTTGCACTCGCCGGTTCGCCGGCTGACACCAGCCGCACTCGACGGCGCGGCGACGTCGCCGTTTCGCGCGGTGCGTGCCGCCGGCGCGGAACCGCGGGTGGCGACGCACGCGGTCGTCAAGGCCATCGGACGGCAGCTGGAATCCGAGGCGATCGTGTGTGTCGGCCGGCCCGTCGTGTTGTCGTCGTTCCAGTCGGCGGCCCGGTTCTCGGAGGTCACCGAGCACTACGACAGCCTCGGCCACCGGTGCGCGTTCGTCGCGGCCTTCGGGGTGGGCATCGACCCGACGCCGACACCGGCAGTGCGGGGTGTTCCGGTCGTCGCCGACGACGTGCTCGCCGACGAATGGGCCGTCGTCGTCACCGGTCCGCGGTTCCAGGGTGCGCTCGTCGCGCGCGACATGGGCGACCCGGGAGCCGGCGACGACCGGCGCTACGAGTTCGTCGTCACCCACGAACCCGGGTTGGTGCAGGCCGCAGCCGAGAGTCTGATGCGACGGGTCGTAGCATCGGCTCGTGGCCCCCGCGTTTCCTGACGGCTTCTTCACCCGGACGGACGAACAAGCGGACACCGCGTTCTACGCGTACCCGCGGTTCGTCACGCACATCGACGACGGCGCCATCGCCGCGGTCGGCGCGCTGTACCGCGAACTCGAGATCACCGGCACCGTGCTCGACGTCATGAGTTCGTGGGTCTCGCACTTTCTCGACCCGCCCGAACGGCTCGTCGTGCTGGGCATGAACGCAGCCGAACTCGCGGTAAACGAACAAGCGGCCGAGGAGGTCGTGCACGACCTCAACGACAACCCCGTGTTGCCGTTCGCCGACGACACGTTCGACCACGCGACCTGTTGCGTGTCGGTCGACTACCTGACCCGGCCGGTCGAGGTGTTCCGCGACATCGCCCGCATCCTGAAGCCGGGTGGCTTGTTCGTGTGCACGTTCTCCAACCGGTTGTTCCCGACCAAGGCGATTCGGGGCTGGTTGCTCACCGACAGCCACGACCACACGCGCATCGTCGGCGAATACTTCCGCCGCTCCGAGTGCTACGAACCCGCGATCGCGCGCCTGTGCACCCCGGCCGATCGCCCGGGTGATCCGCTGTACGGCGTCTGGGCCGCCGCTATGTGATCGAGTCGTAGCAGGCGTTGATCAGGCTGTAGCTGCGCTGGTCGCCGGCGAGGCCCATGTCGAGGCGGTTCATCACGTAGCCGAACGCGAGCCCGGCTTCGGGGTCGCACCAGCCCGCCGATCCGCCGAGGCCGAAGTGGCCGAACGACTTCGGGCCGCCGAGGCTGATGACGCTCGACGGGACGATGAACCCGAGCCCGAACTGCAGGTCGAGGCCCAGGATCACGACGTTCGGGCCTTCGGTCACCTGCGTCGACGCGATCGTCATCTGTTCCGGCGCCAGGAGCCGGATCCCGTCGACCTCGCCGATCACCGCCGCGTACATGCGCGCCAGCGAGCGGGCGTCGGTGATACCGCCCGCGGCGGGGATCTCGGCCGCGTGCACCGCGCGCGTATTGAAGATGTCGCTGCCCGAGAACGCGCCGCCGCCGGTGAGTGCCTTGCCGAGCATCGTTTCGGGTCCCATGACTTGGTTGACGATTTCGCGCACTCCCTCGTCGAGATCGTCCAACGTCGGAATGCCGCCGGAGAGCCGCGCGACGCGCGGTTCGTATTTCTCGGGCAGGCCGATCCAGAAGTCGAGTCCGAGCGGTTGTGCGATCTCCTCCCGGAAGTACGTGCCGATGCTGCGGCCGTCGACCCGGCGTACGACTTCGCCGACGAGATGCCCGTAGGTGACCGCGTGATAGCCGTGCGCGGTCCCGGGCTCCCAGTGCGGCGCCTGTTGTTCGAGCGCCTCGATGAACGGTTCCCACGCGAGCGCCTCGTCGAGCGTGAGTTCGGCGTCGACCCACGCGAGCCCCGACTGGTGCGACAGCAGGTAGCTGACCGGGATGTCCTGCTTGCCTGCCTGCGCGAACTCGGGCCAGTACTTCGCGACGGGCGCGTCGAGGTCGAGGCGGCCCTCCTGCGCAAGCCGGTGCGCGCAGATCGCCGTGGCGCCCTTCGTCGTGGAGAACACGAGGCTGATCGTGTCCTCCTCCCACGGGCGCCCGGTCGCGTCGTCGGCGATGCCGCCCCAAACGTCGACCACCTTCCGGCCCCGGTGGTACGCGGCGAACGAAGCGCCGATCTCGAGGCCGTCGGCGAAGTTCTTCTCGAACTGCTCGCGTACGTTCTCGAACCCGTTCTCGGCCCATCCGTCGATCGTCATGGGCCCGTTGTTACCACGACGGCGAGCTCGAGTGGCTGCCCCGGGTCCACAACGAAGGCAAGGACACCCCCGTACCCCCCGAAGCGCCCAAACCCGTCCGGCGGTAGCGTGGCCAGATGCGGCGCACGACGTTGACCGTGGCATGTGTGTTCGTAGCGCTGTTCGGCGCGTGCAAGCCGTCACCGCCCGGCGGCGGTACGACGACGACTACCGTCACGACGACCACGACGGTTGCGCCCAACTGTGCGTCGCCGGCACCGAAGACGACGGTGCGTTACGCCACCATTGCCGGTGTTCCCGCCAACGCGACGAGCGTCGATGTGTACGCACCTTCGAATCCGTGCGACGCGCCGGTCGTGATGTGGGTCCACGGGGGCGGTTACCACAACGGTGACAAGGCGAACCAGATCGCGAACAAGAAGAACCTCTTCACCGGCCGCGGCGAGATCCTCGTCAGCGTGAACTACCGCCTGACCGTCGTGGGCGACCCGACGTCGGCGCATTATCCCGACCACTACACCGATGTCGCCAACGCGGTGGCGTGGGTGCGCGCCAACATCGCGAGTTTCGGCGGCGACCCGGAACGCATCGCCCTCCTCGGCCATTCGGCCGGTGGTGACATCGTGTCGAACGTCGTGACGAACCCGCAGTACCTCGCCGCCCAGGGTCTTGCGCTCGACGACGTGCGGTGCGCGGGCCCGCTCGACACCGAAGGATTCGACAAGGTCGCATCGACGAGCGACGACGCCGACGAGGGACTCCAGTGGTTGAGCGCGTTGGGCAACGCACCCGACTACAAGGTCACGACCTCGGCCAAGACCTATGTACAGCCGGGGATCGGCATCCCGCCGATGATCGGTGTCGTGCGCGGGAGCGCGGCGCGCCAGGCGATCGAGCAGGCGTTCCTCGACCAGCTCACCGCGGCCGGTATCGCGGCGACGAAGATCGACGCACGCGGGCTCACCCACGGTCAGGTGAACACCCTCATCGGCGCGCCGGGCGATACGCGGATGACACCGCCGATCACGGCGTTTCTCGACACTTGTTTCGCGTAGCAGTACCTACGACGACTTCGCGACGAGCCCGACGCCGTTCTGGCAGTGCGGTCCGCCCCAGTGCTCGACGATCTTGCCGTCGCGCATGCGCAGGATCGCAGTGCCGTTGATCTCGACGGGGTCGCCGCTCGGTTCCACGTCGTAGAACGGCGCGCCGGTGTGGGTGCCCTTCACCGTCCAGTTCGTGACGATCAGGTCGTCGTGCTCGATGACCTTGTTGACCGTGAACGTCATGTCGGGGAACGCGGTGCGCACCGACGTCCACCAGTGCAGTTCGTCGCCGCGAATGTCGGAGCCGGACCGGTCCGGGCTGACCCGCTCGGTCACGTGGCTCGAAAACTCCGGCGCGAAGAACTGGAACACGGCTGCTTCTTCGCCGGCGAACATCGCGTCGCTGTACTCGGCGAGGAGTCTCAGGTTGTCCGACATGGCGCCATCATCGCAGAAGCTCGGAACCGGTTCACAGAGTTCTGAGGGTGCAGCGGCCGCTCCCCGCGCACACGTCACACTCGGGCGCCTCCCCGGCGACGTGGGCGAGGCAGTACTCCACCCGGGCCGCAACGATGTCCATCAGGAGCGGATGAGGCCCGAGGGGTGCGGTCACGAGGTATCCGACACCCGGGTGGCGGGCCGCCGCTTCGGTGACGAGCGCGGGGATGTCGCGTTCCCAGTGCTTTCCGGGCCACAGGAAGAACGGTGCGACGACAACGGTCGACGCGCCCTGGGCAACGCATCCATCGAATGCGGTGCCGATCGAGGGTTCGGCGAGTTCCATATGGGCGGGCTCGACGATGGGGTACGGCAATTGTGCGCGCCGGTCGGCGACGAACGCCTCGTGCCGTAGATTCGATTCGGCGCGCGTCGACCCGTGGTCGACGATCACGAGGCCCGTCATCAGTCGGCCAGCGTTCCGGCGTAGACCTGCCAGGCCAGCGCGCTCTTGGCCACGAGGCTCAGTACGAGATAGACCCGCTCGCCGTAGAGGTAGTCGGCGAATCGCCCCTTGCCCCGGTACTGGAGCCACTGGTTCAACGCGAAACAGTTGAACAGGAGGAAGAGCGACACGAAGATCCCGTAGACGAACCCGGGAATTCCTTCGCCTTCGCTCGACGAAACGGCCATGGCCCACGCGATCGTGATCCACGGCACCGCGCCCGCGATGCATCCGAACACGAAGGGCGACCAGTTGACGCGGTCGCGACCGGTGTTCACCTGTTCCATGACGAACCCGAAGAGGATCATCGCGGCGTTGACACCGAACAGCGCGAGCAGCGCGTAGAAGTTGGTGATGCCGGGCAGCATCGCGATCAGGACGATCATCACCGACGCGGACAGCGAGTACTCGATCCACCGGGCCGGGTTGATGCCCCGCGCCAGGTTGGCCTCGTACCAGGCGACGACGCGCGGCGCGGCCATGAGCAGATGGTCGGCGGCGGCGAGGATCAGGAACAGCGCGATGCCGAACGAGAAGCGGAGGTCGAAGAACGTCGTCATCTCGGTCAGCGGCGACCCCGGTGGCCCCGTCTGCACGGGAGCTACAACGGGGATCGCGAAGTCGTTGGCGAGCGCGAGGATGACCAGCCCCTGAGCGAGGTGCACGAACCCGACGCCGGCGTTCCACCGGCGGAGACCGGGCATTGCAATGGCTGCGCTCACGCGACGGGTCGCTTTCCGATGATCGGGCGCGCGACGAGTTGCGCGACACGGCGGTCCACGAGGGGCACCACGGCGAGTTGGGTCGCGGCCCGATCGTCGAGTTCCTCGCGGGTACGGAACCACAGCAGCCCGTAGAGGAACACTCCGGTGCTCACCGCGACGAAGATTACCGAGCCGATTCCGAACAAGAGGGTCTCGTTCATCGGAGGCCTCCCGACTCGGAGAGGAGCAGTGCTCCCAAGGAGTGGATGGACGGGACCCAGATACCGACGAAGATGCCGGCGGTGGTGTCGTCGGCGACGAAGTACAAGTAGACGGACAACAGGAACGACGCGAACGCCGCCGCCAGGAAGATGAGCTTCAACGCGACGATCGATTCGGGCCTGATTCGAGAACGGGACTGGCTAGTGGTTTCCATGGTCACCCCACCTCCGGGGGAGTCGAGGCTCCCGGTGAGCCCCGGCGTGCTTGCCATATGTTTAGTGGTAAATGTATACTCTATTTATCACTAAATCAAGCTCGACTCCGGAGAACGCGGCGGATGCCGTCGTCACACTGCACGAGGCGGCCGACCGGCTGGGCGTGCACTACATGACGGCCTATCGCTATGTCCGCACCGGCCGGCTCCCGGCGTACAACCACGGGAACCGTTGGGAAGTACGCGTCGCCGATCTCGAGCAGTTTCGTACCGCGAGCGAACCGCAGGCTTCGCGCCGGGGGCGACCGGACTGGGACATGACTCGCGGCCGTCTCCTTCCGACGCTGCTGCGCGGCGACGAAGCGGGGGCCTGGTCGCTCGTCGAAACCGCGCTCGGCGGAGGTGCCGACCCCGACGAGGTACATTTGCGGTTGCTCGCACCGACGTTGCGTGAGATCGGCGAACAGTGGGCAAGCGGAACGATCGACATCGCCGACGAGCACCGGGCATCGGTCGTCGCGACGCGAGTCGTCGCGCGACTAGGCCCGCAGTTCTGGCAGCCGGGCCGGCGCGTCGGGAAAGTTGTCGTCGCCGGCGTCGAAGGAGATCATCACTCCCTGCCGGTCGCAATGCTCGCCGACCTGCTGCGGAGCCGCGGGCTCGGCGTCGTCGACCTCGGCCCCGATACGCCGATCGCCTCGTTGACGGGCACCCTCGGCGAGACGGGCGGCGTGGTCGCGGTGTGCGTCAGCGTGAGCATCCACGAGCGGTTTGCCGCCGTCCGCCGTACGACGCGAACGCTGCGCAACCAGTTCCCCGACAAGGCCGTGTACGTCGGCGGGCCGGCAGTCACCGACTCGGAAACGGCACACCGTCTCGGGTCGGACGCATATGCGAGTGATGGTGCGGAACTCGCCGCGATGATCCGCAGGCAGGTGCACCAATGAGCGCGCCCACAACCGTGCTCGTGACCGGCGCAACCGGCTACGTCGGCGGCCGGCTCGTACCTGAACTGCTCGCTCGGGGCCACCGGGTGCGGTGCCTGGCCCGCCGGCCGGCGAAGCTCGGGGGTCTCCCGTGGGCGGGAGATGTCGAGATCGTCCGCGGCGACGTGGCGAGCGGCGAAGGGTTGCGCGCCGCGTTCGAGGGCATCGACGCCGCGTACTACCTCGTGCACTCGATCGGCGGTACGGGCGACTGGGAACGGCGCGACGTGGAGGCGGCGGAGCGTTTCCGAGACGCCGCGGCCGACGCGGGTGTCGAACAGATCGTGTATCTCGGTGGGCTCGGCGACGAAGCCGCCGAGGACCTGTCGCCCCACCTTGCCAGCCGGCACGAGGTCGGCCGCGTGCTCGCCGCCGGTGCCGTGCCTGTCACCGAACTCCGCGCTGCTGTTGTCATCGGTTCCGGGAGCGCGTCGTTCGAGATGTTGCGGAACCTCGTCGAAGTGCTGCCGGCGATGGTCACACCGCGGTGGGTCCGGACCCGCTGTCAGCCGATCGCGATTCGCGACGTGCTTGCGTATCTCACCGGGGTGCTCCTCGAACCGCGTGCGGCGGGCCGGGTCTTCGAGATCGGCGGTGACGATGTCGTCACGTACGCCGACCTGATGCGGATCTACGCGGAGGTCACGGGTTTGCGTCGCCGCATCGTCGTGCGCGTGCCCGTACTGTCGCCGCGCCTCTCGTCGTGGTGGATCCGACTGGTCACGCCGCTGCCGGTCGAACTGGCACGCGCCCTCGTCGACAGCCTGGTCAACGAGGTCGTTGTGCGCGACCCGGCGATTCGCGAAATCGTGCCGATCACGCCGTTGTCGACGCGCGAGGCCGTGGAGCTCGCGGTGCGGCGCGTCGCCGATCTCGACGTGGACACGACGTGGGCGGGCGCCGAACTCGGTGGCCGCACCCCGGCCGACCCGATGCCGGGCGACCCCGACTGGTCGGGCGGCACCGTGCTCGAGGACCGGCGCACGGCCTGGACATCCGCCCCTGCCGCCGACGTGTTCGCAGTCGTCTGCGGCATCGGCGGGAAGCGCGGATGGTATGCGGCCGAGCCGCTGTGGTGGTTGCGCGGCGCGCTCGACCTGCTTGCCGGCGGCATCGGACTGCGCCGCGGCCGCCGTCACCCCGACGCGTTGCGCGTCGGTGACCCGCTCGACTTCTGGCGCGTCGAAGCGCTCGAACCCGATCGCCTGCTGCGCCTGCGCGCCGAGATGCGGCTCCCCGGCGCGGCGTGGCTCGAATGGCGGGTCACTCGCGAACCCGATGGTCGCACCCGACTCGACCAGCGCGCACGCTTTCATCCCCGCGGCCTGCTCGGCCGCGTCTACTGGTACGCGGTCCTGCCGTTCCACGCGTTCGTCTTCGCCCCGCTCGCTCGTCGGCTCGCGGTCGAGGCCGAACGCCGGGCAACGACCGCGCCGCCCATCGCATCAACGACGAAGACGGAGACTCCACCATGAACCCGAAAGCTGCACCCGGAATCGACATCGGCATCGCCGAAGCGGACCGTCTGACCATCACCGACGGCATCAGCCGACTGCTGGCCGACACGTACACGCTGTACCTGAAGACCCACAACTACCACTGGAACGTGACCGGACCGCAGTTCAACACGCTGCATCTCATGTTCGAGACGCAGTACAACGAGTTGTGGACCGCGGTCGACCTGTTGGCCGAGCGGATCCGCGCGCTCGGTGTGTTCGTTCCGGGCAGTAACCGGCAGTTCGCGGCGCTGACCGTGATTCCCGAAGCCGAGGGCGTCCCGAGTGCCGAGGAAATGCTCGCCGACCTCGTCGCCGGCCACGAGGCCGTCCGCGCACCGCTCGCGACGTGTTCCCCACTGTCCAGCAGGCCGGCGACGAAGCCACCGCCGACCTGCTCACCCAGCGTCTGCAGGTCCACGAAAAGACGGCATGGATGCTCCGATCGATGCTCGGCTAGCCCGCGCTTGGGCGTCGGGTGGCAACCACAGGTAGCATGATCGTTCCACCGACGCGCGGTCAATACGAAATCGCCCTGCGCGTGCTGCGGCGGGTTGTCCACCAGCACCAGGTGGGCGAGGCCCTCGATACGCCGGTTGAGGCGCGCGAACGGATAGTCCGTCCAGATATCGGCGTTCACCACCAGAAAATATTCGCTATCGAGCAGCGCCAGGGC
>JANNHK010000073.1:0-13380 GCA_031404355.1 Actinomycetes bacterium
AGTCATCGACGCCGACAACGGCCCCAACGAGACGCGGGAGCAGATCGAACGCCGCCACCTGTTCCTCTCCACCTCGTTCGACGGGATGGGCGTCCTCGACGGGCTCTTCGACCCCGAAAGCACCGAAGTCCTCAACACCGCGCTCGAGCACTTCCTCGCCCACGTGCTCGCGACCAGCGAACCCTCCGCCACGAAGTCACGGCGCGGCCGCCCGACGATGATCATGCGCACCGACCTCCACCGCCTCGCCGCCGACAACACCGACCTCATCGCCGCGATCCGTGAGGAGGTCGAGCACGACGGGCGGCTCAGCACCGAAACGCTGCTCCGCCTCACCTGCGACTGCAACATCAGCCGCGTCCTCACCGCCGGCAAATCCGAAATTCTCGATGTCGGACGCACCACCCGCACCATCCCGCCTGCGTTGTGGCGCGCCCTCATTGCCCGCGACGGCGGCTGCACCGAACCCGGCTGCGACGCACCCCTCTGGGCCTGCGAAGCCCACCACATCACCCACTGGGCCCACGGCGGCGAAACCAACCTCGCCAACCTCACCCTCAGATGCTGGCGCTGCCACCGCAACGACCACGAAGGCAACGGCCACGACCCACCCCGCGAATAATGACGCGGTTCAGCCCGGGGTGTCGCCCTGCAGTGTGATGCGTTCCATCTTGCGCAACGCGTCGAGGTTGTCGGCGACGACCTTGTGCTGCGTGCAGCGGTTGTCCCACATGCCGATCATGTCGGGTTCCCAGTGGATGCGGACCTGATACTCCGGCTGCTGGCAGTGCGCGTGGAACATCGCGAGCAACGCGTCTGATTCGGCGCGCCGCAAGCCGACGATCTTGCGCGTGAAACCGGGGTTGACGAACAACGCCTTGCGGCCGCGGCAAACTCCTGCATGGTCGGCGAAAGTCCCGCGTACGCGGCTTCGAGATCGATCCACATCGTGTCGCCGCCGTACTCCGGCACTTCCACCGTGCGCAGGATCGATCCCATCGGCGGTTGCGGGACGAACGTCACGTCGGTGTGCCAACCCTCGGCCACGTACCGGCTGCCGGTGTCGCCGCCGCTGTAGAGCTTCACCACATCCTGGTCGGAGCTCACGTCCTTGAGAAACGGGTGGCAGTAGATCTCGCCGAAGGACAGGGCGAAGCGCTTGTGCTGCTCGCGGTCGATGACCTGGTCGGGCAGGAACAACACCTTGTGCTCCACCCATGCCGCGGACAGTTCGCCGACGGTCTCGTCGTCGAGCGGCTCGCGCAGGTCGATGCCCCGCACCTTGGCGCCCAACACGTTCGTGAGCGGTTCCACTTCGATGCGCGTGAATCCCATGGCGACCTCACCCGTCGTTCGTGACGGCAACAGTACTTTCACCGCTGCCGAAGTTGTAGCGCAGTACCTCGGCGACCGCCCGGTACCCGATCGCCCGGTAGATCGCGTTCGAAGTCGGGTTGGCGAGATCAAAAATGGCCCGCTTGCAGTCGACGGTCGACAGCCTTGCCCGTGTTGACGGCGAGTTCATCGGTTTCGACGAGGAACGCGTCGACCCAATCGACGAGCAGGTCACGATCTCCGGATGCCGCCGGCCGCAGGTGTCCGGCCACGGGTGCGGCCCGGACGACCTCGTCGACTTCGTAGATGCGTTGCCCATGGAGTGGAACCGCCGCGGAGCGCGTGCGTTCGGTCCAGTGGCCGGCGAACCGGGCCGCGGTCGCGACTTCGCCGGTCACGCCCGGCAACTCGACACCTTGATCGACGATGGCCTCGACGACGGCCACCACGGCATCACCCGGCATCGGCGTCACCGACGCCACGAACTGCACGGGCGACTGAAAGACGACGCCGACCACGCCCCGGTCGATCTCGACGATCCAATACCGACCGGGTTCCGGGTACGCGACACGTAGTTGAAGGAGCGTCAAGATCACGTTGTGACGGACGGGGTCCTGCCCGAGGAATGCCCCGGCGCGTTCGAGCACCTCTCCGGGCGAATCGATCGCGCGCACCTCAACAGCCATGACCCATGATGACGGGCGGAAGCGACGACAAGCGAACGGTCTGGGCCGCGTGAGGCACACTGCTGGGCATGGCCACCGGTCAGATCGTGATCTTGAACGGCGCGCCGCGTTCGGGGAAGTCGAGCATCGTCGCAGCCATTCAGGAGACGTTCGACGGGGTGTGGATGAATCTCGGCGTTGACGTGTTCGCCGCGGCCACCCCGCCGCGGTTCCGACCCGGCATCGGCCTGCGCCCGGGCGGGGAACGGCCCGAGGTCGAAGCGGTGATCCCCGCGCTGTACGGCGCGCTGTACGACTCGATCGCCGCGCACGGCCGGCACGGATTGAACGTCGTCGTCGACGTCGGCCATCACGACGCGTACTCGCGACCGTTGGGCACGCTCGTCGACGCGGCGCAGCGCCTCGACGGACTGCCCGCACTCTTCGTCGGAGTGCGCTGCTCCCTCGATGTGGTCATGCAACGCCGTGACGCCAACCCGGGCGCGTACGCGGTCACCGAACCCGACGGGACGATCCCCGATGCCGTGCACCGGTGGCAACACGACGTCCACGTTCCCGGCATCTACGACCTCGAGGTCGACACCGGCACGCTCAACCCCACGCAGTGCGCGGCACTCATCCGCGGGCGGCTTCGAGACGGTCCACCGCCATCGGCCCTGCGATCGTTGGCGGACAGCGCCTCGGAATAGCATGACCGGCGCATGCACCTCGTCGAGACGGGCGGTCTGACGAAACGGTTCGGTGGCCGGCTCGCGCTCGACAGTGTCGACATCTCGGTTGGGCATGGTGTCACCGGTCTGCTCGGTGCCAACGGTGCGGGCAAGACGACGCTGTTGCGGCTCGTGCTCGGGCTGGCGCTCCCTGATGCCGGGACCATCACCGTGCTCGGCAAGGACCCTCATCGCGACGGCGCGCAAGTGCGCGGGCGCATCGGCTGGTCGGCCGAGCACGACACGGTGCCCGGCGATGTCCGCGCCCAGGATCTCGTGCGGCACCTGGCCGAGGTCCACGGGCTCCCGGCCCGCGCCGCGCTCGGGCGCGCGAGCGACGCGCTGAACGAAGTGGGTCTGGCCGAGGAACGGTTCCGGCCGATCGGCACGATGTCGACCGGGCAGCGCCAGCGCGTGAAACTCGCGATGGCGATTGCGCACGACCCGGCGCTTGTGCTGCTCGACGAGCCGACGAACGGGCTCGACCCGATGCAACGCGACGACATGTTGTTCCTCATCCGTCGCATCGGCACCGAGTTCGGGCTCGACGTCGTCGTGTCGTCGCACCTGCTCGGCGAAGTCGAACGCATCTGCGACAGCGTGATCATGCTCGCCGAGGGGCGCGTCGTCGCGAGCGGGCGCCTCGCCGACCTGCGCACCGGTGACGACAGTCTGGTGGTCGAAGTCGACGGCGATGCCGCGCCGATCATCGCCGCACTCACCGCCGCGGAAATCGTCGTCGAAGCCGACGGCACGAACGCGTTCGTGGCTCCAGTCGACGACGACGGCCGCGTCTTCGACGAAGTCCGCGACGCGGTCGCCGCCGCAGGCGTCGGGCTCCGGCGCATGCAGCGCCGCACCGCGTCGCTCGAAGACCTGTTCCTTGCCGGGGTCGCTACTGCCGCCGAAGACGACCGGGGCTCGGATGAGTGACGCGCGGATCCTCGACCGGGGTTACCGGCGTTACGAGGGGCCGCGGCTCGGGCCGATGTCGGCGCTGTGGAGCATCGCGATCCACACGCTGCGGCGCATCCTCGGACTGCGGCGACCGGCCCGGGCCAAGGTGCTCCCTGCCATCGTGATCCTCATCGCCTACCTGCCCGCGATCGTGATCGTCGGGATCGCGTCGTTCGCGGAGTTCGCGGTCGACGCACTTCCCAGCTACGCCGGCTACTTCGGCACCGTCTTCACCTCGGTGCTGCTGTTCGTCACGTTCGTGGCTCCCGAAGCGTTGTGTCCCGACCGGCGCACGAAGCTGATCGGCCAGTACTTGGCGGGGCCGGTATCACGGGTGGGGTACCTCGCCGCGAAGGCCGTAGCTGTGATGTCGGTGCTGCTGCTGGTCACCCTCGGACCGCAGCTCCTCATGCTCGTTGCCCTCGCGCTCGAAGGGGCCGGACCCGACGGCATCGACGGGTTCCTGTCGACGCTTGGTCGCATCGTCGCCAGCGGCGTCGCGGTGTCCGCGATGTTGACCCTGCTCGCACTCGCGGTGTCGTCGTTCACGGATCGTAAGGCGTTCGCGTCGGTGGGATTCATCGTGTTCATGACGATCACGAGCATCGCGGCCGGCATCGCCTACGACAGCGGCGAAGGGAGGCCGTGGGCGGCACTGCTCAGCCTCACCGCGTTACCCGTCGAACTCGCGTTCCGCATCTTCGGCGTCCCCGCCCATTGCCGGTCTTTTGCGGACACCGAGTGCGACGAGCTGATCTTCCCCGACGTGTCGACCGCGGCTGTCGTCGGCGCCGTGGTGGTCTGGACCGCGCTCGCCGCGGGCGTGCTGTGGTGGCGATACCGCAAGGTGGAAGTCGCATGACCCCTTCTCAACCGGTCATCGTCGTCGAGGGTGTCTCGAAGTGGTTCCGCGACCTCGTCGCGCTCTCCGACGTGTCGTTGACGATCGGGCCGGGTGTCACCGGGCTGCTCGGGCCGAACGGCGCCGGGAAGTCGACACTCCTGCGCGTCGTGTGCGGGCTCACCGCACCGTCGAAGGGCTCCGTGCGGGTCCTCGGCCGCCAACCCCGCGTCGATCGGGAGCTGTGGCGCGATCTCGGTCTCGTCCCCCAGCAGGAAGCGCTGCCCGAGCAGCTCACCGCGCTGACGTTCGTGACTGCCGCGGCCCGTTTGCAGGGCGTCGCCGGTGCGCGTGAGGCCGCCGCCGCGCACCTGGACTTGGTGCAACTCGACCCGGGCGACACCCGAACGTTGCGTTCGTATTCGAAGGGCATGCGCCAGCGGGTGAAGGTTGCCGCCGCGCTGGTGCACCGTCCACCCGTGATGGTGCTCGACGAGCCGTTGAACGGTCTCGACCCTGCGCAGCGCATTCGCATGATCGAGCTCTTCCGCTCGCTCGGCGCCGAAGGTCACTGCGTGCTCGCGTCGAGCCACATCCTCGACGAGGTCGAGCGGTTCGGGTCCCGTGTCGTCGTCATCGCCGAGGGCCGGCTCGCGGCCGAAGGTCCGTTCCACGAGATCCGCGATCTGATGGACGACCGGCCGCACCGCTTGCGGTTGCGCACGGACCGGCCCCGCGAACTCGCGGCCGCGCTGGTCGGCGCCGGCGTCGCGTCGGGCGTGGCCGTGTCGGCCGCCACGAGGGACGAACCCGGCAGCGTGGTCGTCGACACCCTCGAGGTTGCGGCGTTCCGGCACGCGGTGGCCGCCCTCGCGGTCCGGGCCGAGGCACGCCTGTACGAGCTGGCGCCCCTCGACGACGATCTCGACAGCGTGTTCCGGTACCTGGTCGAACGGCGCTACCGGTGAGCGCGGCGTACAGCATCCTGATTCGCACGCTCGCGTCGCGCGGTCGGCTCTACGCGATCGGTGGGCTGGGTGTCCTGGTGGTATTGGTCGGCGTGGCGGTGCGCACGGCCGAGGATTCGTCGTCGGCCGACGCGTTCGACGCCGTGAACGCGGCCGGGTTGGCGCTGTTCGTTCCGGTGACGGCGCTCGTGTTCGCGAGCGCGGCGCTCGGCGAGATGGTCGAAGACAGCACGCTCGTCTACCTGTGGGCGCGGCCCGTGCGTCGCGTCGAACTCGCCCTCGCGGCGCTGGCCGCCGCGCTGACCGTGTCGCTGCCGTGTGTCCTCGCGACGATGTTCGCCATGAGCGTGATGCTCGGCATCGACGCGAGTTTCGTCGTCGGGACGCTCGTGGCGGCGACGGCGTCCACGGTTGCGTACTCCGCCTTGTTCGTCGGCTTCGGCGCACGCGTGCCCCGGGCGTTGGTGTGGGGGCTCGTCTATATCGCGGTGTGGGAAGGCATCGTCGCGAGCGTCGGGTCGGGCCTTGCCCGTACTTCACTACGTCTCTACTCCGAGTCACTGTTGCGTTCGATTGCCGGCGTCGAGCCCGAACGGTTCGCCGTCGGCGCCGGCGTCGCGGCGATCGTGCTGATCGTCGTGACGGCCGTCGGCATCGCCCTGACGACCGTCATCCTCGAACGCGCCGACGTCGCCTGACGACCTCGGCCCACGCGGCTACACACCTGGACCGAGGCGGACACGTCGACGTCCTGGACCTCGGCTTCGGCGTGCTCACGGTGCCGGCGGGCACCGCCGAGCGACTCCTCGACGAGATCCTCCCGGCCGAAGCCCACTACGCAGCCGTGGAGAGCGACGACGACCCCGACCTTGCGACGACGTGACGGTCGTCCTCGACGACCATCTGATCCGCGACTGGATGACTCGCCGAGACGAAGCACTCGTTGACGCGATCGCCGGCGAGCCGATAGCCACCACGAACCTCTGGTACGTGCGTCTGTGCAAGAGCGCAGCGCGCGCATCCGGCGGAGCGATCCTGCGCGAATGGAACGAGGCCGACCGGCGCGCGCTCATCGCCGGCCTCGTTGCCCTTCCCGATGACATCTCCGTCGTGCCCACGCGGCGATCGCGTTGCCTGCGCGCGTGCTCGTGTCGACGCGAGACGACGGTCCCGGGATCCGTCAGTGTTGCGAGACGGTCGGGATCGTGTACGACGCACTTCCGAGATGAGGCAGACTCGCGCCGTGGAGACCCAAGAAGTCACGGTCCGCCCCGAACGCCCTGACGACACGGCCGCGATCGCCGCGGTTGTCGAAGCGGCGTTCAAGTCCCCCGTCGAGTCGCGACTCGTCGAGGCAATCCGAGCCTCGCCCGAGTACATCCCCGAACTGGCACGCGTCGCCGAGATCGACGGCCGCGTCGTCGGGCACGTCATGATCAGCGGTGCGGTGATCGAACGCGATGGGGAGCGCATTCCGATCGTCATGTTGTCGCCGCTCGCCGTCGATCCTGATTTGCAGGGACGTGGCATCGGTTCCGCGCTCGTGCGCGACGTGACCGCCGAGGCCGACCGGCGCGGGCATCCGTTCGTGATCCTCGAAGGCAGCCCCGTGTACTACGGCCGCTTCGGGTTCGAGCACGCGCTCCCCCACGGGATCGAGATCACGTTGCCATCGTGGGCGTCGCCCGAAGCCGCGCAAGTCCTTCGACTGAGTACGTACGACCCGGCGATACGCGGGCGCGTCGTGTATCCGCCTGCGTTCGACGAGGCCGTCGAACACTGACGGAGCGGCACTACCCAACCGGTGTGATCCGCATCTCCTGGGCGACAGAGATGACGACGTTGCCGTCGAGGTCGCGCATCGCGCCGCGCAACAGGCCGCGGCCGCCGGCATTCACGAGCGAGTGGACGTCGTAGAACAGCCACTCGTCGGCACGCGCCGGACGGTGGAACCACACGGCATGGTCGAGGCTCACCATGCCCGTGATGTCGTCGTCGAGGTGGAGCGGACGGCCGCCTGTGCCGGTCCAGTCGGTGGCGAAGCCGAGCAAGGCCGTGTGCACGAGTTCGTCGTCGGGCAGCCGTTTCGGGACACGGAACCACATGCGGTGCGTCGACTCACGCGTTCCGTCTTCGTTCGGAGGTGTCGGGCCGATGAACCGCGCCGCCCACGGACCCGGGCCCATCTCTTCGGCGAGATCGTCGGGCGGCGGGACCGCACGGCCGGGCGGCAGGTCGTACACGTACCCGTCGGTGTCGGCCGTGAACGAGCACGACATGTCGAGCACGGCTTTGCCGCCCTGACTGGCTTCGAGGTGACGGGAACTGAACGACCGGCCGTCGCGTATCGGTCGTATGCGGTACTCGATCGGTCCGGCCGTGGTCGCGGGGCGCAAGAAATAGGCATGCAGTGAGTGGATCCGGCGCCCTTCGGGCGCGTGTCGGGCCGCCGCAATGATCGCCTGCGCGATGACGAAGCCACCGAAAAGAATTTCGCCGAACCACGTGGGCGGCTGACCGACGAACACGCCCGGTTCGTCACCGCTCGGTCGGACCGTCAGGAACTCGAGCGTCTCCGCGACCAGCACGTCGATATCGGGGGCGGCGTCGTCCACCATCGCCCCGGAGCCTAGAACGACGACCGCGCTCGGTCAGACTGGGAAGCGTGGACGAAGAAGAACTCGCCGGCGGGGTCGCGAACTCGGGCCTGGTCGCGCGCTCCGGTGAGCACGTCTTGCGTCCGTCGAACGAGAACTCGCGCTCGATCCACCGGTTCTTGTCATCGCTCCGGGAGCGCGGCTTCACCGGCGCGAGCAAACCCGTCGGCATCGACGACGACGGTCGGGAACGACTCGTGTTCGTCGCGGGAGACGTTCCCCTGCCGCCGTATCCGGAATGGGCGCAGGCCGACTCCGCGCTGGCATCGATCGCCGAGCTCTTGCGCGCGTTTCACGACGCGGCCCGTGCGTTCGATGCCTCGGACGCGACATGGAGCGACGAAATGGCCGACCCGGCCGGGCCGGGACCGGTCGTGTGCCACAACGACGTGTGCCTGGAGAACGTCGTGTTTCGCGAGGGTGCCGCCGTCGCCCTCCTCGACTTCGACTTCGCGGCCCCCGGCCGCCCCGTCTACGACCTGGCCCAGTTCGCACGCATGTGCGTCCCGATCGACGACGAGCGCAGCGCGACGCGGCTCGGGTGGCATCCGGCCGATCGGCCCGCACGGCTCCGACTGGTTGCAGATACCTATGGACTCGATGCCGAGCAGCGCGCGCACCTCGTCGAGATCGTCGACGACGCGGTCGCCCGCAGCGGCGAGTTCGTGCGCCGCCGCGTGGAAGCCGGCGACGCGAACTTCATCAAGATGTGGGACGAGATGGGCGGAGCCGAACGCTTCGAACGCCGGCGGCGCTGGTGGGCGAATGAGCAGGTCGGGTACCGCGCCGCGATGCGATGACCGGGTACGCGAATCAGGGATACGCGAGCGCGCCCGCGCCGCGTGCAGCGAGCACGAGATCAGCGACGGCTTCGGGACCGTCGGGCGGGTCCGCGAGGACGTGCCGCGAGTCGACGGTGGCCAGCGCGAACTCGTGGTGCATCTTGCGCGTCGCGGCTTCGTCGGCGAAGCCGTGGTCCGCGCGCGTCGCGACGTGTTCGACGCAACGTTCGACCGACGGCATCAGCACGGCGTAGTCGAGGCGATCGAGGCCGGTCGCGGTGGCGAACACGGGGAGGAACCACGGTCCGACCACGCCGTCGTACACTGTCGTGAACCCGCCGGCGGCGTACCGCCCCGCGGCCGCCGCCGCGGCCTGCGTCACGACCTCGTTCTGGTCGCGTGATTCGGGTAGCCACGGCTCGATCGCGCCCCGCGCCAGGAAGCCGAAGAACGCGTCGCCCTCGACGAGCACACTCCGCTCGAACCGTTCGGCGAGCAGCCGCGCAACGGTCGACTTCCCCGCGCCCGGCGGCCCCGTGACGATCAGCAGTGTCATGGGGCCACCCGCGGTTTGATGGCTTCGATGAGAAAGCGGCTCGCGCAGCTCACGAACGGTCCTTGCCGCTCTATCTTGTTGTGCAAAGCCCGTAGGCGTTCGCGGAACCCTTCCACTGTGAAGCCGGGGACGATCCAGACGACGAGCCGCAGGAAGTAGACGACCGCGCCGACGTCGTGGAACTCGGTTCGGAGCCGCTCGCTGCGCATATCGACAACTGCGAGGCCGGCGCGCTGCGCGGCCTGGCCCGCGAGTGCAGGGTCGCGTTTGGAGCCCGGTGGCAACGGCCCCAGGATGAACTCGCTCAGCTCGCGCACGCTGTTGGGACCAACCTGTTGCGACAGGTAGCTGCCACCCGCACACAAGACGCGCGCGATTTCATCCCACCAGGTCTCGATCGGATGGCGACTCGTCACGAGGTCGAACGTGTTTTCTGCGAACGGGAGCGTCTTGCGAACATCATCGGTCGCGACGACGTACGCGCCTCTCGGGCAGAGGTGGCGCGCCGCGACCGCACCGTTGGGCGCGTACCCCTCGGTCGCGACCATCACCGGCGGGAGTTGGGGAAGGCCGGCCAGCAACTCACCGCCGCCGGACTGAAGATCCAGCATGCGCGTTGCACGCGCCGCTCGTTCGGCGACGCGTTCCGAGTAGCGCCAGCTGGGTCGCTCCTCGGTGGCCCGCCCGTCGAGCCAGCTGAAATCCCATCCGTCGATCGGCGCCACCTCGGCCTCGGCAATCAGATCGTCGAAGGACCGAGTCATGCCGACGATTCTCGCATCGCAACGATCCTGGGGTGCCCGAGGTCGTCATTGTCGATGACGACATTGGCCCGGGTGCGCGGGTCTGCTGCGCGCTCGTAGAGCGCCTGGCCGTCGACGTAGCGGGGGCGGCGGGCCCGCGCGACGCGGCGAGCGATCTCGGCGGCGCGTTCGCCGGGGTCGGTCGGGAGGTCTCGGTTGAGGTACTCCTGCCACGCGGCTTCGCGCCGGGCGTCGGCGACGAGGAAGATGCTTAGCGTCCACATGTCGACGAGTTCGGGCCGGTGCAGGAACAGGCCATCGAACACGAGCACACCGTCGGACGGCACCCGCTCGGCCGGTTCGGTGAGTGGTTGGTCCGACGGTTCGTCGAAGATCGCCCGGCGGAACGAGCCCGCGCCCGCCGCGAACGGGTCGAGCAACTCGCGCCGCACACCGGCGAGGTCGTGCGAGTCGCGGTAGTAACCCTCGGCCGACTCCGGGCCAAGTTGGTAGCGCTCGGCGCGAGGCCGGTGGAACGAATCGATACCGGCCCGCACGACGGTGCGGCCGCCGCGCTCCAAAGTACGGGCGAGTTCGTCGGCGAAGGTCGACTTGCCGGTTCCACTCGCGCCATCGATCGCGACGAGCGCCGGACCCGCGCCGATCTCGGCCGCGACGAGACCGAGGAGCCGGGAGCGTTCAGGACTTACTATCGGGTTCGGGTTCCCGTCGAGGCCGGAAGGCACGCGGCCAGCATGCATCATCGGAGAAGGAGCAGCAGACATGCCGAACGTACGCGTTCACAGCTTCGCGATGTCGCTCGACGGGTACTCGGCGGGGCCCGATCAGGGACTCGAGAACCCGCTCGGTGTGGGCGGCACCCTGTTGCACGAGTGGGTGCGGAAGACAGCGACGGGCATGCGCATGTTCGGCGAGGATCCCGGCGACACTCCTGAGAGCGTCGACGACCGGTTCATCGCCGCGGGCGACGACAACGTCGGCGCGACCTTGATGGGGCGCAACATGTTCGGCCCGATCCGGGGCGAGTGGGGCGACGACGACTGGAAGGGATGGTGGGGCGACACCCCGCCGTACCACACCCCGGTGTTCGTGATGACGCACTACCCGCGCTCCCCACTCGAAATGGACGGCGGCACCACGTTCCACTTCGTCGACGAACCGTTCGAGGCTGCGCTCGAGCGTGCGCTCGACGCCGCGGGCGGCAAGGACGTGAGAGTCGGTGGCGGCGTTTCGACAGTGCAAGCGGGCATGCGGGCGCAGCTGATCGACGAAGTGCACGTGGCGATCGCGCCGGTGCTACTCGGCGCTGGTGAGCGCCTGTTTGAACCCGGCGTCGCCGACGGCTACGAATGTGTCGAGTTCGCCAGCTCTCCGGCGGTCGCCCACGTGCGGCTGGCTCGAGTGAAGTAGCGGGAGGCACCCCATGGCCGGCCAAGCAGCAGTCGATCGGCCGATCGGACGCGAGTACCGCAGCATCATCTCGGACAACCGGCGGTGGGAGAAGTTCACACCGCGCCCGGGCGACATCTTCGTGTGCACGCCACCCAAGTGCGGCACAACGTGGATGCAGACGATCGTCGCGACGTTGGTGTTCCAGGGCCGCGACCTGCCGGGCCCGGTCATGGACATCGCGCCGTGGATCGACGCCCGGTTCCATCCGATCGACGAACTCATCGAGCGGCTCGACGCACAGACGCATCGCCGGTCGATCAAGACCCACACGCCCGCCGACGGGATCCCGTGGAACTCGTCCGCCTCGTACATCGTCGTCGGCCGCGACGGGCGCGACGCGTGCATGTCGATGTTGAACCACATGCGCAACATCCGGCCCGACGTGATGATGGAACTCGCCATGAGCGCGGAGCCCGACGGCATCGACCTGAGCGAGACCGGACTTCCACCTACCGAAGACGTCCACGAATTCTTCGAATGGTCGATGAACAGCTATCCGCTCTGGTTCGAGCACGTCGCTGCGTTCTGGGCGCACTACGGCGAACCGAACGTGTTGTTCGTCCACTACAACGATATGAAGGCCGACCTCGACGCGCAGATGCGGCGGGTGTCGGCGTTTCTCGGCATCGATGTGGACGAGCAGCGATGGCCGGAACTCGTCGACCTGTGCACGTTCGCGTCGATGAAGGCGCGCCCCGACGAGATCGGCGACTTCGACTCGCACTTCGTCGGCGGCGCGGACACGTTCCTGTACAAGGGCACGAACGACCGGTGGCGCGACGTGCTCACCGAACACGAACTCGCCACGTTCGACACCCTCGTGAAGGAACGGCTCGCACCCGACGCGGCCGAGTGGACCCGCTCGGCCTGAGCGACGCCGGTTCGCCCAGTCGTTGTTGGTGATCGTCACGGTGGCCGAGCCGTCGGCAATGGCGCCGGCGGTCGCGTCGCTCAGGACCACGGTGAAGGCCTGCGTGCCCTCGACGTTGGTGTCACCGAAAACGGTGAACGTCACGACGGTCTGGGTGGTGCCGGGATCGAAGCTCACCACGCCGCTCTTCTCGGCGTAGTCCTTGTCCTCGGGCTTGGGCCTCCCGTCGGTGGCAGTGCCGTCGACGGTTTGGTACTTCACCCGTACCCGTGCATCCGACGGCCGGGAGAGCGTCAGCATGACCGTCATCGTCTGGTTGCCCGTGTTGCCCTCGACCACCTGCGCATCGAGCGCGGAGACCATGACCGGGTCGTCGTTGTCGACGATCGTCGCCTCGCCCGTGGCGTCACCGATCGGTGCCTCGTTCGCGTCACTCAGGACGACGGTGAACGTTTCGTCGCCCTCGTCGCGCATGTCGCCGACGACGGAGATCTCGATCGTCTTGCTTGTCGTGCCCGCCGGCAACAGGACTGATCCCGTGCGGCGCGTGTAGTCCTTGTCTTCGGCGGCCGGCTTGCCGTCTTTGGCCGTGCCGTCGGCGGTTTCGTAGTGCACCCGGACGTTGGTCGTTGCCGGCGACGACAGCGCCACGGTGAACATCGCCTTCACCGTCTGCTTGTCCATCTCTACGACCGAGACGTCGTCGATCGACAGGGTTGGTTCGGTCGGCGGCGCGGTGACCGTGAAGAACGCGGGACCGAACGTGCGGATCGCACACTTCTTGTCGTAGCCGTCGTAGCC
>JANNHK010000074.1:0-6540 GCA_031404355.1 Actinomycetes bacterium
CTGTCGATCGTCGGCGGCATCATGAACCTGCCGTTCGGGAAGCAGAACCTCGAGGTCCTGACCGAGTGGCTGGCACCCGTCACCGAAGCCGCGCGTCACGCACCCGAACTCGGTGGGTTGGAGGCGGGCCACGAGATCCACGCGTCGTCGTTCGTGGCCGGGCTGATCCTCTCGCTGATCGCACTCACGGTCGCGATCGTCGGCATACTCATCGGTCGGGCCATGTACCGGAACGGTCTCAGCGAGGAGGGCAACGACCCGACCGAGATCCGCATCGGCGGGCTCGCCAAGGTGCTCGCCAACGCGTATTACATCGACGCCGCGCTGGCGTGGGTCGTCAGTAGACCGGCGACGGTCTTTGCCCGCTTCCTCAGCGACGGCGTCGACAAGCGCGGTATCGACGGCGCGGTCAACGGCGTCGGTGTGCTGTTCCAGCACGCCGGTGGCGGCTTGCGCCGGCTCCAAACCGGCCTGGTGCGCAATTACGCGCTCGGCATCGTGATCGGCACCGTCCTGCTCCTCGCGTACGTGTTGGTCCGTACGACATGACCGACTTCCCGACCCTCACCGCACTCATCGCGCTGCCGGCACTCGGGGCGCTCGCGATCCTGTTCGTGCCCCGCGGCCGCCCCGAAATCGCGCGCGCCCTCGGTTACGCAGCGAGCGTTGCCACGCTCGGGATGACGGGGTACCTCCTTCACGACTTCGACACCCACATCGCCGCGCCGCAACTCGGCGAGACGCACGTGTGGATGGAATCGCTCGGTGTCTCGTGGACCACCGGGATTGACGGCATCAGCCTCTTCATGGTGGTGCTCACCGCGCTGCTGATCCCGATCGGCATGCTCGCCTCGGCCGACATCGACAACGCCACGTCGTTCACGATGTGGCTGCTCGTCCTCGAGTCCGCGCTCATCGGGGTGTTCGTCTCGCTCGACCTCGTCATGTTCTTCGTGTTCTTCGAAGTCGTGCTCGTGCCGATGTACTTCCTCATTGCCGGATGGGGCCACGACAACCGCCGTTACGCGGCCACGAAGTTCTTCCTGTTCACCATGGCGGGTTCGGCGTTCCTGTTCGTCGGCATCCTGACGCTCGGCTACCTCTACGAGCGTGCCAACGGCACCTTGACGTTCGACGCGGAGACGCTCACGAACTGGGCCGAACTCGACGGGTCGCTGTCGTCGAACACGGCCCGGCTGCTGTTCATCGCGTTCGCCATCGCGTTCGCGGTGAAGATCCCGCTCGTTCCCCTGCACACCTGGCTGCCCGACGCGCACACCGACGCGCCGACCGCGGGGTCGGTCGTCCTCGCCGGCGTACTGTTGAAAATGGGTGCCTACGGGTTCTTGCGGTTCGCGATACCGATGTTCCCCGACGCCGCCGTCGACCTCGCACCGGTGTTCCTCGTGCTCGCCATCATCGGCATCACGTACGGGGCGATCGTCGCCGCGATGCAACCCAACCTGAAACGCATCGTCGCCTACTCGTCGGTTGCGCACCTCGGGTTCGTCGTCCTCGGCACGTTCGCGTTGACGATCGAGGGCCTCCAGGGCGGCGTGTTCACGATGGTGTCGCACGGCCTCACGACGGGTGCACTGTTCCTGCTCGTCGGCATGCTCTACGAACGCCGCCACACCTACGAGATCTCCGCGTATCGAGGTGTGTGGAAGGTCATGCCGATCTTCGGCGGTTTGTTCGTCGCAGCCGCGTTCGCGTCGATCGGCCTTCCCGGCTTCTCCGGCTTCGTCGGCGAGTTCCTCGCGTTGATCGGCACGTTCATCAGCAGCCGCTGGTACGCGGTGGCGGCGACGACCGGCGTGATTCTTGCCGCGGTGTACCTGCTGTGGGCCGTGCAGCGCACGATGACCGGCGAGCCCGACGAAGAGAACCAGGCAATGCGCGAGATCAACCTGCGCGAGCTCTGCACAGTCGTGCCGCTGCTCGGGCTCTCGCTGTTCCTCGGCTTCTACCCGAAGCCGGTACTCGACCGGGTCGAACCGAGCGTCGAGGCCGTGCTGCTGCGCACATGTGTCGCCGACGACCCCGCGACCCCCGACGACGACGAGGCGGTCGTCGTCCAGATTCGCGACGAGTGTCCCGAGGACGCCCCGATCCCCGTGGCCGCCGAGGAGCCTGAGTCGTGATGCTCGGTCTGATCGCCCAGTTGGATCCGATCGAGAGTCCCTCGATCGACTGGTTCGCGATCGCGCCGCCACTCGCGTTGTTCACGGCCGCGCTCTTCATCGTGCTGGTGCGCTCCATCTACCGCCACAACCCGCTCATCCGGCCGCTGGCGCTGCTGATGGCCATTACCGGCGTGATCTGCGCCGGCGCGTTCACGTTCGTGCAGTGGCTCCTGATCGATGCCGACGGTCCCTTCTCGTCGACGGGGCCGTACGAGGCGATCGAGGGCATGGTCGCCGTCGACGGCTTCTCGGTGTTCGTCATGACCGTCGTGCTCATCGCGACGTTGCTCGCGATCCTGTTGGCGTCGGGGTACCTCGGCCGCGAGCGGCTCGAAGCGCCCGAGTACTACGCGCTGATGTTGTGCTCGGCGACGGGCATGATGATCATGGCGTCGGCCAACGACCTCATCATCGTGTTCCTCGCCCTCGAGATCCTGTCGATCGCCCTCTATGTGTTGGCTGCGTTCGACCGGCGGCGGGCCACTTCACAAGAGGCGGGACTCAAGTATTTCCTGCTCGGCTCGTTCTCTTCGGCCGTGTTCCTCTACGGCGTTGCGCTCGTGTACGGGGCGACCGGGTCGACCAACCTCACGAAGATCTCGCAGTATCTCGCGACTACGACGATCCTCGATTCCGGCGTGCTGGTGCTCGGGATCATGTTGTTGCTGGTCGGCCTCGGCTTCAAGGTCGGTGCTGCGCCGTTCCACATGTGGACCCCCGACGTGTATCAGGGCGCACCGACGCCCGTCGTCGCGTTCATGGCGGGTGCGACGAAGGCGGCGGCGTTCGGGGCGATCCTGCGCGTCTTCTTCGGCGCCTTCGACCTGTACCGCACCGACTGGCGACCGGCGGTGTGGGCGCTGGCCGTGTTGTCGTTGCTGGTCGGCAGCATCGCCGCCCTCGTGCAGACCGACGTGAAGCGCATGCTCGCCTACTCGTCGATCAGCCACGCCGGCTTCATCCTCATCGGAGTCCAAGCCGCCAACGACGCGGGCGCGAGCGCCGCGCTCTTCTACCTTTTCGTCTACGCGCTCATGGTGTTCGGCTCGTTCGCCGTGGTGGCGATCGTGGCGCGCGGCGGCGACGAGAACCACACACTCGCCGACTTCCGCGGGCTCTCGGTCCGCCAACCGATGCTGGCCGGGTTGATGACGTTGTTCCTGCTCGCCCAGGCCGGCGTCCCGCTCACGGGCGGGTTCGTCGCGAAGCTGTCGGTGTTCGACGCTGCGCTCGACGCGGGGCAGTACCCGCTCGCGCTGCTCGGCATGCTGACCGCGGCGATCGCCGCGTTCGTCTACCTGCGCATCATCCTGGCGATGTTCGCGCCCGAGGACGGCGCCGACATCGTGCGGGGCAAGACGCGCGTCGACTTCGGAACCGGCGTGGCACTCACCCTGGCCGCCGTGGGCGTGCTGTTCCTCGGACTGCTGCCGGGCCGGGTGCTCGACTTCGCCCAGGAGGCGACGTGCCGTTCCGACGAGATCGTCGCGGGAGTCGTGGCGCCCGACGACAACGACTGCGGCGTCGGAGAGCCCGGTTCAGGAGGCCCGGCGCCGGAAGCGAGCCCGGATCCGGGCTGAGCGCTCGCCCTCCTCGATCGGCACTGCCGCCACCGGCCGGTCGAGTACTTCGGCGGTCAGGCGGTGGGCCTCGTCGATGAGTTCCTTGCCGCCCGAGAAGTCGAACAAGTCGCGCGGGTCGCGCGGGCGGGGCAGCACGATGATGTCGACGTTCGCCGGCGCGTGGCGCAGCTCGAGTTCGAAGCGCTGGCTCCGGGCGTGCGTGAAGCTGGTCATCACGACGTCGAGCGGCGAGCGTTCCACCCGGTCGTTGGCCGCGCCCGACACGTTCATGACGTAGACCCGGTCGACGGGTCCCGAGAGCGCATGCCACAGCGGCACCGCGTTGACGACGCCACCGTCGACCATGCGCCGCCCGTCGTGCAGCACGATCGGGAACACGCCGGGCAGGGCGGTGCTGGCGAGCAGCGCGGGCTTGAGCGGCCCCCGGGCCAGCACCACCTCTTCGCCGGTGTCGAGGTCGCACGCGACGATCCGCAGCGGAATGCTGAGGTCGGCGAAGCTCCGGGCGGCCGACGACCGCTCGATGAGCGAATCGAGGCCTTCGCGGCCGAACAGGTGCGTGCCCCGCCGGACCACGTTCCAGGCCCGGCTCAGGCGCCCACCAGGGAAGATGTCGGCGGCGGTGAGCGCGAGCCAGACCGATTCGAGTTGGGCGACGCCGGTCAGATTGGGGGCGTAACAGATCGCCGCGCCGTTGAGTGCTCCCGCGGAGCACCCGATGACGACGTCGGGGATGATGTCGCGTTCGATGAGCGCGCGCAGCATCCCGACCTGCGCCACTCCCTGGTTCCCCCCGCCGGAGAGGACAAACGCCGTGCGGGGACCCGACTCACGCCGGGGTAGCCGACCCACCATTCCGAATACATCGGCGGGTCGGCCGGGGGCCTTGTGCAGGATTCTCACGGTGACGCTCTCCCCGCCGGCAAACCGGGCCACGACGATTCCCGAGAGTAAAAAGGGCCACGCGTATACTCCGCGCGTCTCCCTCCCGAGCCCCTTCCGGAGCCGCGCGTGACCGAGTACTACCGGCAGTACCTGGCCGTCGGGGTGTTCGTGCTGGCCGCGTTCGGGATGGTCGGTGCCATGCTCGGGATGGCCTTCCTGCTGCGACCCAAGAACCCCGAGAAGGACAAGTACCTCACGTACGAGTCGGGCGCCGACCCGCTGCCCCTCTTCGGTCAGGCCAACGTCCGGTACTACATCTACGCGCTGCTGTTCGTCATCTTCGACGTCGAGGCCGTGTTCATCTTCCCGTGGGCCATCGGCGTCGAGCGCCTCGAATGGTTCGGGCTGATCGAGATGACCATCTTCATCTTCGTGTTGTTGCTCGGGCTCGCGTACGTCTGGCGCAAAGGGTTGCTCAAGTGGGCCTAGTCACCAAGGGCAACGTTCCGAAGCCGCTCTCGTGGTTGCTGAACTACAGCCGCAAGTACTCGCTGTGGATGTTGCAGTGGGGGCTCGCGTGCTGCGCGATCGAGATGGGCGCCGCGCTCGCCGGGCCGCGCTACGACGTCATGCGCCTCGGCGTCATCCCGTTCCCCGCCAGCCCGCGCCAGGCCGACCTCATCGTCATCTCGGGCACCGTCACCGACAAGATGGCGCCCGCGATCAAGCGGCTGTACGAACAGATGCCCGACCCGAAGTACGTCATCTCGATGGGTTCGTGCGCGAACTGCGGCGGCCCGTACTGGGACTCGTACTCGGTGACGAAAGGCGTCGACCAGATCATCCCCGTCGACGTGTACGTGCCCGGCTGCCCGCCCCGGCCCGAGGCATTCATCCAGGGCATCGTGTTGCTCCAGCAGATGATCCAGAACGAGAACGTCGCGGAGCGCTTCCGGGGTATCGAACGGGAGCCGATCGTTGTCGCCTGACGCGCCCGACGTCGTGGAAGAGCAACCCTCCCTGACCGAACAGGGCGAGGAAATTCTCTCGCGCCTGCGCACTGCGCTCGGCGACGGCATCGTCGACGACGGCGGTGCGTACGGCGGGCTGATCCTGCGGGTGCGGCGCGACGCGTGGTTGCCGGCGGCGGAGGCGGGCAAAGGCGCGGCCGAGTGCGACTACCTCTCGTTCATCTCCGCGATCGACTGGATGCCCGCGCCGGCGCTGGCCGATGAAGGCAGCGGCGACACGTCCAACCCGGTGCAGCCCCGTGAGACGACGTACGGCGTCACCGGATCCGAGGGCCGGTTCCAAGTGTTCGCGCACCTCGAGTCGACGCGGCGGCAGCACTGGGGCGTGACGCTGAAGGTCGACGTCGACGAGCACGACCCGCGCCTGCCGTCGTGGGTTCCGGTGTATCCCGGTGCCGACTGGCACGAGCGCGAAACGTGGGAGATGTACGGCGTGGTGTTCGACGGGCACCCGAGCCTGCGTCACCTGTACCTGCCGCACGAGTTCGAAGGGAACCCGCTGCGCAAGGACTACCCGCTGCTTGCCCGCGAAGTGAAGCCGTGGCCCGGTCTCGTCGACGTGGAGCCGATGCTCGGCGACGACTCGCCCGCCGACGACGAGGAGGTGGCCGCCGAGTGACAACTACCCCACCTCGCGAGTTGCCGGAGTTCGACGTCGACTCGACGCTGTACAAGCACCTCGCCGACTCGCAGATGAACGTCGAGCTCGACACCGGCGACATGATCCTCAACATCGGGCCGCAGCACGCAGGTGAACAGATACTGCTCGGGCTCAGCGTCAAACTGGATGAATCCGGCCACCGGCAGGTAGCACCAGGTGTCGTAGTGGCCGTTGAACAGGCTCTGTTGCTGGGC
>JANNHK010000075.1:0-5970 GCA_031404355.1 Actinomycetes bacterium
CGGGGTCGCGCTACTGGCGATCCCGTTCGTCAAGCAGTACGCGATTCCGATCGTCGCGGGAATCGCGGCGTACGCGACCATCGTCGGCATCACGGACGCCGACATCGCACTCGGAGTCGGTGCCGCCTCGGCGTTGGTCATAACACTCGCTCTCGCATTCGCCAAGAGCACAAGAGACGAACGCACACTCGGTGTTGTCGTCGGTTCGCTCACACTCGCGTTGGGTACAGTTGCCGGGTCAGCTGTCGCCGGTCACACGGTGACCGCGCTCATATGGATTGCCGGCTGCTGGGTCATGGCGGTCGCAGCCGACCGCCACGGCGAACACCCCGGGGACGCGGCACGGATCCTCGCGTTCAGCGGCCTGCTTCCGATGTTGGGATGGTCGCTCGGTGAGCTTCTCTTCCCGGCGCTCCTGCTGACGGTCCTTGCCGCCGGC
This sequence comes from Actinomycetes bacterium, assembly GCA_031404355.1. GTDB lineage: Bacteria > Actinomycetota > Acidimicrobiia > IMCC26256 > PALSA-610 > JANNHK01. The sequence goes on from JANNHK010000075.1 coordinate 440, forward strand.
GAGGGTGTCCTCACCCGCCGGGTCGTGCTTGCGCACGCGGCCGTGCTCCCACTCGTGTTCGCGGAGCTCGCGTTGGCCGACGTCGCGGGACTCGGCATCGGTGCCGCGGGCTTGGCCCTGTGTATCGGCGCCGCGATGTGGCTGGGGCTGTCGATGTTGACGCCCGCGCCGTGGAACCAGTCGCTGCAGTTCGCCGCGCTCGCGTCGGCGACGGTCGGTGTGCTGGCCGCAACGGCGTCGCCGGCCACCCTCGGCCCGGCCCTCATCATCGTCGGGTTCCTCGCACTCGGCGAAGGACTGCTGCTCGACAAGCTCGAGATCGCGCACATGGGCGGCGCGGTCGCGACGCTCGGCGTGTGGATCACGCTCGCGACAAACGACATCGTTGCGGCGGAGGCGTACGCACTGCCGGTCGCACTGCAACTGCTCGCGGCGGGAATCTCCAGCCGGAGCGAAGGTCGCGCGGCGAACTCGTGGATCGCCTACGGACCGGCAATCGGGTTGCTCGCAAGTGCAGGCATCGTCGAACGCATCGCGGGTGGCGACGCGTGGCACGCGGTCTTCGCCGGAACGGTCGGCGTCATCGCGGTGATCGTCGGCGGTTCTCGCCGGCTGGCCGCGCCGTTGCTCCTCGGCACCGCGACCCTCGTCACGGTGGTCGCCATGGAGTCGTTCGACGCCGCGGCCGGGATTCCCACCTGGGCGTGGCTGGCGGCGGGTGGGGTCACGCTCATCGGGTCGGCCGTCCTGATGGAGCGCAACGACCTCGGCCCCATCGAGGCCGGCCGCCGCGTCGTCGACGTGGTCGCCGCGCACTTCGAATAGTCCCGATCCCACCGATAAGGGAGCACCCATGACGCACCGTCCTGCACTCATCGTCATCGGACCGTCGGCAAGCGGGAAGTCGACCGTGGTCCGCGAACTCCAGCAGCGCGGCGTCGTCCACGTGCACCCAACGTGGACGACGCGCCCGCGCCGACCCGACGAAAACGCCGGCGCACTCGAACACTGCTTCGTTCGCGAAGCAACATTCGACTCGCTGGCAGCCGCGGGTTTCTTCATCGGAACCGTCACGCTTCCGGGGCTCCCGTATCGCTACGGGTTGCCGCACCTCACGCTCAACGCATTCGGGCCGGTCGACACGATCATGGCGCGCGCACCGTTCCTCGACCGGCTCGACGAGTTCGTGCCGTGCGATCTCGTGTACCAGATCGAGGACACACCCGAGCGAGCGCGACTGCGGCTCGTCGCACGCGGGTGCGACGAAGCGGAGATCGCCGCCCGCCTCGACGCACACACCGAAGAGGCGAACGCGGGGCGCGCACTCGCGCGGCGCGTCTTTCGCAACGACAGCACCGTGACCGAGCTCGCCAACGCCGTCGCCGACGCGCTGCAGACGGATCTCGCAACCGCGCAACGTACAGAGGTGAGGACATGACAGACACCGAACCAACACCAGAACCGGCAGCAGAGCCGCGACCGCTTCCGAAGCTTCCGACCTGGAAAGATCGCCCGCCGCCTCGCCGCCTCGGGATGCCGCGCAATCCGTGGGTGACCGTCGGCATCGTGCTCTCGGTATCCGTCGCGGCCGCGGGCCTGATCGTGCTCGCCATCGGGCTCTTCATCTCCGCGCTCGCCAACAACCTGTTCTCGAACAAGTGAGGCAACGCATGCGCCTCCTCATGCTCTTGGCCCGACCGGTCGTCGTCCTCCTGCTCGGGCTGTTCGCCGCGGTCGGGCTCGCGCAAGGCGGTCAGCCCAATGACTCGGTGCTGCTCGCCAAGACCCTCGTCGTCGTCATCGCGTTCTTGCTCTTCGCCGTCGCGGTGAACGATCTCGCCGACGAGGCCATCGACCGTGTGAACCTGCCCGGCGACCCCCGGCGTCCGCTTGTCAGCGGTTCGGGGACGCGCCGCGAGATGATCGTCGTCGCGGTGACGTCGGCCGTGGTGTCGCTCGGTGCGAGCTTCGCATTGCACTGGCCCGCGCCGCTCATCGTCGGCTCCGGACTCGTGCTCGCCCTGGCGTACTCGGTGCGACCGGTCCGTCTTTCCGACCGCGGCGCGCTCACGTCGCTGCTGCTCCCGGCCGGCTACGTCGCGGTGCCGTACCTCTCGGGACTTCTGGCCGCGCGTGGGTCCATCGGGCGGACCGACCTGTTGCTGATGGGCGGACTGTACGCGGGGTTCATCGGCCGGATCGTGCTCAAGGACTTCCGCGACGTGCGCGGCGACACGCTGTTCGGCAAGCGCACGTTCCTCGTGCGCCACGGTCGCGGGTCGACGTGTGTCACCAGTGCGGTCTTCTGGGTCGTTGGGGCTTCGGCGCTGTTCGCCGTGCGGGACCTCACGCCCGCCCTCGTCGCCGGCTACGCGTTCTTCGTCGCCGCGACGCTGGCGTTGCTCCGGGCATTGTCCCGTTCGACGAGCGCACGGCGCGACGAATCGCTCGTGACCGCGGTTGCCATCGTCGGCCGGGGCATGCTCGTCATGCTGTTCGCGCACTTCGCCGTCGTCGACGCGCGCTGGACTCCCGTCTCCGCGAGTGCCCTCCTCGGCGCGATCACCCTGCTGTTCGTCGGAAGCGCGTTCCGCATGGCACGCGTCGGACTGCTCACGCGCTCCTACGTCGGGGCCCTCTCCGCCGAGCCGCCCGTTCAGCGACCTAGGTCACATCACGAAACCGGGGTCCACCAAACCACCTCTTAGGAAGTGTCATTACCAACTGGGCAAGGGCGGAGGCGTGAGCGAGATGAGAGAACCGATGACCACCTGGCTAGCGAGCGAAGCGCCCCCGATGTTGGCGGCACCGAGGCAGATGCGCCGACGGGCAGGCCGTCCGGAGCGCCGGAGTACGGCATACCGGAACCATTCGGGTCCCGAGCGCCGTATAAGGACCAAAGCGCTCGCGTAGCGCTGATCGGATCCACGGGCGGGTCCACACGGGAATTTCTCTACGGGCGGAGGCAAGGATGCGAATCGGACGAGTTTTCGTCGCGGCGATTGCGGTCGTCGCGGGTTTGGCAGTCGCGGCGCCGGCGGCGCACGCGGGAACGGTTGGGACGACCGACGCGATCGGCGACAACTACCAGAAGTTCGACCCCCGCGGTGACATCGTCGCCGCCTGGGTCACGCACGACGCCGTGAATCTCACGGCCGCGGTGCAGACGCTGCAGTTCGACGATCCGGCGACGAGCCCCCACTGGGCAACGTCGTCGATCCGATTCACGTTCACGGCGTCGAACGGCACCAGCGACATCCTCTTCATGTCGCGCCTCGCACCGAGCAGCGACCCGGCCACGCCGGTAACGGCGCGGTTGGTGAACCGTGCGTGCGAAGGTTGGACGTCGTGGAACGCGGCGGCGCGCATTTACTATGCCACCATCCCGCTGTCGTGCATCGGCGCACCGGCGAGTGTGAGCGGCAACTTCTTGATGAACTACTCGACGAACGTGGGGCTCTCGCAGGACGCGACCGCCACGCTCACGACGTCGGCCCCGCCGCCCCCACCGGCCGGCTACCGGATGGTCTCGGCCAACGGCACGGTGCACAACTTCGGCGCCGGCGGCCACTACGGCAACTGGCAGGGCGAGAACGACATCATCGTCGACATCGAGCCGACGCCGACGGGCCTCGGCTACTGGCTGCTCTCGGACACCGGCACAGTGCAAGGGTTCGGCGACGCGATGCCCATCATCGGCCCGACCGGAATGTCCGCGACGGCTTCGTTGGTGTTCGGTGAAACCGCGACCGCTCTGTCACGCACGCCGTCGGGTCAGGGCTACTGGATCTTCACTAATAAGGGCCGGGCGTTCACGTTCGGCAACGCGAAGCACTTCGGCGACATGACGGGCGTGACGCTCAACGGTCCGGTGCTCGACGCGGTACCGACGCCGACCGGCCAGGGCTACTACATGGTCGCCTCCGACGGCGGCATCTTCTCCTTCGGCGACGCGCGCTTCTACGGGTCGATGGGCGGCAAGCGACTCAACGCTCCGGTGATGAGCCTCGTCCCCGACGCTGACAGCGCCGGGTACTGGCTGGTCGCGAGCGACGGTGGCGTGTTCGCATTCGAAGCGTCGTTCCGCGGTTCGATGGGCGGCACCCAACTCAACCGGCCGGTCACCGGCATGGTGCCGAACGGCAACGGCTACCTCATGGTCGGTGAAGACGGCGGCATCTTCAACTTCTCCGACAAGCCGTTCTTCGGCTCGCTCGGTGCGAACCCGCCGGCCTCGCGGATCGTCTCCGTCGCGCTGGCGAGCTGACGAAGAGATCTCGTGCTTGACGGTCGACTGGTTCGCCGGCGGGGCCGGGTGCACCCACCACGCCCGCGTCCCGTCGGAGACATCTCGGATCTGTGGCGGGAAGCGGCGCGGCACGAAGCCGCGTCGATCACCGCATTCACCGAACTCGCGGATCTGCTGGTGCGGTGTGACGCGCCGGCTTCACTCGTCGAGCGCGCGCACACCGCGGCACGCGACGAGGTCCGCCACGAGCGCATATGCCTCGCGCTCGCGGGGGGCGGCGAGCCGACCCCGCGCGCCGAGTTCGTCTGCGTCCCGAACGCGTCGGGTCCACGATCGCGGTCGACCGAGATCGTGCGCCTGGCCGTGGAGTCGTTCGTCGACGGTCTCGTCGGTGAGGGATTCGATGCGGCGCGGCTCGCGCACGGTGCGGCGACGGCGACCGCGAACCCGGCCCGCGTCACGTTGCTGCGCATGTCGTTCGACGAGCGGAGCCACGCCCGCCTCGGCACCGACATCGTCGCCTGGTGCCGGATCCAGGCCCCCTGGCGCGTTGACACCGCGCTGCGCATCGCCGCGGTGCGCCTGCCGCGAGCCGTTGCACCGCCCGCGTCGTACGCGTGCCTCGCTCCCGGTGCACTCGCGCCGGCCGGATTCGTCGACGGCGCCACGGGCGAGCAGTTGTGGGCCGAAGCCCGCCTCGCCGCGCGCGACTTCGTGCGCCACGATTGAGCGGGACCCGTCGGAGTCCGCGCTACCGTCAGGCGAGTGTCACCGGCCGAATTGCCGCCCCCGCCCCGGGTCACGTTCGCGAGCGACAACGCTGCGGGCGTTCATCCCGCCGTCATGGCCGCGCTCGCGGAAGCCAACACCGCGCATGCGATTGCCTACGGCAACGACCGGTGGACCCGTCGGCTCGAACCCGCCCTCCGTGAACGGTTCGGCGCGCCGGTCGACGTCCTGCCCGTATGGGGCGGCACCGGCGCCAACGTGGTCGCGCTCGCCTGCCACGTGCAGGCGCGCGACGCGATCGTGTGTGGCGATACCGCCCACCTTCACCTCGCCGAGGCGGGCGCGCCCGAGCGGATGAGCGGCGCCAAGCTGCTCGCGCTGCCCACACCCGACGGCAAGCTCCGCCCGGAGCAACTGCGCGCACACCTCGCGTGGTTGGGCGACGAACACCACCCGCAACCGAAGGTCGTGTCGATCTCGCAGTCCACCGAACTCGGCTCCCTGTATTCCATCGACGAACTCGGCGCGCTGTGCGACGAAGCGCACCGCCACG
>JANNHK010000076.1:0-37150 GCA_031404355.1 Actinomycetes bacterium
GCCGACAACACCGACCTCATCGCCGCGATCCGTGAGGAGGTCGAGCACGACGGGCGGCTCAGCACCGAAACGCTGCTCCGCCTCACCTGCGACTGCAACATCAGCCGCGTCCTCACCGCCGGCACATCCGAAATTCTCGATGTCGGACGCACCACCACCCGCACCATCCCGCCTGCGTTGTGGCGCGCCCTCATCGCCCGCGACGGCGGCTGCACCGAACCCGGCTGCACCGCACCCCTCTGGGCCTGCGAAGTGCACCACGAGAAACACTGGGCCCACGGCGGCGAAACCAACCTCGCCAACACCAACATCAAATGCTGGCGCCACCACCGCAACGACCACGAAGGCAACGGCCACGACCCACCCCGCGGATGAAGAGGTTCCGACCATGGAGCAGGTAGAAGTCATGAAGGGCAAGCATCGGGGCGAACTCTTTGGGCCGCTGCCGGGTGTGCGCATCGGTGATGTCATCGCGTACGAGGTCGAGCTGCCGGAGCGTTTCGTTCCGTGGCCCGGCCGCACGCGCTTGGAGCGCGTGTTCGTGTTGCTCGACCTCGGGGTCAGCTTCTCGAACCCGCCCTGGCGTCATTCGGAACACCCCGAAGACGCGCACATTTGGTACGTCGACCTGATCTCGATCAACCGCGCCGGCGACCGGTACGAGTTCCGCGACCTCTACGTCGACGTCATCGTGCCGACCGACGGTCGCTCCTACCGCCAGCTCGACCTCGACGAACTCGCCGACGCGTCGGCCGAAGGCCTGCTCACGTCGGATGAAGTCGTCGACGCGCTCCGGCGATGGCAACGGTTCCTCGACCGGCACTTGCACACCGAAGTCTCCCCGCCACGGACGTGGTCCGACTTTCCGCCGGCCGCGATACGACCGCTCCAGGATCTCGCAGCACCGCTCGGTCCGCCCGTGCGGTGGACCGACTGACAGCCCCGTCGACCACGCGAACGTGGGACCGCTCCGAGAGCAGTCCCACGTTTCGGCGGTTCGGTTGTATGACCCCGAGGCCCACACCGCGTACGCGCTTCATGTTGTCGAAGGAACCTGGCGGCCACGCCGGTCAAGATCGACCGAGCAGTGTCGTCCGAGTCCTGGATCGTCAGCCGCCGCGGAGAAAGCCGGGGGACGTGTGGGGGCTAAGGCGGTGAACGCTCGATTCCGGCACTTTCCATAGGCGGATATTCCTCCGTCCTCTGGTTGACCGTGGTTGTAACGCTCCCCGATTGTTCGCCTCGCACGCCCGAGGGTCAAGGGCACAAAGACCGGAAAATCGCCCGTTGCCGCGGCCGGGCGCCGGCTACATCCGCCCGACGATCGTCTAGGTCAGCATTCCGAGCGGCGCGTGGGCGGCGCCGTAGATCGCGGTTGCGTCGCCGCCGAGGAAATCGGTGATGATCTCGCCGTAGACGGAACCGAAGTCGGTGGTCGGCACGAGATACCCGTCGGCGAGCTCGGCGGGGGCGAAGCCGGGCTGGGCGCCGTACAGGCCGCCCGTCACGCGCGGGCCGGCGAGCACGACGTTGTTGGCCTTGCCGTGGTCGGTGCCGTTCGGGTTCGAGTGCGCGGTACGGCCGAACTCGGTCCACACCATCACGACCACGTTCGACGGGTCGACGAGCGCGGCGAAGAACTCGTCGATCGCGTCGTCGAGTCGGGGGAACAGGCGCCCGAGGTCGGCGAGTTGGTTCGAGTGCGTGTCGTAGCCGCCCTGCACCGTCGCGTAGACCTGCGTGCCGGTGATGTTGGCATTGATCAACGCGGCGATGATCCCCATCGACCCGTCGATCCCGTCCGTGTCGGCGGGGTACGCCGACGCGAGGTCGGCGGTGGTGCGCAGCGCGAAGCCGCCCGCGTGCGCGACCCGGGACGGGAGTGAGAGGTCGGCGGGCACGTAGTCGGCGTCGAGGGCCAGCAGCGCGTCGATGAGCGCCTGTTCCTCGAACGACGGGTTGGCACCGAGCGCGTCGCCGAGATACGTCGGCAACGCCGCGGCCTGCTGCTTCGCACCGCCTGTGAACAGCACCGGCATACCGAAGTCGACGGTGGCCATGAGCAGCGGGTTGTCGGGCTGCGTATCGGCCCACCGCGCCCAGACGCCGTTGCGCTGAGGAGGCGGCGCGTTACGCCCGAGCATCACGTAGTCGGTCTTGTCGAAGTGGCTCAATGCCTCGAAGCCCGAGGAACTCAACAGGTCGACACCACGCGCGAAGGCGACGTCGCCGGCCTGGTAGCGGGCGTGCAGCTTCGGCATGAGCGGGTTGAGCCCGTTCTCGGTCGAGCTGAGCGACAGGAGGCTGGCCTCGGGAACCGAGATGTTCCCGCGCTTGTCGTCGTACGCGCCGTAGCCCGCGCCGGCCGGCACGAGCATGTGCGCGCCGTCGAGCCCGCCGCCGAGGAACACCGACACGAGTACCGGGGCGCCGGGCGGAAGCGGGTCGGCCCACGCCGAGAGCTGACCGAACGGCAGCATCTGCGCAAGCATTGCGGCACCGGCAGTACCGCCCGTGACCTGGAGGAACCGGCGCCGGGTGACGTCGGGGAGCGATGCAAGGAAGTCGTTGGTGTCCATCGTCTCTCCCTAGTTGACCTGGACGGCGGGCGAGAGCGCGATGAGACGTATGAGGTTGCGGTGTTCCCAATAATCGCCGACACCCTCGGTGCGCTGCCGGTCGAGCATCTCGATCGCGCGGGTACGCGTCGCGCCGGCGGTCGCCGGGTCGACGAGGAACCAGCCGAGCACCGTGTCGACCGCCGTGGCGGTGGGCATCGCGCCGAGCGTCCATACCGGGTGGGTGCCCTTGCTCAACGCCTGCCCCGCCATGCTGTCGATCGCGTCGACCTTGGCGACGAACGCCGGATACCCGATCCACCGAGGTTCGGGCCGGCGCCACCAACCGAACACGCTCGGCTGGTTGAAGAGGAACAGACCCATCTGGTCGGTGGCGCCCGAGATTCCGTCGTCGCCGTTGCCATAGTGCGGCAGCGTCTTCAGCGCCAACGCCCGTCCGCATGCTGCCACCCACTCGGGCGGCGTCTTCATCTTCCCGGCCCGGGCGGTGGCGCTCCAGAAGTCGGGGTGGTTGAAGATCGTCTTGAGCGCGTCCTTGATGTTCAACTGCCCCGACTGACGGAAGCCCGTGGCAACGTCGGAGATGGTGGTCGGGCTCGGCGCGAAGTACGCGAAGTACTGGAAGAGCAGCTTGGCGAGATATGTCGAGACTTCGACCTGCTTGGTCGTGCACAGGTGCGGGACGACGTCGTTGCCGCCGCTCGTGGCTGCTGCGCCGGTGAGGTCCCAGTTCGCGTCGACTCCGAAGAACGTCTTCGTCGTGTTGTCGTGGATTGCCGGGTCGAACATGTACCGCGCCCGGGAGTCGAGTGTGTAGCCCGTTCCGGCGCGGGAGGCGCCGATGACGTCGGTCTGCGTGTAGTTACCGACACCGAGCGAGAACAGCTCGAGCACTTCCCGCCCGTAGTTCTCGTTGACCAGGTCCTTCGTCGACAGCGCGTTGTCGAGGTAGATGAGCATCGCCGGGTTCTTACTCGTCTCCGACAACAGCGTCTGGAAGTTGCCGAGCGCGTTGGCGCGATACATGTTGTGCTGGTCGAGCAGCGTGAAGTTCTCCGACAGGTTCTGAGGCTTCTGGGCCGACGACACGAGCAACCCGTGCCAGAACAACGTCATCTTCTCGAGCAGCGGCGCGGGCACGGTCTTGACCTGGGTCGGCGTACCCGTCGGCGCGAACCGGCTCGCAGCCATGCGCTCGAGATACCAACGGCCCAGCTTCACGATGCGGACGTAGCCGCGGTACCCCTCGTCGCGATTGCCCCTCGGGGCGGGCGGCCTCGGCTTCAGCGTCGGGATGTTCCGCGGCTCGTCGACGATCGCGTCAACGAGCGCGCTGATCGTGGGATGCGCACTCAGCGCTGTGATCTCAGCGGCTGACGCTCCGAACCCGGCCCTGCGGCACAGGTGCGCGACATCTTGTGTGGCGACCACGTAACTCCCCCCTCGTCACACCGGCCGCGACCGCCGCTGGTGGAACCCCGGCGGCAGCGTACGCCGCCGCGCGTCACGTTGTCACCGCACCCGCACAACATCTCGCACCGATTGGGCCGTCCGGCCCCTCCCCGAATCGGTGCAAACTGCAGATTCCGCGCCGGACTCCCGATCAGAAGTCGGGGAAGGTGATCGGTGCGCCGTCGTCGAGTTCGGGGAATGCGACCTCGCCGTCGATGCGGTACCAGAACGTCTCGATGCTGCCGCTCGCGCTCGACGCGAGCAGCGAGAGCGTCGTGTCGTCGCATATATACGTGAGGTCGCCCGCGCCGATCGGGGACACGCCCGCCGACGCCGGGATCTCGAAGGTCCCGGTGCCCTCGGTCGCGTACGCGATGCCACCACCGTCCTCGACGATCGTCAGCGAGCCCGCAAAGCCGCGGTATACGCCGCCGGTCTCGCCGGTATACGTGCCGGTGATGATCTCGTAGATGCCGGGGAACGAGATCTCGACCCGCGCGTTGAAACCCTCGCTGCGGGCCGCCCACCGGTGGCCGTCGAACTTGAGAATGAACGCACCACCGATCTCGTAGGTGTACGGCGCGCCGCCGAGGATCGCGTTGCCGTAGGCGGTGTTGTCGAGTCGCCACGCGCTGTCGAGGCAGGGGTCGTTGCACTCGCCCTCCTGCGCCCGTCGGCTCTCGATGCGGGCCCGGCTGCGTCCGCCGCCGCCCGGAGCGGCGCCTTCGCACGGTTCGCACAGGTCTTCGAGACGCAGCGCGATCGCGCGCACCTTCCCGGGCTCGTCGGGGCCACCCGATACCGCGACCCACAGCGCGGAACCCTCCGGCGCGCGCGGCAGGCGCATGCCGCGCGGCGGTCGGCCGTCGGGGCAGAGGCACTCGTCGACGAGGCACCATCCGCCGACAGTCGACTCCCCGCCCCAGACCAACTCGCTCTCGCCTTCCCAACTCGATACCGACGGCCCGGCGAGCTGCACGAACACAAGCTCCAGGTCGGGCGCCGGAGTGAGCGCGGCGACGCGTTGCGACGCGGCGGGCGCGCCGATTTCGACGACTTCGCGGCGGGCCAACTCCGTGCCGACGGGACTGCGCGCGGTTGCCGTGATGCCGACACCGCCGGTCTGCCACGCGGGTGTCCACCCGGTGCGGGTCGTGCCCGACGCCCAGCCGTTGAGCAGCACAGGGTCGACGTCGACGAGGGTGACGAACGCTTCGACGTTGGACATGCGAACCATGGGCAGGAGCGCGAGCCACGGCGAATGCCCCTGCTGATCGGCGTACGCGTAGGTGCCGACGGCGTCGTAGTCGGACGCGAACAGCGAGAAGGCGCCCTCGCTGCCCCCGAGGTACTGGTCCCACCACGACGCGGACAGTTCGTTGCCGCCGCCGGCGAACTCGAGCCCGGCCCACGCGGCCCCACCCTCGATGATCCACGACGGTGCCCCGCCCCATGCGGACATGGTGCCGCCGAAACTGTCCATCTGGTAGCAGTGGAACACTTCGTGCGCGATGAGCATCTGCAGCGCGTCGCCGGTGGAGGCGAGCAACCGGTTGCCGACGTAGATGTGGCAGGCGCTGCGCGACTCGACGGGCGTCTCGAGCGGGGTGTCGTGCCAGCTCGACGCGGGCGGTTCGCTGTACGCCCACGAGCCGTCGTCGGCGACGGTGTCGGAGTCGACGCGGTGGATCTCGATGACGTCGATCATCGCGTGCGCGGTGCGGCTCGAGAACTCGTTGCGGGCCGACTCGGCGATGGCGTGCAACCGATCGTCGGTGATCTGCGCCGGGCGGCTGCGACCGAACGATGCAATCAGTTCGGATTCGGGCGCGACGGCCGCCATGAAGGCGTCGCGTTGCTCGTCGGTGAGCTGGTCCCAGTGCGCGTGCATGGCCCGCACGACACGCGTGCGGTCGCCGATCCCCGGCTCCGGTGCGTCCGGGGTGTCGACACCGGGTAGGTCGCCCATCTCGACTTCGAACGCGTCGAGCGCGCCGGCCAGCGCGAGCGCGGCCGCGAACACACGAGGGCGGGGGAAGGCACCGATGGAGAAATGGTACGAGGTGTGGGACCCCAGATTTTCCGTCCCGGGCCAAACCCGACGGGCGGGTCGAACGTGTAGAACCCAGCCACAGCTGCCTGCCGGGGAGAACCATGAAGTTGCGTCGCGTTGTCGCCATCGCCGTCGTCACCGTGTTTGCGTTCGGTCTTGGCGCCGAGGCCGCCGGGGCCTTGCCGCACGACGACGGCACGGGCAAGGAGTGGCGCCAGCTCTACGAGACGACGGGGCTGAGCTGGAACCAGGTCGCCTCGGTCTGCCCCACCGACGGGGCCACCCCGTGCACCGGAACCGTCGGCGGCAAGAACCTCACCGGCTGGGTGTGGGCCACCGACACGCAGGTGATCGCGTTCATGGGCCAGTACGCACCGGCCCTGCTCACGGCGAGTCCTCCGTCGGTCGGCGGCCCCGAGTACATGCTTCCAGCTGCCGGGTTCCTGGGCGCGATGCGCTGGACCACGTACACCGCGCTCACGTACTTCTATTACGAGTTCACCGGCGGGTGGACCGCCTCCACGAGCGCGGCGGGCTTGCCGCTCGCGGGCGGCGCCAGCTTCACCCACCCGTTCTTCAACGGGTCGCTCGGCGTCGGTGAAATCGCTTCGGCCGACGAAGCCGGCTCGGTGCGCGGCGTGTTTCTCTGGCGGGCCGCGGGCGGCGACGTGACCGCACCGCTCATCACGCCGACGGTGACGGGAACGCTCGGCAACAACGGCTGGTACACCTCGAATGTCGACGTGTCGTGGTCAGTGACCGACGACGAGTCGGCGATCGTCGACCAGACGGGATGCGAGTCGAGCACGGTCTCGACCGACACAGCCACCGTGACGTTCCCGTGTTCGGCGACGTCGACCGGCGGCACGTCGAGTGCGTCGGTGACGGTGAAGCGCGATGCAACACCGCCGACCCTTGCGTGCAACGCGACACCGACGTTCACGCTCGGTTCGTTCGGGCAGGTGACCGGGACCGCGACCGACGCGACGTCTGGCCTGGCGGGTCCGTCGTTCGCGAACGCCAATACGAGCACAACCGGATCGTTCACGGCGGTGCTCAGCGCCGTCGACCGCGCCGGCAATCCCACGACACGAACGTGCCCGTACACCGTTGCCGTCCCGCCGTGCGGAGGGCTGACCCCGACGATCGTCGGTACCAACGGCAACGACGTCATCAACGGCACCGGCGGCGCCGACGTGATCGCCGGGCTCGGCGGCAACGACAAGATTTACGGCAAGTCCGGCAGCGACGTCATCTGCGGCGACGCCGGCAACGACGAGATCGAAGGCGGCGGCGGCAACGACAAGCTTTACGGCGGCGACGGCACCGCCGACAGCATCCGCGGCGACGGCGGGAAAGACACCTGCTCGAGCGGCGAGAAGCGCATGAGCAGCTGCGAGACGATTATCTGAGGTCCCGAAACCGGGCGAGGTGGTGACAGCACCCGCCCTGCCCGAGTGACCACCTCCTTGTCGCACGGGGCCCGGTCCTGTCGAATGCACCCATGAGGGACGCGATCCTGCTCCTGTGGCGGGTACGGCTGCGGCGTTCGCCCGCGCGCATCGTTGCCCTCGTGCTGCTCATCGCGTTCGGCGGCGGCACCTTCCTGGCCGTCGCGGCCGGCGCCCGCCGTACTGCCAACGCGTACGACGAGGTCGCCGACGCCACCGACGGGGCCGAACTGGGTTCGAGCTACGTGCGCGACGACCTCGACGTCCTCAACGAACTCGTCGAGACCATGCCCGCGGTCGGCGAGTTCACCCAGCTGGTCGGTTTCCAGGTCATTGTGGCGGACGCACCGCTCGGGGGACTGACGTCGTTCGCCTACTTCACAGATCCGCTCGTCGTGGAGCGCCCCCTCGTGCTTGAGGGCCGTATGCCCAGCGCGGCCAACGAGGTATTCGTGAACGAGGCGGGCGCGAGCGGCGCGGCCGCGTCGGTCGGCGACGACATCGACATCGTGGTCGCTACCCCGGACTTCACCGAATTCATGCCCGAAACGGTGACGGTGGTCGGCGTCGGCGTCTTCCCGGACGAGGTCTACGAAGACGAGACCGGCGCCAAGCCCACCCTCGTCTTTGCCGACGACTTCGTCGCGACCCATCGGGACGTGGTCGCGTGGGGTGCGTTGGTCGTGACGGTGGCGCCGGGGGCCGGGCGCGCCGATGTGGTCGCGCAATTGCTCGACGCGGGATTGACCGTCGACAACGATCGCCGCGCCGATCGCGAACGGGCCTGGGCCGCGATCCGGCCGCTCGCGTTGACGCTCGCGGTACTCGCGCTCCTTGCCGGTCTCGCCATGATCGTTGTGGTCGGCCAAGCGCTGCACCGGTTGGTGCACCGCACTCCGGCCGAGGCTCGCAGCCTCGCGGCGGCCGGTTGCACCCGCCGGATGCTCCTGGCCGCCGACATCGCAGTTGTCCTCACCGTGGTGACCGCCGGCATGCTCGGCGCCCTCGGGGTCGCCGTGCTCGCTTCGCCGCTGTTCCCGCAAGGTCGCGCCCGCCGGATCGCCGCGCTGCGCGGGTTCGACGTCGACGTTGCTGTATTGGGTCTCGGTGCCGTTGCGTTGCTCTTCGCCCTTACCGCGGTCGTCGCCGTGACCTTGCAGCGCGGTTCGCGGCCGGCAGAGCTGCGCGCCGGTGTCGCGCCCGGTGTGCTCGGTGCCAACCCTGCCGTCAGCAGCGGGGTGCGCTTCGCGACGGCTGGGCGCGGGCTCTTCGGCGCGGTCGGCGGCGTCGCCATCGGGTTGGCGTCAATCGTTGCCGCGGTGACGTTCACCGGATCGGTCCAGCACCTTGTCTCGCAGCCCGAACTCGCCGGCTTCAACTGGGATCTGCTCGGGCGCGACAGCTACGCGCAGATCGACACGGCCGCGGTCGCCGAGCGACTCCGCGACGATCCCGACATCGAGCGCATCACGGGACTGACGTTCTCCGACGTCACGATCGACGGCACTCCCCTGCCCGCCAGCGTGTGGGCCAGGGTCAAGGGTTCGCCGTGGCCGACGCTGAGCAACGGACGGGTGCCCGCGGGACCGAACGAGATTCTCATGAGTCCGGAGTCGCTCGCCGACCTCGGGTACACAATCGGCGACACGGTCGCGGTCGGCTTTCCCTTGGACGACAACAACGCCGATCGTCGGGTGTTCGACATCGACATGACAATCGTCGGAACGGCGGTGTCGCCGGCGATCGCGCTCTCGGGCTCCGACACCCCACGCTTGGACGAGGGCGTGATCGTCAATCAAGCCGACATCGAAGGGCGCGGGTTCGAGTACGGCGGAGCCATGCTCTTCGACGTGGCCGACGGCACCGACCCCGAGTCGATCAAGGCGCAGTTCCCCGAAGGCCTTCCGGACGACTTCGACGCGCCGACCGAATGGTTCGAGGCGGCAGAGCCGGCGGAGTTGATCCAAGCGCGGGACGCGATCGACGTGCTCGTGCTGGCCGTCGTCGCACTCCTGATTGGAGTCATGGCAACGGTCGCGCACAACTTGCTCAGCTTCGTTCGGGAACGTCGAAACGCATTCGCCGTACTCAAAGCGATGGGGTTCACCCGGCGCCAGATTCGGACCACTGTGCTGTGTCAGAGCGGACTGGTCATCGGCGTCGCGTTGGTGTTCGCCGTCCCGCTCGGAGTCATTGCAGGACGCGGGCTCTTCGACGCGTTTGCCGGCGACATCGGCGTGATCGTCGAACCCACGGTGCCGGTCTTGGCGCTGGCCGTCACGGTGATCACCGCGGTCGTGCTCGTGCAATTGGTCGCACTCATACCCGCAGCTCGGGCGCGTCGCACCAACCTCACACCTGCACTCAGACCGGAATGAGCCTCGACTGATGCTTCAGGCCGAGATGCCGAACCGGTGGAGGCCGTGGAGATCGTCGAAGACGCAGCCGTACACGCGGCCGCGCACCTGCTCGCTCGGCGCGGTCGCGAACTCGACGCCGTCGCCGCCGTCGCGCCACACGCTGTCCATGCGTTCGAGCTGGAACGGCATCCAGCCGACCTGACTCTCGGCGAACGAGATCTTGAGGTCGGGGAACCGGCTGAGCGTCGTCGAGAACACCCAGTCGCACGAGGAAACCCTGGCCGGCGAAGCGCGGGAAGATGTTCGGGAAGCACAGTGCGGCCTCGACATGGTTCTCGGTCATGTCGGCGAGGCGGGCAGTCTGGTCGTGGTGGAAGCCGTAGTGACCGCCGGTGAACTCGAGCTTGACGCGTTCGCGCACCGTTCGCGGACCCCGCTCCCGCAGCGCGGCCGGAAGCTGCTGCTGCCACAGCTCACGCGGCTCCATCACGTGGTCGTCGACCGAGATGATCCGCGGAAGTTCGTGCTCTTCGGGGGTGACGCCACTCATCGCACAACGGTACCGCCGTGCGTCAAGCCTCCGTCCGCTGCACCGCGAACAGCGTGTGGGTGCCGCCGTCGAGGGCGCCCGGTTCGCGACACAGCTTCACTTCCCAGTCGACGAACCATTGCCATCGCTCGGGGTCGGCCTCGATGCGTTCGAGCACTTCGGGATCGCCCAGCGACATCCAGTTGCTCGCGGAGGCCGCGACGAGCCGGCACGGAACGGCTCCGATCATCGCTTCGATCTCGCGCCAGCGGAACAGACGGCACGTGTGGCTGTTGGTGCGGTCGGCACCGATCGCGCGGAGATCGCCCGTCTTCATGATGTCGTCGTAGACGTCGAGCCCGTAGAGCTCCATCTCGTCGGCGACGAGGGGCAGGAAGTACCGCACCGTGCCCGCGATCGACATGACACTCGCCAACACGAACCCGTCGGGCCGGACAGTGCGCAGCAGTCCCGAGAACGCGGCGGGCGCATCGTCGAAGACATACGAGAGGGGGCCTCCGTACGCGACGACCGCGTCGAACGCGCCCTCACCCAACGTTGCGGCGTCGCGCACGTCGAGCGTCGTCCACGCTTCGACCGCGTCCGCGCATCCCGCCTCGCGTACGTGCTGTTCGTTGAGTGCAAGCTGCACGTCGGACAGGTCGGTGACGACGACGCGCGCACCCATGCCGGCCAGTTCGATGGTGAACCGGCCCGGGCCCGCGCCGATCTCGAGCACGCGGTCGCCGGGGCGAATGCACTCGGCGAGCATGCGCCGGTGCACCTCGAAGCTCACCCGGCCCCGAATGTCGCCGGCGAGGCGTTCCCACTCGACGTCGCCGACCTCGTCGAAATGGCCCTTGACCCGGTTCGTCAGCGCGTCCACAGAGGCAAAGTGTCGCTGCTCCGCGGGCACCGTGCCGTCATTTTCGATTCCCGCCTAACGTGCGCATTCACCCATGAGTGCACGCTTCGAGTAACTCGACCGGCAACCGACGCCGATGGGCGAGATCAGCTTGCGCCGGCGCCTGGAGCCGTCCCTCCACGTCGACGTGTACGAGGTGAAACTCGACGACGCCTTCCTGATGTCGAGCCTCTTCACCGTCGCCGAAGTCGCGCTCGCCCGGCTCGGGCTCGCCCAACTCGCCGCCGAGTTCCCCGACACGGGTCTCGACATCGTCGTGGGCGGGCTCGGGCTCGGTTACACCGCCCACGCCGCGCTGCAGGACCCCAACGTTCGTTCACTCCGGGTCGTTGACGCGTTGGCGGAAGTGATCGGATGGCACCGACGACATCTTCTCCCCCTCGCCGCGGAGCTGACGTCCGACCCGCGCTGCGACCTGATCCACGGCGACTTCTTCGCAATGGTCGCGAGCGGTTCGGCCTTCGGTCCACACGAACCCGACCGGTACCACGGCATCCTCGTCGACATCGACCACACACCGAGTTTCCATCTTCACCCGAGCCACGCCGCCTTCTACACAGCCGACGGGCTGGTGCGGTTGGCCGCGCGACTTCACCCCGGCGGCGTGTTCGCGCTGTGGTCCGACGACCCGGTCGACGACGACTTCGTCGCGATCGTCGAGCGCGTGTTCGCGTCGTGCACCGCGCACACGGTCACATTCCCGAACTTCTCCACCGACGCCGAGTCGTCGAGCATCGTCTACGTCGCGGCGTCGTAGCGGGCCGGTCACCTGACCACGGCTACTCGGCGGGCGGGTCATCCTGCCGGGCGGCGCGGAGCATCTTGGCCATCGACTGCAGCAACTTCCACGCGATCGTGCTGTTCGACTGCACGAGGGGACGGAACTCCCAGTAGGTGAGGCCGTAGCAGACGAGGTCGGTCGCGGCGGTGATCGTCGCCAGGCGCTGGCCTTCGTCAATGAGGGCGATCTCGCCGAAGTAGTCGCCCGACGTCAGCGTGCCCCGCTCCACACCACGGATCGAGACCGTCGCCTCTCCGGAGTCGATCACGAAGAACGCGGCGCCGCCCGAGCCCTCCCGGATGACCGTGTCGCCGGCCGCGAAGCGGCGCACCTTGAACAGCCGCACGATCTGTTCGACTTCGCGGCGGTCGAGTTCGGAGAACAGCGGCACCCGCTCGACGGCTTCGACCGGGTCGCTCGTCGCGGGGTCCGGCGCGGCTGCCGTCTCGTGTGACTGCCCGGTCGTGACCGCGCGGCACTGCAGGAGGTAGAGCGTCCCGCCGGCAAACGCCCACTCGATGTCGCGGGCCTTGCCGTACACCTGCTCGCACCGCGCCGCGAGCTGCGCGAGCGCCGCAAGCTGGTCGTCATCGAGGCAGAGCTGCGCGGCGCGGTCGGACGCGATCTCCTCCCGCACCGTTCCGCCGGTCGCCACGGACCGGATCGCGAGCTGCTTGCGTCCGGGCGTGCGTTCGAGCACCTGGCCCGCACGGTCGACCCGGAAGGTGTCGGGGATGACGAGGCCCGCGACGACCGCCTCGCCGAGTCCCCAACTCGCCTCGATCAGACACTCCGGCGCGCCGGTGATCGGGTTCTCGGTGAACATCACCCCGGCGGAATCCGGATCGAGCAGCGTCTGGACGACGACACCGACGCTCGGGCGCGTGAAGAGCCCGACGCGCTGGCGGTACGTGATGGCCGAATCCGAGTTCGCCGACCACCAGATCTCCCGCAACGCCGAGGGCACCTCGTCGGCCGACGGGACGTTGAGCAGCGTGAGGTGCTGGCCGGCGAAGCTGGCGTCGGTGCCGTCCTCGTCGACCGCCGACGAGCGGACCGCGAGCGGCAGGCCGAGCGACCGGACCGCCTTCGCGACCGCGGCGATGGCGCGCTCGTCGTCGCCGGCGACGGCCTCGACGACGGGGCCCGACAGCGCGACGCCGGGCGGGACGGGGAGACCGTCGCGCAGGGCGTCGCCCAGACCCACCGCCTTCGACCCGAAGACCGCGACGTCGCGCGCCTTGTCGAGCGGGACGACCTCCTTCACGAAACGACGGAGACTTCGCCGGCGGTGCCGTCGACGCGCACGCGAGCGCCGTCGGGGATGAGGTCGGTGGCGTCGCGCGTCCCGACCACTCCCGGGATGCCGTACTCGCGGGCGACGATCGCCGAATGCGACAGCAGCCCGCCGTTGTCAGTGACGATCGCGCCGAGCAGCGGCAACAAGATGTTGAACGCCTCGGTTGTCGACTCGGTCAACAGGACATCGCCCTGGACGATCCGGCCGAAGTCGGAGGGACCGGACACGCGCCGGGCCGGTCCTTCGTAGACGCCGGGGCTGGCGGCCAGCCCGCGCAGCAGGTGTGCTTCGTGCTCGGCTTCCGAACTCCCGAAGACCGCACCGATCGCGATGCCGGTCGCGCGCATCAACCGGGCTACCGCGGGCGGCAACCCGGAGAGGTCGGGCGGCGGTGGTGGAGGCGGGCCCAGCGTCGCGGGCGCCTCCTTGGCGTTGTACGTCGTGCGCCACTCGAAGCGCGCCGCGAGTTCGTCGGCGGACGGTCCCGCCGAACCGGAGACCAGCGCGCGCATCTCGTCGAGGCCGGCATCGACGAGATGCTCGGCGGCGTGGATACGGCCCCGGCCGGCGAGCCGGCGGCCGGCGGCGAGGACCGCCCGGCGCATCAGTCCGGACGCCCAGATGTCGCTGTAGACGCCCCGCTCGTCGCGGAGCCGGTAGGTGAGCCGGGCCTCGCCGAGCAGTTCGTCGAATTCGCCGCGATGTTCGTCGGGGACCTTGCTGCGGACGACCGCGATCCGCTCGTCGACGTCGGAAGCGTCGACGTCGCGGCCCGCGACCGCGCCGCGGATCGATCGCAGCAGCGCGTCGGGCATCTCGAGCGCGGACGCCTCGCAGATGTCGAAACCGTCGAGGAGCCGGCACCCGACGAGATCGAGATAGGCGGCCACGGCGGACCCCGCGTCGCTCGGCCGCGACCGCAGCGCGTCGAGGACGCCGGCGGGATCGTCGTCCGAGGCGAGGAGCTTCTGGGCCGCGGGGTCGTCGCGGATCGCGGCCGTCATCCGCTCCAGCTCCGACGACCCGCCCGCGGACACCTCGGCCGTTCCCCGCATCAGGCCGAGCAGCTCGGACGGCGGGAGCCCGGTCCAGTCGCCGACGTGGGCGAGGAAGTCACCAGTGGGGAGCACCGCCGCGGCCGTGTAGCGCATGTGCTGGACCAGCATCGCGGCGTGGTGGTCACGGCACCGCGTGAGATACGCAACCAGCTCGTCGTCGGAGAGCGCGTCCGGCTCGACGGCCTGGATCTCCCGATGCGTCGCGATCGTCGACGGCTTGACGGTCTCGTCCCACTCGCGCAGCTGCTCCCGCCAGAGCTTGCCCGCGTAGACCTCCGCGGCCCGCTGGAACCGCTGCGGGATCTCTTCCTCCGGCGCCGGGAGCCTCGTGCTGTACGCGATGCCGTTCGGGTACGCCATCAGCATGCCGTCGATGAGCATCCCGTAGTAGCGCGCGAAGTCGTTGGTGCCGCGCTTGATCGCATCGGGATGGGTCTCGGTCCAGTAACGGGTCGCCGGCCGCGGGAAGTGCACGGGGTCCCGCTCCCACGGCCCCGGGCCCGGGGGCTCGAAACGGAGTCCGGTCGCCTTGCCTGCGTCTGCCATTCGACACTCCTTTGTGCATCACACGCGCCTCTGTGCATCTCACTCGGCGTCGCACCAACGCCGCAATGATGTTCCTCCCTGCCGGGCCGGCGCAACGCCGGACTGGAGAGGGATCGGGCTACGCCGCTGACCCGGTCTGTTGGCCCGCGCATGCCCCCTGAGGGAACTCATTGGCCAAAGAACGCAGTGTCAGATGTACCGGTGGCGCGCTACGACCCTGATCCACCGCGGCTTCTTCGCAATGGGCGAGCGTCTCAACCTCGCAATGGCGGGACGGCCGGGATGGCAACCACACCGAGCGCGGTGAGGATGCCGTCGGCGCGGGCTTCCTCTGCGGGCGCGGCGGCGACGTCTCCGCGGGCGCGGAGCAGCTCCGAACGCGCCCGCCGCAACAGACCGACCTCGTAGCGGGCATCGATGGACTCACCGCGCTTCAGACCGTCCTCGACGAATGCCTCGGCCTCGTCGAGCCGCCCGACCCGCACGAGCAGCCACGCGAGGACGCGTTCCATCATGACCGTTGTGGTTTCGTCGCCGTCGTTGGTTTCGAGCACCCGCCGGAGGTCGTCGGCGCGGTCGAGGGCTTCGTCGAACAGGCCGGCAAAGAGGAACGCGGCGAGTTGCTGGGTGTGGATCCGTGCGATGTACTCGCCCGCGCCGAGGTCGCCGATGAGAACCGTCGCCTCCTTCAGCAGCAGGAGACCGTCCTCGACGTTCCCGCTGCGCACCTCCGCGAGCCCGAGGTTGGCGGCCGCGATGGCGACGCCGATCGGGTACCGCGCCGACCGCCACACGTGCAGGGCCGTGCGGAATCGCGCGACGGCGTCGTCGACCCGACCCTGATCGAGCAGGATCTCGGCCTCGTTGTTGACCGCCGTCGCCGCGCCGACGACGTCGCCGATACGCTCACACGCCTCGCGGCTCCGGTCGTAGTACCCGAGCGCGTCGTCCCACTCGCTCTCGACGTACGCCTCGAGCCCGAGGTTGTTGAGCACGATCGACTGGCCCGCGTCGTCGCCGAGCTCCTCGTAGATCGGCAGGGCCCGGCCGCGGTACTCGAACCGGTCCGCGTTCCCGAGATACGTGTGTCCGATGTCGAGTACGAAGTACGCGCGCGCGAGCGACGCGCGGTCGTCGCCGTATTCGGCGTCCGCAACGGCTTTCTCGGCCCAGTCGACACTGTCGGCGTAGCGGCCTTGACGGTGGCGCACCGCCGCGTACGCCAGCGACAACTGGGCGCGCGCGGCCGCGGCCCGCGGGTCGTGCGCGTCGTCGAGCATGCGCAAGCCGCGCGAGTACCACTGCAACGCCTCGCGGTAACGGCCGGTGCGTTCCCGCACCGTGCCCTCCTTGCGGAGGAGCCGCACGCAGTCGTCGCGCGCGTCCGGAACGAGCTTGCGCGCCCTGCCGTAACTACCGGCCGCTTCCTCGTAGCGGGCCGACAACTCCGATACGTCACCGAGCGACTCGGCCACACGGCTCAGGTCGCTCGCGGCGATGTCGTCGACGCGGCGGGCGCACTCCAGCGCCCGCCGGTAGAACTCGCCCGCTTCGACGTTCGCGTACTTGTCGCGTGCGCGATCGCCCGCGATGACCGAGTAGTGCCAGGCCTCGTCGTACGCGCCGGCGAAGAAGTAGTGCGTCGAGAGCAGTTCGGCGTCGCGCTCGGGACGGCCGCGGGCGCGACCCACCAGCGCGTCGCCGACGCGGCGGTGCACGTCGCGCCGCCGGCGGTACGACAATCCTTCGTAGGCGACCTCGCGATGCAAGCGGTGGCGGAACCGGAGGCGACCCGGTGCGAACTCCTCGACGAACTCGTCGAGCGCATACCAACGGCCCGGCTCACCCGCCGCGGGTGCATCGAGCGCGGAGGCGAGCAGGTCGAGGTCGATGACCATGCCGAGCACTGCCGCCTCCCGTAGCAGGAGGCGGTCGTCGGCTGCCGTCGTGTCGATCCGCGCGGTCACGAGGGTCTCGACCGACTCCGGCAACGCGGTGACCGAGCCCTGCAGCGCCGCGCTCGATGCCAACTCGATGACGAACAGTGGATTTCCGCCCGCCCGGTCCGTGACGGCTCCCCACTCCCCCGGCGCCAGGCGCGACTCGTCGCCCGCGGCGAGCACCGCCAACTCGAACGCGGCGTTCTCGCCCAGCGGTTCGAGGTCGACGCGCCCGTGGCGGGCCGGGTCGGCGAGGTCGAGCGCCGCCTCGCCCGGGTGACGGGTGAGGAGGAGCACCCACGGGTGGTC
This sequence comes from Actinomycetes bacterium, assembly GCA_031404355.1. Lineage (GTDB taxonomy): Bacteria > Actinomycetota > Acidimicrobiia > IMCC26256 > PALSA-610 > JANNHK01. The sequence continues at coordinate 17,284 of JANNHK010000076.1, forward strand.
GACGGAGCGATCTGCGATCAAGGCGAGCAGTTCCCGCGACGCGTCGTCGAGGTAATGCGCGTCCTCGACAATCAAGAGCGTCGGCGTCGCGCACGCGGCTTCGAACAAGGCCGCGACAGCTTCGTGGGTCCGGGCCCGCCGGTACTCGGGTGCGATCCGGTCGGCGTCGGGGGTCGACGGTACGTCGGCGTCGAACGGCACCGCGAGGAGCGACAGCCACAACGCGAGTTCCGGCGCAACATCGTCGACGAAGCGGGTCAGTGGAGGACCGGCTTCGTCGGCCGCCGCGAGCGGGTCCACGCCCACGAGCCCGCGCAACAGCACGCGCACCGCGAAGTACGGCGTGGAACGGGCGTACTGCCCGCAGATCGCCGTGATCGCGCGGATGTCGGACTCGGTCGCGCGGAGCTCTTCGACGAGCCGCGACTTGCCGGTGCCGGACCCACCCACGACCTCGACCATCCGGCCCCCGCCGCCGCGTGCCTCGGTGACGGCGGCGGCGAGCGTCGCGAGCTCTTCCGCGCGCCCGACGAGCGGCAGGTACGACGGCACGGCCGGCGCGTCGGCGCGCTCGAGCCGTCCGACCACCGAGGCATGGATGGGCTTCGCCTTGCCTTTCACGAGGAACGGCTCGAGTTCTTCGGTCGCGAACTGCGCTCGGGACCGGTCGAGCACCGCTTCGGAAGCGACGAGCTGGCCCGCCTCGGCCTTTTGCATCAGGCGGGCGGCGAGGTTGACGGCGTCGCCCATCACCGTGAACGTGCGCCGCTGCTCGGAGCCGAGATTGCCGACGAAGACCGGGCCGCAGTTGACCCCGGCCCGCAGGTCGAGATCGACACCGGCGTCGAGGATCTCGCGCACGGCGCGCAGCATGCGGTCCTCGTCGCCTCCGTACGAAACCGGTGCACCCGCGGCGAGGATCACCTTGCCGCCGTCGGGGTAGACGTCGCTGGCGAGCCAGTGCACGCCGTGCGCTTCGGTCGCCGCGCCCACCACCGTTCCGAGATGGCGGAGGCGCTCCGCGATCGCGCTCGGGCCCTCACGCTCGTAGATGGCGTCGGTGTGCGAGAACTTCACGAACGCAACGGTGACGCGGCGGTGCTCGCTCGGTGCGCCGGCCGCGATCTGCTCGCGTTGGGCGTGGGGCACGAAGCTCGCGAGCCACTCCGCATCCGAGGATGGGATCTCCCGCTCGGCGCCGGTGAGATCGAGATCGACGACGTCGTCTCCCGCGCTCATGGGCACACGCCGCAGCAGCCGCCCGCCGGCCTTCTCGCGGCCGAGCCACGACGGTTCGACCTCGGCGGCCGCGGCGGCGGAGAGCAAGATCTCGCCCGCGGCGGCCTCGCCTTCGCACCGCACGGTCTCGGTGGTGCCGGGGCCCGTGACGACGAGTTCGGCGTGACCGCCCGCGGCGAGGAAGAGCCCGAACCGACCGGCGTGCATGCCCTGCGAGATGCGCAGCTTCACGCGCACACCCGACGGCGCCACGATGGGCTCGGCGATGAGCGTCCGCATCGCGAGTGTGCTCCGGCAGGCGCGGGCGGTGTGGTCCGCACCGGTGTAGAGGATGAGGAGCGCGTCGCCGCCGAACTTGAGAATGTCGCCGCCGTCGCGCAGGACCACCGCGATCATCCGGTCGAAGCAATGGTTCAGCACCTCGGTGAGTTCCTCGGCGCCCTCTTTGCCGACCCGCGCCAGCTTCTCCGACAACTTGGTGAAACCCGACAGGTCGGCGGACACGAGGGTGCCTTCGACCTCGAGGAACCCGGGCGCGAACCGTTGCGGTCCCTGCGCGCTCAGCAGGCCCGGGATGTAGTGCTGGACGCCGGTCGTCGCGAAACTCCCGGGCCTACTTGAGCGTGAACGGCGCCGCGAACTCCAGGCCGGGCGCGGTCGACACCGTGAAGAACAGCGTGTGGGGGCCCACCGCCAGCGCGCCGACGTCGAGGTTGTACATGTACTGGCCGCTGCCGAACCGGAACACGTTGCCGTAGTTGGAGTTGCCCTGGAAGTTCGCGCCCGGCGCGATACTCCCGTCGATCGTCGTCGCGGTGAGCGTGATCGACGCCGACGACAGGTTGTGGCCGGCCGCGTCGCAGAGCTTCAGCTTGATCGGCACGGTACCGGTCCGCGGATGCGCCTTGTTCGGGTCGTACTGAAGGCAGATCGCGTAGGTCGCGCTGTACGTGACGCTCTGCGTCGACGTGTTTCCGACATTGTCGACTGCCGTCACGCTGAACGTGTGCGTCCCGGCCGCCGTGTCGACGGGCGCACCGTTCGCGACGGTCCCGGTGCAGGACGCCACGCCGGATCCACCGTCGGAGCACGAGAACGCCGCGTTCACAACCTGGCCGATCGTGTACTGAACCGCGGTCGGCGCCGTGATCGTGATCACCGGGGCCAAGCGGTCGACCTTGTGTCCGCCGACGGGTCCGGCCGGGGTGCACTGGGCGAGCGCGTCGCACACGTCCCGGGTGCCGGTCTGCGCGTCGGCGGTCTCCGTTCCTTCCGGTACCGACGTCGACAGGTCGAACGCGGTATCGCTCTCGGACGCGAGGCCAATGCCGGCGTCGCTCGCCGTGCACGCAACGCTCACGTCGGCCGCGTGCCACAGCCCGTCGGCGGCCGCGCACGACGCGGCCGGACCGCTCGTGTCGACCTTCACCGTCACGGTGCCGTCCGGTCCGCGGTTGCCGGCCGAGTCGATCGCGGCGAAGGTGACCGCGGTCTCGCCCTCGGCGGGCACGATGATCGCGGCCGACTCGCCTGGCACGACCGTCTCGGGCTGGGTCAGCCCGCCCGTCGCCGACCAGACGATGCCCGCCACGCCGGACCCGCCGGGGTCGATCGCGGTGACGGACACGGTGACATCGCCGGGGCTCCACCCGTCGACGGCACCGGGTGCGGGCGTGGCGACCGCGGTCGCGATCGGGCCCATCGTGTCGATCGGGATGACGGTGGTCCCGATGTTTCCGGTGCTGTCGGTGACGGTGAGGAAGTGGATCCCCTCGCCCGTGATCGGGAACGGACCGGTGTAGGTCGTGAACGCGGCGCCGTCGAGGCTGTACTGCACGGTCGCGCCTTCGGGCGCGCCGGCGATCGTCGCCGTGACGGGCGGCGTCGTGAACCAGCCCGACGCCGGCGGCTGCGGGGCCGACAGTTCGATAACGAGCGTTCCCCCGGTCGACGGCGCCGCGAGGAAGTTGTCGGTCTTGTTGAAGCTGTACGCGACGTTCCCGGCCTGGTCGGCGACCTGCACGCCGAACTCGGCCAGGTTCGTGCTCACGGCCGCGCCGCCGGTCCAACGGTTGGTGCCGGCCGTGCGGACCAGGTCGAGGCCCCGCCAGTCGCTCGTTCCCGTTTCCCGGAACAGGACGAAGGCGCGTGCGGCATCGTCGCCCGCCTCGACCGCGAACGCGGCCGTGGTGTCGACGATCGCACCGTGGCTCTCGAAGACGGTCGGCGGCGTGAAGTCGTCGACGGCGGGATCCGCGTAGAGGACGACCCCTTCGGCACCGGTGAAGAGCCGCTGCGTTCCGACGCCCGGCGTGTCGGGGTCGGGGCGGAACTGGCCGGGGACGAACAGCACCTGCTGGGTTTCGCCACCGTCGGGCGCGACGGCGGTGGTGACCCGCGACGGGGCGGCCGGGAACGCGGCGTCACCGACGGGTCCGAGATCGCCCGCGTCACCGGTGTGACCGGTCGGGTCGGGCAGGTAGTACAGCGGCGTGAAGTCCGCGATGTCGGTCGAGGTGAAGTCGGTCCACAGCACGCCGTGGGCGCGGTCGACGAGTTCGCCCGTGCCGAGGTCGCGGCGGCTCACGTCGGCGCTCGTGATCGGTTGCACCGGCCGGTACTGCGCTTGGACAGTCTCGCCGTCGACGTCGAAGTAACGGTGGCCGTCGGGCGTCGTGTTGTCGTGCAGGGTGCCGGGTCCGCTCGTACCGCCGACAGTGAGGTCGAACGACACCGGGGCGACACCGAGCCCGGTGATCGGGTCGGTGGCGAGCGCCGGGAGCGGCGTCGCCGCGGCGAGCGCCTCGAGCGCAAGCGCGGCGGGCGCCGGCGCGGCAGGCGCGGGCGCCGCTGTGTCGAGGCGGAACATCGGTAGCCCGTACAGCGTGAAGCCCTGGAGGATCTTCGCGTCGTACGGCGTGAGCACGAACATGTCCGCCGCGTACTGCTGCTTGGCGAGCATCAGGGCCTGACCGACACTCATGTCGCCCGTGAGCTGCTGCGCGAAGTACGCGTCGAGCAGCTCCGAGAGGCTCACGAGTTCGGTGTCGCCGTAGCCGTAGACGGTGTTGCCGAGGAACAGGGTGCCGCGCGCGCCGAAGGCCTCGGCCCAATCGCGGTCACTCACACCGAGTTCGACGTCGGAGACACTGAGGCCCGCGTGGCAACCCATACTGAACAGGACGCCGCGTTGGAGTGCCGACGCGCCGAGTGCGTCGAGGTCGGCGACCTCGAAGAGGTCGTCTTCGGTGTGGGCGGCATTCTGGTCGGCGGGGAGCAACCGGTTGTGGTCGAAGTGCGCGTTGACCGACGCGACGTCGGGGTCGCCGCCGAGCGCGTTCTGGAGCGCCTGGCGGTCCCACGTCTCGGAGATGAGCGACGTGTCGACGCCCGTTGCGCCGTTGTTGGCGTCGAGGCCGTCCGCAACGGCCTGCGACCCGTCGGCGAGGAACTCGTAACCGGCGACGAGCGCCGAGAACGCGGTCGTGCCGTCGAGCCGGCCGTCGAAGTCGACGAAGCGCGTCAACGCACCCAAGATGTCCTCGGGTGTCTCGACGAGCCGGCCGACCGCGATCTCGGGCACGAAAAGCTCGTCGATGTTCGTCTGGACACCGACCGACGCGCCGTACGGGTCGTCGGTGAGCATGTAGTTGCGCGCGAGCGCGCCGACGAGTTCGTTGTTTCCGTCGAAGGCCGACGCGTAGCTGGCTTCGGGCGACAGCGTTGTGCGGTCGGCGACACGGAAGAACGGGATGAGACCGTCGTCGCCGACGATGACCACGTTCGCGACACTGGGGCGCGCGGCGCGGTAGTCGTCGACGAGCGCGGCGATGGCCGAGGCCACGTCGTTGGCGGTCTGCGGCGAGCTGCGGTCGGCGTCCCACGCGTCGAGGGCCGCGGCGACATCGGGATCGGCGTCGACGCCCACGACGACGCCGGACACGCCGGCCGCCGTCTCGTTCGCGACGGCCGCGGCGGCATCGAGCACGGGCTCGGTGCGGGCCCAGCCGTAGGTGCCGATCATGCGCCGAGGTGCGGTGAGCACCACGGTGTTCAGGTCGGCGGGCGTGCCCGCGGCCGAGGGGACACCGGGAACGTCGCCGACGTGGCCGGCGACTTCGTTCTCGAACGGGAACACGCGCGGCGTCGCGACCGGCAAGGACTCGACCGTCGTGCGCATCTGCAGCACATACGCCTCGGGGCTAAACACCCCGTTGTAGCCGCGCACCGTTGCCGTGTACGTGCCGAGCGGCAGGACGCCGGTCCTTACTTCCTCGGGATCGACGCCACGACTGGCGGCGATCGAGTACGTCGCGCCGAGCGCCGGGTCGATCACGACGTCGTACTGCACGTCGGGTGCCGCTTGCTCGTCGCGGGCGTCGAGCCCGATCCCGTTGTCCTCGACGGGACGCAGCTCCTGCGTGGGCCGGCCCCGGAGGGAGACCGTCGGCGGGCCCTGAAGGACGAGGTCGTAGTCGGCCGTGAGCCCCGAAAGCAGGAGCGAGACGCGCGTGCCCTCTTCGGTGACCTCGAATTCGTAGACGTCCTCGTCCTGGGACGAATTCACGTGGGCGACGTAGAGGACGTCGTTCGCGAGGGTCTTGACGCCTCCGTTGCCCGGCGGCTCGAACGACTCGACCACGCGGATCGGGGCATCGGCGCCGGCGGTCAGTTGTGCGGCACCGGCGGCCGCCGTCGCGTCGACGTGCGCGGTGAACTCGCCCAACTCAAGGCCGGCACGCGCTTGCACGCCGAGGGTGTGACTGCCCGGTGCCACGTCGTCGAATGCGAACTGCAGCGTGCCGATCGCATCACTCGGGTCGTCGATGCCCTCGCCGTCGAACCGCGCCGAGCCGGGCACCAGGAGGAAGCCCGACGGCAGCGTGAGTGCAACGTCGACGTCGGCGGACGAGTTGCCGCCGACGGCAATGGTCGCGGTGAACGTCGCCGCCGGTTCGAGCGGGTTGGCATCGTTCTGGAGCTGCGCCGCGGCCAGGTCGAGGGATTCCCACGGCAAGTACGTGAGGTCGGCGAACAGACCCGGGAACAGGTCCATGAAGGTGAGGCCGTCGAGTTCGGTGATGTCCTCGTTCACGATCGCCAAGATCAAGTCCCCGACGGTACCTACGAGCGCGTCCGCTTCGGCCGCTTCGCCGAGAGTCGTTCCCGCGTCGTCGCAGTCGACCTTGGAGCAGTCGACGATGGTGTCGAGCGCGCCACCGAAGCGCGAGAGTGCGAATCGGGAGAGTGCGAACCTCGACAGCGCGGAAGCGTCGATGTCGATGGCGTCGAGGTCGAGGTCGGCGAGTTCGAAGCGCGATAACGCCATGTCCTCGACGGTGAAACGGCTGAGGGCGGTGTCGTATACCGCGAAACGCGACAGCGCGAACCGGCTGAGGGCGAAGCGAGACAACGCGAAGCGCGAAAGCGCGGTGCTGTCGAGCGACGCGCCGTTGAGGCTCACCGCGAGCATCGTGGAATCGGAGGTCGTGGGGTCGGGCGGCGTCGCGTCGGTCGGGTCGGGGTCGATCCCGGCGCGCTCACACGCTTCGTCGCCGAGCATGTCGCACCAGGCGGCGAGGCGTTCGTCGTCGAGGTCGGCCGACGGGTCCTGGAGGCCGGGGTCGTCGGTGGGTGGGATGCGTTCGAGGTCGAGGCCGTCGAACGCGAAGTCGGCGACGGGGATCTCGCCGAGCCCCGTGGCGCCGAGGTCGGCCTGGCCGAGGGTGAGCGCCTGCACCGAGGGCAGTTCGATCACGTCGGCGAGCGTGAGTGTTTGGAGCGGCGGGACCGGGTCGGGCGCGAAGTCGGGCGCCAGCACCGCTTCCCAGCCGCCGTCGACGGGTACGTCGGAGAGCAAGAAGCGAGAGAGCGCGAACCGGCTCAACGCAAACCGGCTCAACGCGAACCGGCTCAACGCGCTGTCCTCGATCGGGAAGCGGGAGAGCGCGAACCGCGACAGCGCGAACCTCGACAGTGCCGTCGCACCGAGTTCGGAACTCGCGCGCGTCACGTCGACGAGCAGGTCGGGCGGGATGTTCTCCGCGGGGATGGTGCCGATACCCGCGCCCACGTCTTCGGGCGAAGCGGCGAGCGCGACGTCGAGCGTGAACGGCGCGACCGGCCCCACCTCGACTGCGCCGATGTCGCAACCCGCGCCGTACGGGCGCGCGATCCCGCGCTGGTCGACCGTCACGATCGCAAGGCACGCCGCAGTGGAGAGCGCGTCGACCAACGGGCTCGAAGCGGAGGGGAGATGGGTGAGCGTCGGGCCGCCGTTGTCGGCGAGCGGACCGAGTTGCGCATTGCCGGTGGAAGGCGCCGTCCCGGTGGTGATGCAGCGCGTTGTGATGCCGATGTGGGTCGGGGCCGATACCGACAGCCGTCCCCTGCAGTCGGGACCGCTCCGCGCGGCATTCCCCGCGATCACCGACGCCTCGACCTTCGCCTTGCTGCTCGACGAGCTGATACCGCCGCCACTGGATCGCGCGGTGTTGGCCGTGACGGTGCTCGCGCTCAGGACCGTCTTCGAGCCGACCTTCATTCCGCCGCCGACCGCGGCGTAGTTGCCCGAGATCGTGCTGTTGCGAGTCGTTAGACTCCCGCTGCTGTTGACGCCGCCGCCCGTCGTAGACGCGGTGTTGCCGGACACCGTGGTGGCGTCGAGCGTGAGGGAACCGCTGTTGGAGATGCCCCCACCGGAGCGGCCGACACTGTTCGACACCGTGCTCGCTACGAGCGTGAGCTTGGCACCCGAGTTGACGCGCACCGCGCCACCGGAACCGGTGGACGAGCCGTTGGTGAGCACGATGCCGTCGATCGTCGTGCCCGTGCCGAACACTTCGACCACGCGTTCGGTTCCGCCCCCGTCGACGGTCGTCGACCCTGCGCCGCGGATCGTCATCGGCTTGCGCAGGTCGAGGTCGCCGGTGGTGTCGCTGCTGCCCGGGGCCAAGCCGTACGCGCCGGCCGGCACGACAATCGTCGCGCCGGTCGTGTCGTTGGCCTCCTGCACGGCCGCGCGCAACGTGCAGGCGCCGCCGGCGGTCGCACACACGCCGTCGAGTGTCGCGTCGGTCTGGTCGGCTGTGCTGTCGACGGTGAACGTCGATGCCGCGGACGCGCTCGGCGTGCCCAGCATCGGCACCGCGACTGCGATGGCGACAGCGAGCGCGACTGCGCGACTCATCGCGCGCGAACCCGAAATACCCACATTGCTCTCCCCCTGCGCGCCTGCCGGGCCGTTCCGACCGCGGATCTCATAGTAACTGGGGAGGGCCGGAACTGAGGCTCGCCGACCGAATTCTCCCTTTGTCCATGTGACACATTTCTTGACACCGCCCCCACCCGCCCCACCGCGACTCAAGTGCCGCGTACGCTACGCGGCGTGCTCGGCGTGCTCGGCGTGCTCGGCATCTCGCGCGTTGCTCTCGTCTACGCGCTGAGCGGTCTCCACGCGGTCGTGCCGATGCAGGTGTTCGGCTGTTCGGGCCACGACAGCAACTCGTTGCAGAACGACCCGGTCGTCAAGCAGGCGCTCGACGACGCGTTCACGGCCTCGAAGGAAGGCAGCGCCGACCAGCACGAGGAAGGCGGCTGGATCTACGACTGCTCCGGACCCGGCGGGTTCGAGCTGCGCATCGTGGCGTGGCCGCCCGGCGATTACGACAGCATCACGCTCGGCCCGATGCTCGACGACCCGAACTGCCAACTCGTCGGCAGCTACCACACCCACCCGGGCGCGGCGCTCGATCACCCGAGCAACGACGGCTACGCGAACGAGAAGGCCTCGGACACCGACTGGGAGGTCGCCGAGGAACTCGGCATCCCGAGCTTCGTGAAGTGGGGACTCGAGGGCGTGCCCGAAGAGCAAGGCGTTACCGCGTACGGACCCCTCGATGCGAGCACGCCATGCCCGGGCGAAGCCGAGTTCGACGCGGCGTGGAGTTCGGGCGAACCGCATCTCGCGACGTTCGACGGCTACGACTACGGCTTCCAGGCGGCGGGAGAGTTCGTGCTCGTACGCGGCGGCGACCTCGAGATCCAGACTCGTCAGGAACCGACCGCGACCGGCAACGTCACGATGAACACCGCGGTCGTCGCCCGCATCGACGGCGCGGTCATCGAGGTGAACGCGACCCAGGTCGTGGACGACGGCCGCGCGTCACCGCGCGCCGACTTCACGTCGTTCACGGCGCCGGGGGGTGGCACCGTACGCAACGACGGCGGCACGATCAGGTACCGATGGGCCGACGGCTCCGGCATGAGCTTCGTCGGCAACGCGGTGACCGTCGCGCTCGCCGACACTCGGCGCGGGGCGGTGGAAGGGCTGCTCGGGAACTTCGACGGCGACCCGGCCAACGACATCGTCGGCGTCGGCGGCGCCGACCTCCTCGCCGACGACCGCCTCACCTTCGCCGAGTTGTACGAGTCGCTCGCCGAGACCTGGGTCGTCTCCGACGCGACATCGCTGTTCACGTACGAGGCGGGAACGTCGACGGCGTCGTATCGCGACCCGACGGTCCCGCGGTTCCGCGTCACCGCGGGCGGGCTCGATCCCGATGCGCTCGCGGACGCCGAACAACGGTGCATCGACGCGGGCGTGGAGGACACCCGCCGCGTCGCCGACTGCGCGTTCGACGTCGCCGCGACCGGCAACGACCAGTTCGCAACCGATGCCGCCGCCGCCGAAGCCGAGGCCGACCGTATGGCGCCGACGCCCGCGTCGCCGCTCGTCGCGGCCGTGACCGGGGTACGCGTCGACGAGGTCGCAAACCTGCTCGCCGCCGGTGGCGACCCCGACGAGACCGACGCCGACGGTCGCACGGTGCTCCTGCTCGCGGTACCGACCGGCCGAGCCGACCTGGTGGACGCGCTCCTCGACGCCGGCGCCGACCCGAACCGCGCGGGCGACGACGGGACGACCGCACTGCACGTCGCCGCGTTCTGGGGATTCGACGACATCGCGCAGCGGCTGCTCGACGCCGGCGCGGATCGGACCGTGCCGGACGATCTCGGTCGTACGCCCGCCGAGATCGCGAGCGCGCAGGGGCACGTCGAGCTGGCGGAGCAACTCGGATGATCGGACGGGCGCTGGTCGTTGTCGTGGTCGCGGCCGTCACGCTCGGCGCCGGGTGTTCGGGCGACGACGACGACGGTTCCCGGCCCGCGGCCACGACGACGTCGATCGCCGCGGGAATCACCCCCGACGAGGCGATCGAGATCGCGCAACGCGCGTGGGAAGCCGAAGATCCCGACTTCGACCTCAGCGCGACGCGGCCCACCGTCGGCGAAGCGGGCGGCACCTACGACGTCGGGTTCGTCCCGGTCGAGATCACCGAGTTGGGCGGCGAGCCGCATGTGGTGGTCGACCGCGTCACGGGCGAGGTTGTCGAGACCTACCGAACCCGCTGAGCCTCCGCCCTTCGGGTCACGAGCCGGTGAACTGGTCGAACCAGGTGCCGTCGGCGGCCGGGGTCACTTCGAGCAGCTCGGTGGGGGCCCGTTCCCAACTCGCGGCCGTGGCGCAACTGGGCCTCGACCCCGCAGTGCCGGGCCATCGTCTCGACGAGTTCGCGGTAGGTGCAAAACCCTCCGGCCACGGTGTACGGCCCGCCGGTCGGGAGGCCGAGCGCGGCCACGACGACACGGTGGGGCGCCTGTAGCGCCCGCCTGACAACGCGGAAGATGCGCCGTCCATCGAGGGAGTCCCGCGCGGAGCCCGGAGTCGGGGGAACTCCGAGCTCCGCGATCGGGGATCCTCAGAGGGTGACGTCCGGCGGGATGAGCACTTTGTCGATCACGTGGACAACCCCGTTCGAGGCATTCACGTCGGCCGTCTCCACGGTTGCGTCGTTCACCATGACCGACGTCCCGTCGGAGACGATCGTGATCGACTGTCCCTCCACCGTCGGGACCTGCGCGCCGGTGGCGATGTCCGGCAGGGTGGTGACCGCCTGGGCGGGGTAGCTACCCGACACCACGTGGTACGTGAGGATCTTCGTCAGGAGTTCCTTGTCCGCGAGGATCTTGTCGAGCGTCTCCGGCGGGAGAGCAGCGAACGCCGCATTGGTCGGGGCGAAGACCGTGAACGGTCCGGCACCCTCGAGGGTCTCGACGAGTTCCGCGGCCTGCACCGCCGTCACGAGCGTCGCGAGTTCGGGCGTCGCCACTGCAACCGCGACGATCGTGGTGGTGTCGGTCGCCGTCGCCTCGGCGTCGTCGGCGTCGTCGTCGTCGGCGGTGGTCGCCTCGGTCTCGGTCTCGGTGTCGGCTGTCGTGTCATCGTCGTCGTCGCCGCCACAGGCCGCGCCCACGAGTGCCAGCGCGGCAACAGTTGCGATCAACGCGCGCGTCTTCATTAACACGTTCGTCTCCTCCTCGGAGTCGGTCTTCGGTTCGGGATTTGCTTAGTGATAAATATAGCGATGATTTAGTACTAAGTCAATCCCCCGGGGTGGACCTCGGCTCGGGGTCGCGCGACCCTCCCCCACCGCAACCCCGACGAACCTGGACTATCCTTACTGAGGGAACTAGGTAAGGAGGACCAATGGAAGCTGCTGCCCGGCTCACCACGAAGGGTCAGGTCACGATTCCCAAGGCCGTTCGAGAGGCGTTGGGGCTCACCGAGGGCGACGCCGTCATCTTTCGCGTCGAGGGACAGCGCGCCGTTCTTGCCCGTACTCCGGACCTTCTCGAGCTCGCGGGCGCGGTGTCCGTGCCGGCCGGCAAACGGGACGTTGCCTGGGATGAGGTCCGCCGGCGCACTCGGGCGGCTCGGGCTTCGTCGCGCCGGTGATCGCGTTCGTTGATACGAACATCCTGATCCGTCATCTCACCGGCGATCCGCCGGCGCAGGCGGCGCGAGCGACGCGTTTTCTGGCGGAAGCCGAAGAACTCTTGCTGGCCGATCTCATCGTTGCCGAAGTCGTATACGTGTTCGAGTCCTTCTACGAGGTGGAGCGGGCCCGCGTTGGCGAACTGGTGCGAGCGATCATCGCGTTTGACGCGGTGCGCGTTGTCGACGAGGACCTGTTGCTCCGGGCGGTCGAGGTATATGAGATCGAACGCCTCGACTTCGCCGAGGCCTACCTCGTTGCCAGCGCGGAACGAGCAGGCGTCGACACCATCGCATCGTTCGATCGGTCCATCGACCGGCTCATTACCGTCACCGGCATCGAGCCCGACAGGTAGGCACGGAAGGTCGCGGCGGGGCGGTGATTCGTCGTGTCCCACTCGGCCGACGCCTTGATCCTTTAGCCGAGGGCCGACGCTGGCCGGCCAAAACGGGGACAGGTCACGTGGTACGAGTCCCCACGGAGGTACTGGCTGAAGGAGAGGTCCGAGAGGTTGGTAGCCTGCGCGCGGTGGCACGGATCACGTTCATCGGTGCCGGGAGCACGGTCTTCGCCCGCAATCTGGTGGGCGACATCCTCGGCTACGAGGAACTCGCCGACTCCGAGATCGTCCTGTACGACATCGACGCGGAACGGCTCGCGACGTCCGAACTGGTCGCACGGCGGTACGCCGACGCGCTGGGCGCGCCCGCCAAGATCGTCGCGACGACGGACCGGGCCGCGGCACTCGACGGCGCCGACTACGTGATCAACATGATCCAGGTCGGTGGCTACGAACCCAGCACGGTCGTCGACTTCGAAGTGCCGAAGCGATTCGGGCTGCGCCAGACCATCGGCGACACGCTCGGGATCGGCGGCATCATGCGCGGCTTGCGCACGATCCCCGTGCTGCTCGAACTCGGCGCCGAAATGGAACGCCGCTGCCCCGACGTGTGGTTCTTGAACTACACGAACCCGATGGCGATCGCTTGCCGCGCGATGAACCGGGCGACGAACATCCGAACCGTCGGGCTGTGCCACAGCGTGCAAGGGACCGCATTCGAATTGTCACTCGACCTCGACATCCCCTACCGGGAGATCGACTACGTCGCCGCGGGCATCAACCACATGGCGTTCTACCTGCGGTTCGAACGCGACGGCGAGGACCTCTACCCCCGGCTGAAAGCCAAGGCCGAGTCCGGCGACATCCCCGCGCACAACCGGGTGCGCTACGAGATGCTGCGCCGCCTCGGCTACTTCGTCACGGAGTCGAGCGAGCACTTCGCCGAGTACGTGCCGTGGTTCATCAAGCGCGACCGGCCCGATCTCATCGAACGGTTCAACATCCCCCTCGACGAATACCCACGCCGCTGCATCGCGCAAATCGAGGGGTGGGAAGCCGAACGGGTCCGACTCGAGTCCGACGAAGGCCTCGAGGTGGTCCGCAGCTTCGAGTACGCGGCGTCGATCATTCGCAGCATCGAGACCGGCAAACCCCGCGTCGTGTACGGCAACGTCGCCAACGACGCACTGATCGACGACCTCCCCGCGGGCTGCACGGTGGAGGTGCCGTGCCTCGTCGACGGCACCGGACTGCAGCCCACGCGCGTCGGCGCACTCCCGCCCCAACTCGCCGCCCTGATCCGCACCAACGTCAACGTGCAGGAACTGACGGTCGAGGCCGCACTCACCGGCCGACGCGACCACGTGTATCACGCGGCCATGTGCGACCCGCATACCGCGGCGGAACTCGACCTCGACCAGATCGCCGGACTCGTCGACGCGCTCCTCGAAGCACACCGCGACTGGATCCCTGCGCTCGACGCCTGATCACGGTCCCGGTCGCCGGGAAGAGCTTCAGACGATGAGGAACACGGCTTGCGGGTCGTCGACGCGGACCCGCACCGGCACGGTCGCGCCGACCGTGATCCGCGCGATCGCCGCGTGCGGGATCGGCTGGCGCACGGTGATCGGGTAGGGCGAGCCCGCGGTGCCGATCACCAACAGGTCGACGTCGAGCACGGGCTGCAGGTTGAACTGGCTTCCCGCGTCGCGTACCGCGATGACTTGCGCGTCAACCGTCGTCGACGGCTGCGCCGGGTCGAACGCCGCGTTCATCTTGGCCATCATCTCGTTCATCGCGGCCATCGACGCGGTTCCCTGCGCCATGCGATCCTTCGCGCTCGGCTGCTGTGCCGCGAACTCCTTGCTCTTGTCGTTGAGCTTCTTCAGATCGCGAAAAAAGCCCATTGCGCCTAGAGCGGTGCCGTGGTGCTGAAGAGCACGCTGAAGTGGCCGGCCAGCGCCATGTCCTGCTTCATGCGTTCGTTCCAGCCCGCCCACGCTGCGGTCCACTGCTCCGGGGTGTGGCCCTGGCTCGCGAGAAACTCGTGCACCTGCGCCTCGCTCGTGAGTTGGCGGGTGCCGATGGTCTGCGAGAGCTGCGCGTAACGCTCGAGCGAGATGCCGTCGATCGGCTCGAGCATCGCGGGATCGATCGCGGCGGCGCCCTGTTGCATGCCGGTGAGCGCGCCCATCGGGCCGCTGCCCTGCGCCTGCATCTGGGCGGCGGCCGCCTGCATCTGCTGGGCCTGGTCGATCATGCCCGGCGCACCGGCGACCGCGTCCTTCATGTCCTTCATCTTCTTGAACGCCACGGCGGTCCTCCGTTCGGATTTCGGGCTTCCGGGCGACCGTAGACCCTCAGTATCCGAGGCGCTAGACATCTACGCCGCGGCGGGCACGAAATCCCGGCCTCGTGAGGTACGCGCGCCGCGAGCGTTCGAGGCCGTCGCTGATCAGTTCGAGTCCGAACGCGAACTCGTTGCCGTAGTCGTAGCCGGGCTGGAGGACATGTTCGACAGCCGGCTCGGTGAGGTGGGGGTAGTCGCCGGCCGCGAACTGGTCCATGATCGCCTGCGCCAACTTACGACGTGATCGGAGCAACGATGAGCGCACACACCGCCGACCCCGCCGTGACGACGATGACCGCGATCAACCAGGCCGAATACGGGAGCGCGCCCGAGGATGTGCTGCGCCTCGCCGAGGTCGCCCGGCCGACCATCGGCGACGACGAGGTCCTCGTTCGTGTGCGCGCCGCGAGCGTCGACCGCGGCACGTGGCACTGCATGTCGGGCCTCCCCTACCCGATGCGTGCCGCGGGCTTCGGGGTGCGCCGGCCGAAGGCGCTCAACCCGGGCCGGAGCCTGGCCGGCACCGTCGAGTCCATCGGCCAGAACGCGACCGGCTTCGCGCTGGGCGACGACGTGTACGGCAGCGGCGACGGTGCGTTCGCCGAGTACGCGTGTGTTCACCCGAAGCGGCTCGCGGCCAAGCCCGCGAATCTTTCGTTCGAGCAGGCGGCCGCGGTTCCCATCTCCGCGCTGACCGCGCTGCAGGCAGTGCGCGACCGGGGCAAGGTGCAACCCGGGCACAAGGTGTTGGTCATCGGCGCGTCGGGCGGCGTCGGCACGTTCGCGGTGCAGATCGCCAAGGCCTACGGCGCCGAAGTCACCGGCGTGTGCAGCACGTCCAAACTGGAATTGGTGCGAGCCATCGGCGCCGACCACGTCGTCGACTACACGCGCGACGACTTCGCCGACGGGAAGATCCAGTACGACGTGATCCTCGACATCTCCGGGAAGCGCAAGCTCAACGAACTCCGGCGCGCCCTCACCCCGCGGGGCACGCTCGTCGTCGTCGGCGGCGAGTTCGACGGCAAGTGGTTCGGCGGCGTCGACCGCCTGATCTTCGCCCGCCTGATGTCGCCGTTCGTGAGCCAGAAGCTCACCACGTTCGTCTCTTCGGAGAACGCCGCCGACCTCGTCGTACTCACCGAGCTCATCGAGGCCGAGAAGGTTACGCCCACCGTCGACGAGACCTATCCATTGCGTGAGACCGTGGCAGCCATCAACCACCTCCTCGACGGTCGCGCCCGCGGCAAGGTCGTCATCACCATCTGAGGGTTCGCTCGCAACACCGTCAGTCGCGCGCGACTGGTTCGCCGGCGACGAGGACCGAGAACTGCCGATCCGGGTCTCGTTGTTCGCCGGGCGAAGCGGCGCCGTCCTCTTGTTTGACCCAGGCGCCGTCGGGCGCGTACTGGACGATGTACGCCTTGCGCACGCTGTCGGTCGTGTTGGGACCGGTGCGATGCGGCGTGAGCGACGAGAACACCACGACGTCGCCGGCTTCGGCTACGACCGGCACCGCGCCTTCGGCACCTTCGATGCATTCGAACCCGAGCGGCGTACTCCAGTGTTCGAGCGTACCCAGGCGATGCAACCCGGGGAGAATCCACGGGCAACCGTTGTCGAGCGTCGCGTCGACGAGCGGAACCCAACACGTGAGGTATTGCTGCGGCTCGATGAACGTGTAGCCGTTGTCCTGGTGCCACGGGAACTCGCGCTCGGGCTCCGGCTTCTTGTAGACGGCTTCGTCCCAGTACACGCGCACGTCGGGTCCGATGAGGTCGTGGCACAAACTCGTGAACGGTTCACTCGACGCGAACTCGCGCAGCACCGGCGACCGCTTCAACAAGTGCACACAGAACGTGATCGCGTCGGCGTCCGCGATCATGATGCTCCCGCCGTTGGCGCGCAGCACCCCGGTCACGCGCTGTTCGATCGGGTCGATCACGGCCGTGACCGCGGCGATCGTCTCCGCGGAGAGCGCGCCCTGCAACAAGAAGAACCCCTGCTCGTCCCACTGCCGGGCCTGCTCGTGGCTGACCAGCCGCCGCTCGCGCACCGACGGAGACCACACGAAGGAAGTATTAAGAGGATGGCGGGGAGCAACTCGCATCAGCCGCGGCTCGCAATGTACTTGGCGTACCCCTCGGCCAGCGTGCGCAGTTCCGGGTCGGCCGCAAACCGCGGCTCGAACTTCTCCCACGCCTGCGCGCGCTTCGCCGGGAAGTACTCGGTCGGCCAGTAGCCCTCGTGCGGTCGGTAGCCCTTCAACACGTTGCGGGCAACCGTCGCCTTGTGCACCTCGTCGACGCCGTCGGCGATGCCCATCGTCGGCGCGGCGGCGTACATCGCCTGCAGCGGGGTGAGGTTCGTGGTGCCGAGTGAACCGAGAATGTGCAGTGCGTTGAACGACACGTCGCGCAGCACCTTCGCCATCGTGTACTTCACGGCCGCGATGTCGGTGCGCGTTTCCTGGGTGCTCGTGTTGTCGATCTTCCATGCCGTCTCGAGCACGAACAGGCGCAACATGCGGATCTGGGCGTAGGACTCGGCGATCTTCTCCTGCACCATTTGATGCTCGGCGATGATCTTGCCGTGCGACTCGCGGCTGAGCGCGCGTTCGCACATCATGTCGAAGGCAAGCTTGCACTGCGCGATGGTGCGCATGGCGTGGTGGATGCGGCCGCCGCCGAGCCGGCGTTGCGCGAGCACTTTGGCGCCGTCTTCGGGGCCGAGCAAGTGATCGAGCGGGATCCGGACGTCGTTGTAGATGATGTGATTGTGGTTGCGAGGCTCGGGTTGGATCTCGACGCCGGGAGTCTTGCGGGGCACGACGAACATGCCGTTCGTGCACATGACGAAGAGGATGTCGGCGACGCGGCCCGCGCTCGTGAACCACTTCTCACCGTTGATGACCCACTCTTCGCCGTCGCGTTCGGCGTGGGTTCTGAACAGGTTGGGGTCGGAGCCACCCTGCGGTTCGGTCATCGAGTACGCCGACCACATCTCCTGGTTGAGCATGGGCGTGAGCCAACGCTCCTTCTGCTCGTCGGTGCCGTACGCGGCGAGCATTTCCATGTTGCCCGTGTCGGGCGCGGCCGCTCCGAACATCTGCGGCGCCGACGGGTAGCGCCCGAGGATCTCGTTCAACAGGCCGAGCTTGAGCTGCCCGTAGCCGGGCCCGCCGAGATCCTCGTCGAGGAAGATGGCCCACAGGCCTTGGTCCTTGACCTGGTCCTGCAGCCCTTTGACCAGTCCCCTGACCTTCGGATCGGGAGACCGCACCGCGTACGGGAAGATGTACTCGAGCGGCTCGACTTCTTCGCGGCAGAAATCTTCGACCCAGTCGAGCTTCTTCTGGAACTCCGGGTCCGTCGAGAAATCCCATGCCATGCGGATGCACCCCTTGGTCGACGCGTTCGAGGGGCAGTCTGCCCGAACGACGGCGCCGGGAACACGCCGGGCCTTACGAGCAGGTCCGCTCGCCGGTGCGCGTCGCGGTGAACGGGCCGGTGACATCGTTCGCGAACCCGACGGCCTGTCCCTCCGCGCTGGTGCGGAGCAGGATGTCCCCGGTGACGGTCTCGCCGTCCGACTGCGCGCCGGTGAAGGAGAGACTCGCTTCGATGTCGGTGTCGACGGGAACAGTGATGCCGTCGACGACTGCCGTACCCGCGACGGTCTGGGTTCCGGAGCCGACGACGCCGTCGGTCGCCCCCCGTAACGCGGCAGAGCCGCTGACGCCGCCGTCGAGGTAGCCGCTGACCCCCGTCGCCGTGATGTCGACGCGCCCCTGGTAGCTCCAATCGAGTTGCCCCGAAGCCTCGCCGTCGGCGACCGTGAGATCGAAGGTGAGCCGGCCGTTGCTCAGGCGAAGCCCGAGATCTTGGTTGGCGGCCGATCCGCTGATCGTTCCGGTACCGTGCCAACGACCGTCGGGAAAGCCGGTCGTGCGAGCCGGTTCCGGCATTCCGTGCCGCTGCATCACGGCGGCAATGTGCCGTTGGCGGACATGGCCGCTGAGTTCTGCCATCAGCGACTGCTGCCCTTGGTATTGCGGCAGGACGACGGTGGGCTCGTTTGGTTGACGGATTCCGTCGTGATTGGTGTCGCTTTCCCGGTACTCGTCGTCGATGCCGAGCAAATGGCCGAACTCGTGGGCGATGACGTCGCCGGTCGCGTCCGCTTCCCATGCCCCGGTCGCGGTCTGGCTCCTTGGGTCGAAGGGATCGGTTGGCCAGTCGACGTGCGAGATCAGGTCGACGCCGGGTCGCATCTCCACCACGGTGATGCGCGACGCGTTGGGCCGAAGCGAACCTCCGGCGGGAACCACACGGAAGTCGGGCACGATCGTGACGGTCCGCCCGCCGTAGCAGAACGGGAGTCCATCCGAACCACTCCCCCAGTAGCGGTTGACGTGGTTGGCGAATCGTTCGGCTGTGAGCGACGACGTCGCACCGACGAGATCGACGGGCACCGTGATCGTGATCGCCCGTTCGGTGATCTCGAATGTGTTGATGGCGCCCGCGGTTGCGACGGATCCAAGCGCGGCCACGACAACGACGCCAACTGCAGCGGCGCGCCGAGCGCGGAACCTACCCGCTGACATAGCTCGTCCCGTCCCACTGCAGCGGTGCGGCCTTCTCGAGCCACGACTGCCACGCATCCGCGTCGTCGAACTCCTGGCCGGTGTACGCCTCGAGCGCTTCTCGGGCGAGGTCCGCGACGGGCCGGGGAGGGTCGCTGTACGGAAGTGTTGCCGACTCGGTCAATCCACTCGCGAGGATTGGCAGTGCCTCGGGGTAGCCGAGCCCGCTCAGACTCGCGGCGGCGACAACGCGCGTGATCGCGTCGTCGTCGTCCAGCAATGGAACCAAGGCTGCGCCGGCGTCGTGATCCGTGACTTGGATCGCGACGACATAGAGCGCCGCCCATTGCGTGATCGGATCGTCGTCCTCGAGCAGCGCCGTCAGCGACGAGACGGCATCGCTGCCCAACGCGACCTCGTTCAACGCGGCGATCGCCTCGGGTTCGGAAGGATCGAAGTCGCGAACAACCGACGCGGCGTCGAGCGTCGATGGCGCGTCCGCGGTGTCAGCTGCC
>JANNHK010000077.1:0-9359 GCA_031404355.1 Actinomycetes bacterium
CGTTCTTGCGCCGAGTATGCGGCCTCAGGCCGCATACTCGGCGCAAGAACGGCGTGTTGCTTATGCGCGCTGACGTTTAAGTCCGTCGTTCGCTGATGCCGATGCATTGACGTGCCTGCGGATTCCTCTGCTCGATTTGTCGCGGCCCGGGGGCGCAGGCGCCGTTCGGTCGCGGCGGGCGCGCTGATGTTGGTCGGGCTCATCGCGGCGCCCGCGTTCGGCGCCGAGTCGTCGGGCGCCACGGCTTCGGGTGACGCGGCGTTGTCCGTAGCGACGACCGGCCGACAACCCGCGCCGCCGTCGCTCGAGGAGGTCGCGGTCGCGCTGGCCGAGGATTTGCAGGCGGTTCCGCTCGATCCGACCGCCACCCGCGTGTGCGCGCCCTCCGACCTGTACGTGTCGTGGGACGAACCCGGCCCCGGGTACGAGGTCGGCGCCTACGTCGAACCCCTCGGACCCGAACCCGCCGTCGACACGACCCGCGTCAACGGCGTCGTGCTGTGCCACGGGAGCACGTTCGCCTACATGGGCTTCGAAGCCAGTGCGATCGAGGGCGAGTGGATGGTCAACGACGTGCCGTTCTTCGGCGACGACACCGCCCACAACCTCGACGCCGACCCGATTCTCACCGACACGACCGTCCCGGTGCCGGAAGCTCCAACACCGGCCGCACCCGCCCCGGCGCCCGCTCCCGCGGCGCCCGCCGCGCCGGTACCCGCCGTCGGTTGGAACACACCTCCCGCGGACGGCATCGAACCGCTGGCGGCGTACGAACCGCAACGGGCATGCGAGCCGACGGCCAAGCCCGGAACGCTCGCGTTGCGCAACTTGCTGACGTCGACGTACCAAGGCAGCGGCAACCTCGGCATCACCCGTGCGTGCAGCGTCGGTGGGACGTCCGAACACAAAGAGGGCCGGGCGTTCGACTGGGCGGTGAACGTCAACAACCCCGCGCAGCGGGCGATGGCCGAGTCGTTCATCGAACGGCTCTTCGCCACCGACGCGCAGGGCAACCCGTATGCGCTCGTCCGCCGCATGGGTGTGATGTACCTCGTCTGGAACGAGCACATCTGGTCGTCGTACCGCGCGTCCGAAGGGTGGCGGCCGTACAACGGGTCGAGCCCGCACACGGACCACGTGCACATCAGCCTCTCGAAGGCCGGAGCGGCCGGCACCACAAGCTTTTGGTCCGGCAAGGTCGACCCGGACGCGATCGGAGCACCGTCCGGGGGCGGCGGTGGAGGCGGGGGCGGCGCACCGCGTACGCCCCGCTCGACAGAACCGCGCGCGCCGCGACCGCCGTCGACGCCCGGAACACCGGGCAGCGGCACTCGGCCGCCGCGTACGACGACGACGCGCCCCCCGCGCACCACGACGTCGCGACCGCCGACGACGACGCGACCCCCACGTTCGACGACGACGCGGCCACCCCGCACCACGACGACGCGACCGCCCCGCCCGACCACCACGACCCGGCCGCGACGCACGACGACCACGACGGTCCCACCATCACCGCCGACGACGCCGTCGCCGCCGCCGACGACGACCGTCCCGGCCCCGACAACCGCGCCGGCCCCGCCGACCACGGTGACGACCATCCCTCCTGCGCCGACGACCACAATCAGCCCTTCGGGGTGAGCTCCCGTCTCGGCTTCGAAACGGGCGCGGTGTAGCGTCCCCCGGCACGTAGCGTGACCGCGACGAGGCCAGGAGGCGCTGCGCCTGTGCAAGACGTTGCACCGTCCGAACTGTTCGAGGCCAAGCTGCACCCGCCCACGGTGCGTCCCGCGATGGTGCCCCGTCCGGCACTGGTCGAGCGCCTGAACGCGGCCCGCGACGTTCCCGTCGTCGCGATCACCGCCCCGCCCGGCTACGGCAAGACCACCCTCCTCGCGCAGTGGGCCGAGCGCAACGACCGGATCGCGTGGGTGTCGCTCGACGAACGCGACAACGACCCGGCGGTGCTGTTGACCTACGTCGCCGCGGCGCTCAACCACGTCGAAACGGTCGATCCCGAACTGTTTCGCGCCCTCGACCACCCGGGCGTGTTCCTCGCAGGCAGAGCGGTGCCCCGATTCACGGCGGCCCTGTCGTCGATGAAAGAACCCATCGCGCTCGTGCTCGACCACACCGAGCTCATCCAGAACCAACAGTGCCTCGACACCATCGCCGAGCTCGCGCTGAACCTCCCGGCGGGTTGCCAGCTCGTGGTCGCGTCTCGCGTGGCTCCCCCCGTACCGACCCGGCGATTGCGCCCGCGCGGCGACATCCTCGAGTTTGGCGTCGGCGACCTCGCGATGGATGACACCGAAGCGCGCGCACTGCTTGCAGGTGCCGGCGTCGAACTCGGCGAGGCGGAGACGGCCGACTTGATCGCCCGCACCGAGGGCTGGCCCGTCGGGCTCTACCTCGCGGCGATCGCGCTGAAAGCCGGCGGCAGCTGCGGCGACACCAACTTCGCGTTCGGCGGCGACGACCGGCACATGGCCGATTACCTGCGGGCGGAGTTCCTCGCGCGCTTGTCACGCGGCGTCGTGTCGTTTCTCACCCGAACCTCCATGCTCGAGCGTGTGAACGGACCGTTGTGCGACGCCGTCCTCGACATCACCGGTTCGGCCGACATCCTCGAGTCGCTCGAAGCCTCGAACCTCCTGCTCGTCGCGCTCGACCGCAAGCGCCACTGGTATCGCTACCATCGCCTGTTCCACGACTTGCTGCGCTCCGAGCTGGAACGGCGCGAACCCGAACTCGTGTCCGAGCTTCATGCCCGAGCGTCGGTCTGGTACGAAGCCAACGCCATGCCGGAGCCGGCGATCGAGCACGCACAACTGGCAGGCGACGCCGACCGCGTCGCCCAGTTGGTCACTCCGCTGGTGACACGTACCTGGGGTAGCGGCCGCGTCGAAACAGTCGAACGGTGGCTGAACTGGTTCGCCGAAGAAGGCCACATCGACGCCTACCCCGCAGTGGCGGTGCACGGCGCGACGATGCACGCGCTGCTCGGCCGGCCGGCCGGGGCCGAACGCTGGGCGGCCGCCGCCGAACGCGCGACCTCGTGGACGAGTCTCCCCGACGCGAGCACACCCGAGAGTTGGCTGGCCCAGCTCCGAACGATCATGTGCCGCAACGGCACCGAGGAACTCCGCCGCGACGCGAAGATCGCGCAACACGGTCTCGCCCCCGGCAACCCGATGCGCGCAACTGCCTTCGTGGTGGAGGGCCTCGCCCTGTTGCTCGAAGATCACGCGGACGCGGCCGAACCCGTGCTGGGTCACGCGCTCGAGGTCGCGACGAGCGCCCAGGCGTGGGCCGCAGGATCCGTCGGAGCCGCGGCCCGAGCGATCATTGCCCGTGACCGCTCCGACTGGGCCGAAGCCGAAGAGCATTCCGACCGGGCCCTCGCCATCGTGCGCGAAGGCGGCCTCGAAGGGTACGGCTCCAGCGCGCTCGGCTACGTCGTGGCCGCGAGCATCTCGGCCCATCGGGGCGACGTGCCGACGACGAAGGAACTCGCGGCGCGGGCCGCGCGTCTCCGCCCGCTCCTCACCTACGCGGTCCCGCATCTGTCGGCGTTGACGTTCATCGAACTCGCCGCCGTCTACCTGAACCTTGCCGATCCCTCGGGTGCTCGCGCGGTGCTGCGCGATGCACGCGACATCCTCCAGCAGCGTCCACAGCTCGGAACGCTCCCCCGTCGCTGCGCCGAGCTCGAAGCCAAGATCGACCTGATGCGCACCGGAACCATCGGCGCGTCCGCTCTCACCGGCGCCGAACTTCGCCTGCTCCCCATGCTGTCGACGCACCTGACCTTCCGGGAGATCGGCGAGCGGCTCCACGTCTCGCGCCACACCATCAAGACGCAGGCCATGTCCGTGTACCAGAAGCTCGGCGTCTCGTCCCGCAGCGACGCGATCTCGAAGGTCCGCGAGCTCGGGCTCCTCGCCGGCTAATGGGCGAGGGGCTTTCGACGGCCGAGGTCGGCAATGAGATCAGTCACCACAAGAAGCACCACGCGGCCCACGACGGCGAGCAGACCGGCCACGACCGGATCATCACGATCATCGAGGCGATCTTGCTCGCCGTCGTTGCGATCCTCGCCGCGTGGTCGGGCTTCGCCGCGTCGCAGTGGTCGACCGAGTCGCGCCTGGCGCTCGCGCAGGCTTCGACGGCCCGGACCGAGGCGAGCGAGACGACGATCGAAGCGATGGAACAACGCAACTTCGACTCGTCGACATTCGACGCGTGGTTCACCGCGTACGTCGCCGGCAACGCCGAGGCCATGGAGATCGCCGAGCGGCGCTTCCGGCCGGAGTTCGAGGTCGCGTTCGACGCGTGGATCGCAACCGAACCCGCAACGAACTCCGACGCGCCTCCCGGCCCGACCTACGTCGAGGAGTACGAACAGCCCCTCCTCGATGAAGCCGACTCGCTGAGCGAGAAAGCAGACGACCTGTACGACGAAGGTGCCGAAGCCGCCAAAGACGCCGACGACTACGTGCGTACCACCGTGTACCTCGCCACGGTGCTGTTCCTGGTCGGCATCAGCGGCCACTTCCGGGTCCGAGCTGCCCGTATCGGGCTCGTCGCCATCGGTGGGATCGTCCTGACGCTCGCGGTTGTCGCCCTCGTGAGCCTGCCCACACCGCCCACCTGATACCCGCACCGCGGGGCACGCTACTAGCGTTGTCGCGTGCAACCGCTCATCGCACGCCGGGCGGTCATCGCCGGAGGAGTCACGGGAGCCGCCGCCATCGCACTCGCAACGGTGCTGCGCGACTCGGGCCCATCCACCGAAGAACGCATCGAAGCGCGCGAGGAAACGCGCGACCTCGCGCCCCCGACGATCGTGACCCGCGCGGCGTGGGGAGCGAACGAGGCACTGCGGAAGGGCCCACCGACCTTCGACTCGCGCGTCGAGAAGATCGTCGTGCACCACACCGGCACCCGCAACGACGCTCCCGACTGGGCCACCGCGATCCGCCAGATCTACGAGTTCGAAACGGCGAACGGCTACAACGACATGTCGTACAACTGGCTCGTCGACCCGCTCGGCGTCATCTACGAGGGACGGTGGGCACGCGACTACCTGCCGGACACGCCGCCCGACGGCGAGAACGGCCGCGCGAAACAGGTGCAGGGCGGCCACACCAAGGAATACAACCGCCGCACCATCGGCATCGCGCTGCTCGGCGACTTCACCGACGTCGCGCCGACACCGGCGGCGGCGACCGCGTTGCGCATCCTCCTCGTGTGGAAATGCGCACGCTGGGACATCGACGCAGCCGGGAGCAGCAAGTACAAGCTCGACCACGGAGGAACCGAGATCCTGCCGAACGTGTTCGGCCACAGGCGCGTGCGCGAAACAGCGTGCCCGGGCGCGAACCTCGAGCTGCTCATTCCCGGACTATGCGAACAAGTCTCGCTGCAACTCTCGCCGTCCTGACCCTCGCGGCGTGCGCGGGCAGCGACGATGATGCCGCGCCGCGTGCGTCCGCGCCGGAGACGTCGTCGTCCTCCGCACCAGTCGCGCCCGCAGTCGACATCTGCGCATACTCGGGGCTCGGGACCTGGGTCGACGTGTACGACCACGTGCCCGCGTTCGCCGAGCGGGGGCGGGTCTCGCCGGTGAGCGCCGACGACGTCGATGCCATGCAGGGGTACGGCGTACAGACGCTGTACCTCCAGGTGGCGAAGGATGATCCGCGCTCCCCCGGAGTCATCACCGACGAGGTCCAGGCGGGCGAGTTCCTGCGCCGCGCCCACGCCGCGGGCATCGCGGTGGTCGCGTGGTATCTCCCGACGCACCGCGACCACGAGCTCGACGTCGCGCGCTCCCTCGCGTTGACCTCGTTCGAGAGCGAGGGGCAACGCTTCGACGGTGTCGCGCTCGACATCGAGGGAACCGAAGCGGTCACCGACATCGACGAGCGCAACCGTCTGCTCCTCGACCTGGTGACGCGTGTCGACGCCGCGGCGGGAACGATGCCGGTTGGCGCGATCGTGTACCCACCGATCGCGTTCGACGTACTGAACCCGACCCTGTGGCCCGACTTTCCGTGGGCCGAGATCGCGCCGCACGTCGACGTGTGGCTCCCCATGGCGTACTGGAC
Source organism: Actinomycetes bacterium (assembly GCA_031404355.1). GTDB lineage: Bacteria > Actinomycetota > Acidimicrobiia > IMCC26256 > PALSA-610 > JANNHK01. Next base: position 6,111 of record JANNHK010000077.1, read on the forward strand.
GTTCCGCGACGACGACTCCGAGTACCGCGACGCATACGTCTACAGCCGCGAGAACGTAGAACGGCTGCGCGACCACCTCGACGATCCCGACGCACCGGTGCACATCATCGGTGGTATCGGCGACGAAACGACCGACGCCGATCTGGAAGGTTTCCGCCGCGCCGCCGCCGAGACCAACGCGATCGGTTTCTCCATCTACGACTTCGACACGCTCGCGCCCGCCGCGTGGCCACTTCTCGCCGAGCCGCCGGTAGCGTGCGAACCGTGCTGTTCCGCGGACGCTGGCTGATCGGGCACGCGCTTGTCATCGTCACGAGCGTGTCGTTCGTGCTGCTCGGCGTCTGGCAATTCGGACGGCACAACGAGAAGCAAGACGCCGAACGCGACGCCCGCGAGGCGTACGCGACTCCCGCGCCGACGCTCGACGAGATCGGCGACGATCCGGCACCGGGCACACGCGCCGAAGTCATCGGCACCTACGACGCTGATGCCGAGGTGCTGTTACGGAACCGCGTGCGCGACGGTGAGGGTGGTTTCGACGTCGTCACGCCACTCATCGAGGCCGACGGGACCGGCGTACTGGTCGACCGGGGCTGGGTGTCGCGCATCGACGTCGCGCGCGACCTGCCCGACCTCACTGCGCCCGACGGCGAGGTGACCGTGCGCGGCACCGTGCACGAGTCCCGCCCGTTGCAGCCCGACGACACCGTCGACGAACGGGGCGGGCGTACAACCCTTCCGCGCGTCGACGTCGCACGAATCGCCGACGGCGTCGACTACGAGCTGCGGTCGGTGTGGGTTACCGCGCAGTATCAGGATCCGCCGCCGACGGACGGCGAACCCGCGCCACCCGAGCCGGCCGAGTCCGACAACGTCGACCATCGCTCCTACGCGTTTCAATGGTTCGCGCTCGCGCTGATACCACTCGTCGGGTGGCCGCTCGTGCTTGCCCGCCGCCACCGGCGCGCGCCGACCGCCGAACCGGTGTAGACCAACGCCTGACACCTTCCCGGGGAGAGACGCTCATGGCGTACGCGCAAGGCCGCACGTTCTACGACGCCGACAGCCACCTGATGGAGCTTCCGGACTGGCTGCCCGCGTTCGCCGACCCCGGTATCCGCGACCGCATACGGCCGCTCTATCTCGGCGGCGCGGGAAAGCTCGCCACCGACGCGGTGCAGGCCGCGGCCGACCGACGCGGCGACGCCGACGCCGCGGCGGCCCTCGAAGCCGACGTCATGGGATCCAAGGGCTGGCACGCGCTCGGCGCGTTCGATTCCGGCGAACGGAGCCGGGCCCTCGATCTGCTCGGTTTCGATGCGCAACTCGTGTTCAGCACGTTCGCGGCGACACAGTTCGCAGGCAAGGACGACCTCGAACTCCTCTACGGCGGCACGCGCGCCCACAACCGGGCCATGGTCGCCTTCTGCGAAGCCGACCGCCGACTCCTTCCCGTCGGCTACGTGCCGTTGGACGACGCCGACCTGGCACGCACGGCGGTCGACGACGCGATCGAAATGGGATGCGGCGCGATCCTCGTCCCGTCCGCGCCGCCGCCCGACAAGTCGCCCGCGCACCCGGACTACTGGCCGATCTGGGCCCGGCTCGAGGACAGCGGCATCCCGTTCATGCTCCACGTCGGGGGCGGCGGCCGGCCGTTGGGCCGCCAGTTCCACGAGAACGGCAAGGCCCCTGTCACCGACTTCCTCGGCGGCGGCGAGAACATCCGGTCCAAGGACTACATGGTGTTGCATTACCCGCCGGAGATGTTCCTTGCGTGCATGGTGCTCGACGGCGTATTCGAGGAGTTCCCCGGACTGCGCGGCGGCTGCATCGAACAAGGAGCAATGTGGGTCGTTCCGTTGCTGCGCCGTCTCGACATCGCGCAGGCGACGTTCCGGCGCACCGAACCGGCGTTGAAGCTGCCGTTGCCGGCGAGCGATTACCTGCGCCGCCAGGTGTGGTTCACGCCGTTCCCGACCGAGCCCGTCGGCTGGATGATCGAGCAGGCCGGCCCCGAACTGTTCCTGTTCTCGTCCGACTACCCGCACCCCGAAGGCGGTCGCGACCCGCTCGGCAAGTTCGAAGCCGGCCTCGCCGGAGTGAGCGACGACGCGAAGGACCGCTTCTACGCCCGCAACTTCGCGGAAATGATGGGCCCCGTACTCACTCGATAGGCCTCACTCGATGGGGACGACGGGGCGCGCGTGGGCGTCGAGTTGGTGGAGGTACTCGGCGATGCCGTGGCCGGTCTTGCCCTCGTAGGTCCAGCGCGCCAGACCTTCGTTGACGATCGTCGTGTTCGCTTTGACGCCGGCGGGTCCCGGTGCGACGCGGAGTACCTCGGCTTGCAGTTCGTGCACGCGGCCGAGCTTGTCCGTCGCGCGCACGTAGCTGACGCGGTGGGTCACGCCGTCGTCGGCGACTTCGGTCTTGACGTCCCAGTCCTTGATGCTCGAGTGCTCGCCGTCCTTCCACACCCACCCGCGGTGGAGGTCACCGAGGTCGGTGCCGATGCGGATGCCGCCGAAGTGGACGTCGTCGCCGATGTTGATCGAGAACCAGCGCCACATCTTCGGTCCACCCCAGCGGCGCGGTCCCCACGACTTGTCGCGGTTGCCGCGCGCGTCGACGAGCGTGTGCCGGACGCCGTCGGCTTCGATGTAACCCGTCCAGGTACCGGCCTGTTCGAGGTGGCCTTTGCCGACCGTCGTCGCGGTCGACGCGCTCGCACCCTTGTTCTCGCGGCCCTGCCCGTCGACACCGATCGCGGGGGTGAGCGCGTTGAACGTCACGTCGATCGCGATGTGGGTCTCGCGGAGTGCGTCGAGCCCGCCGTCGAGATCGCGCACGATCGCGTCGGAGTCGGCCGTGATGCGCCACTGCTTCAGCGGTTCGATGCGTTCGTAGGTGACGCCCGCCACGGTAAGGCCCGCGTCGATCATCTCTTTCTGCTCGCGCACGCCCCCCGCCTGGGCGAGATCCTGGCCCGGGAGCCAGACGTGCATCCCGACGTCGATTGTGCCCTCGTTGGGGCGCACCCCGATGCGGGTGTAGAACCCGGCGTCGACCACCGGGCAGTAGGTGTTGAAGTAGTAGCTCTCCGACCAGGCGGTGTCGCCTTCGACCGGGTGGGCGAAATCGTGCTGCGCATCCAGGATCGGCATGCCCGGCACGCTAACGCGGTGCGGTCCCCCGTATCATCCCGCCCATGTCGCCGTTACAGGTAGCCGAGCGAGCCCTGCTCGA
>JANNHK010000078.1:0-23006 GCA_031404355.1 Actinomycetes bacterium
ATCGAGATGCGCTCGCGTGCCATCTCGACGGCCCAGCGCGGCAGCACCATGCCGATCTCGGTTTCGATGAGCCCGATGCGGAATTCGCCGGCCGCGCCGACCCGGTAGTCGGCGCCGAGGAGCATGAGCGCGCCCGCCGCCACCGCGTGACCGTTGCACGCGACGATCACCGGAACCTCGGAGCCGAACATGCGGCTGAACAGTGCGCCGCCGTCGGTGACCATCCGGCCCGCCGCTTCGGGCGACGACCGGATGACCTTCAGGTCGAACCCGCCCGACAACATGCCCGGCTGACCGGTGATCAACATGGCGCCGACGGCGTCGCCCGCGTCCTCGGCCCTCGACAACGAGGCGTCGAGTTCGGCGAGGACATCGGGCGAGAGCGCGTTCGCCTTGCCGTTCGAGATCGTCACGTGCGCGATGCGGTCGCGCACGTCGTAGCTGACCAGATCCACCGCGGCCTCCCGGAGATGCCTCAGGTATACGAGTCTCAGGTATTGGGGAAGAGACCTGGAGCATCATTCGCGGTCTCTGGCGCGTGCAAACCGAGGTGTTCGAAAGCGGCAGCCGTGGCCATACGGCCGCGGGGCGTGCGTTCGATCAGCCCGCACTGAAGGAGGAACGGCTCGTAGACGTCTTCGACCGTCTCGGGGGCTTCGCCGACGCAGACGGCCAGCGTCCCGAGCCCGACCGCCCGCCCGGTGAAGGTCCGGCACAGTGCGGTGAGGATCGCCCGGTCGATCTTGTCGAGGCCGAGCGCGTCGACCTCGAACAGCGCCAGCGCGTCGCGTGCCGTCGCGGCCGTGACCCGGCCGTCGACCCGCACCTCGGCGAAGTCGCGCACCCGCTTGAGGAGCCGGTTCGCGACGCGCGGCGTGCCCCGGGCCCGTGACGCGATCTCAGTCGCCCCCTCGGCTTCGAGTTCGACGCCGAGGATCTCCGCGACCCGAGTCACGATCAAGGCGAGGTCGTGGGGTGTGTAGTAGTCGAGGCGGGCGACGAACCCGAAGCGGTCGCGCAAGGGACCGGTGATGAGCCCAGTGCGCGTCGTCGCGCCGACAAGCGTGAAGCGCGGCAGGTCGAGGCGGATCGTGCGCGCCGAGGGGCCCTTGCCGATCACGATGTCGAGCTGGAAGTCCTCCATCGCCGGATACAGCACCTCTTCGACCGCGCGCGGCAGCCGGTGCACCTCGTCGATGAACAGCACGTCGCCGTCGTCGAGGTTGGTCAGGATCGCCGCCAGATCACCCGCCCGTTCGAGCGCGGGACCGCTCGTCGGTTGCAGGCGCGCCCCCATCTCGGTGGCGATAATCCCGCCGAGCGTCGTCTTGCCGAGACCGGGCGGTCCCGCGAACAACACGTGGTCGACGGCCTGGCCGCGTTGACGTGCCGCCGACAGCATGATCTCGAGGTGCTCGCGGAGGCGGGGCTGGCCGACGAACTCGTCGAGCCGGCGCGGCCGCAACGTCGTCTCTTCGGCGGCCTCGACCGGATCCGCGGCCGGACTGAGCAGCTCGTCCCGCATTACGTCCGCGCCCCGGAGAGGAGCTTCAGCGCGTCGCGCAATAGGTCTTCGACCGTGCCGTCGGCGTCGAGTTGGGCGAGCACTTCGCGCACCTCCTCGGGCGAGTACCCGAGCCCGTTGAGCGCGCTGCGTACTTCGCCGCGCGGCGTGGGACCTTCGCCGGTCGGTGTGGTGAGGTCGAAGTCGGGTACGTCGAGGCGGGTCTTCAGCTCGATCAACAGCCGCTGGGCGGTGCGCTTCCCGACGCCGGGGACGAGGGTGAGCGCGTCGAGGTCGTCGTCGGCCAGGCACCGGCGCAGTGCGTTCGGCGCGTGCACCGACAGGATCGCGAGCGCGAGCTTCGGCCCGACTCCGGTCGCGCCGATGAGCGCCTCGAACGTCTCGCGTTCGTCGCGGGTGGGAAACCCGTACAGCACCATCGCGTCGTCGCGCACGTGCAGGTGCGTGAAGAGGAACGCGTGCGCGCCGGGCGCGAGCATGGGCAACGCCGAAATCGGCGCGTTGACCCGGTAGCCGACGCCGCCGACTTCGACCAGCACCTCGCCGGTCGGCGTGCGTTCGATGACTGTGCCCCGAACCGAACCGATCACGTTGTGCCTCCCACCAGGTTCGCGAGCGGTACCCGCCACAGATGGCAGCACGCCAGGGCGAGCGCGTCGGCCGCGTCGGGCGGGCGCGGTACCTCGTGCAGCGCGAGCGTGCGCGCGATCATCTCCTGCACCGCACGCTTCTCCGCGCGGCCGTCGCCGGTGACCGCGAGCTTCACCTCGTTCGGGCTGTACTGCACGACCGGTACGCCCGCTCGAGCCGCCGCAACGAGCGCGAGACCACTCGCCTGCCCGACCGAGATCGCGGTACGCGCGTTGTTCTGGAACAACACCCGCTCGACCGAGAGCGCGGACGGCGTGTACTCGGCGACGAGCGCGGCCAGTTCGTCGGCCAATTCGGCCAGCCGGTCAGGCAGCGGGGTCGACGGTTCGGTACGGATCACCCCGTAGGCGAGCGCCCGCATCGAGCCGCCGGTGCGCGCCACAACGCCGTACCCACAGCGGGACACGCCCGGGTCGATGCCCAGCACGGGGCCCCGCGGATCGAACACGGGTTCGATCCTAGAGACCGCAGCCCGGTCCCGGGTGGACCCCAAGGGATGCGTCGATAGCCAACAGTGGACTGTTGGCTATCGACGCATCCCTCATTTGTTGCGGCGGAGGAGGCGCCAGGCGATGAAGAGGACGAGGACGCCGATGCCCACGGGGAGCAGGCGCTTCGTCAGTGGGGCGCCGGCGACGCCGAACAGGTCGACGGGTTCGACGGGAACGGAATCGATCTGGCGGGGGCCGGTGGCCATCTCGACCGGGGCTTCGACCTTGGCCGGCGCGGCCGGCGCCTCGGAGGAGAGCACGTCGCGTTCGAGGTTCTCGACGAACTGCTTCATCAGCTTCCCCGACACGTCGGCGAGCACGCCGCGGCCGAACTGCGCGACCTTGCCCGTGATCGACAGGTCGGTCGCGACGTCGACCACCGTGGCGCCGTTGTCTTCGCGCATTTCGACGACGATCGACGCCTTGGCGTTCCCCTGGCCGCGCGTGTCGCGCCCCGACGCGTCGATGACGAACCGGTGATTGGCGTCGTCGACCTCGACGAGCTTGGCGGTGCCCTTGTACTGCGCGGTGATCGGGCCGACCTTGACCTTCACCACCCCGCGGTACTCGTTGCCGTCGATCTCCTGGAGTTCGGCACCGGGAAGCAACGGCGCGATGCGCTCGATGTCGAGCAGCACCTTCCAGGTGTCCTCGATCGGCGTGCTTACTCGGAAGCTGTCCTTGATCTCCACTGAGCCTCCACTGCGGCCAGGTCTTCGTCGGTGTCGATATCGGTCGGCTCGCCCGTGTCGTCGCATGCCACCTCGACGGCGCCGTGCCGGCGCAGGAGCACCCGGGCACCCTCGTCTCCTTCGAGGGCCAGCGCCTCGGACCAATGGTCACGGCCGAGCAGCACCGGGTTGCCCCGGACACCGCCGTACGTCGCGACCGCGAGCCGAGCGCCGCCATCGTACGCGGCGCCCACCCGCCGGTACGCCTCGGCGGTGACGAACGGCTGATCCGCGAGTCCGACCACCACACCGCCCACCTCCCGGTGCGGTTCGAGGGCACGAAGCGCGACGGCGAGGCTCGACGCGATGCCCAGTTCGGGCGTCGGATTACGCAGCACGTCGGCTCCCGTAGCCGCGGCCGCGACCCGGTCGTCGCCGACGACGACCAACACCGGCGTGAGGCCGCTGCCCCGCGCCGCTTCGAGCGCTCGCGCGACGAGCGGGCGCCCGCTCAGCATCACCAACGGTTTCGGGAGTTCGCCGCCGAGCCGGGTTCCGAGCCCGGCGGCGAGCACCGCAACCGCGATCAAGAGCTAGAGCGCTTCGAGCGCCCGGCGCACGAGGACGCGCGCCAGGTGTTCACGGAATTCCGGCGACGCGTTGAGGTCCTGCGGCGGCTCCGTTCCTTCCGCGGCGCGTTCCGAGGCGTCGGCCACCGACGCGCCCTGCGCGAGTGCCGCCTCGACGCCCGCGGCGCGCAACGGCGTGCCGCCCATGTTGACGAGCGCCACGTTCGTCGCACCGTTCACCTTGGCCGCGACCGCGCCGACGATGGCCCAGTCCTGCGCCCGCCGGTTGAACTTCTGGAAGGCGAACCCGCTGGGCCCCGACTTCGGCACCCGGATCTCGGTGAGCAGTTCGTCGGGTCCGAGCGCGGTCTCGAGGAAGCCCCGGAAGAACTCACCGGCCGGGATCGTGCGCGTGCCGCTGCCGCCCTGGACCGTGAACTGCGCGTCGAGGGCGAGTAGCGCCGCGGGCAGGTCGGACGCGGGGTCGCCGTGCGCGACCGATCCGCCGATCGTGCCCCGGTGCCGCACCTGGTTGTCGCCGACCTGGCCCGCGACCGACTGGAGCACTGCGCACTCCTTGCTGAGCACGTCGCTGGTCTCGAGGTCGCGATGCCGTGTCAACGCGCCGATCGCGACGTGGTCGCCGCCGTCGCGGATGTACGACAGGTCGCGCACCCGGCCGAGGTCGACGAGCACCGTCGGTGTCGCCAACCGCAGCTTCATCAACGGAATCAGCGACATGCCGCCCGCGAGGAACTTGGCGTCCTCGCCGTGCTCGCGGATCAGCGCCAGTGCTTCGTCGGCCGACCCGGCCCGGACGTAGTCGAATGCCGCGGGGATCATTGACCAGACCTCTGCATGTTGGCCTCCTGGATCGCCGACCACACCCGTTGTGGTGATGCCGGCATGTCGATGGTGGTGATGCCCAGCGGAGTGAGGGCGTCGATCACTGCGTTGATGACAGCCGGCGTCGCGGCGATGGTGCCCGCCTCGCCGATGCCCTTGACGCCGAGCAGGTTGGTCGGGCTCGGCGTCACCGTGTGGTCGGTGACGTAGCTCGGCAACTCCGCGGCCGACGGGACGAGGTAGTCGACGAGCGTCGACGTGAGCAGGTTGCCGTCGTCGTCGTACACGGCTTCCTCCCACAACGCCTGGGCGATGCCCTGCGCGACGCCGCCGTGGACCTGGCCGTCGACGATGAGCGGGTTGATCTGGTTGCCGCAATCGTCGACTGCGACGTACCGCCGCAGCGCGACGGCGCCGGTCTGCGTGTCGATTTCGACGACCGCGATGTGCGTACCGAACGGGAACGTGAAGTTGGGCGGGTCCCATGTGAGCTGCGCTTCGAGGTTCGGTTCGACACCGTCGGGCAGGTCGTGGGCCTTGAATGCCTCGAACGCGACCGCGCCCAACGCCATCGTCTTGCTCGGCGTGCCCTTCACGCGGAACTCGCCGCCGACGAACTCGAGGTCTTCGGGTGCCGCTTCCATCTGGTGCGCGGCGATGAGCTTGGCCTTGTCGAGCACCTTGTCGCACGCCATCGCGAGCGCGGTGCCACCGACCGACGCGGAGCGCGACCCGTAGGTGTCGAGGCCCAGCGGCGAGATGGCGGTATCGGAGTGCAGGATCTCGACGTCGTCGGGGTCGACCCCGAGCCGGTCGGCGACGATCATCGACCACGACGTCTCGTGCCCCTGGCCGTGCGGCGCGGACCCGGTGATGGCCTGCACCTTCCCCGTCGGGAGCAGCCGAACGGTGGCCGACTCCCACCCGCCCGCGCCGTAGCGCAAGCTGGCGAGCACCCGGCTCGGCGCGAGGCCGCACATCTCGACGTACGACGAGAACCCGATGCCGAGCAGCGTGGTGTCGTTGTCACGCCGACGTTCTTCCTGTTCCTTGCGCAGCGCGTCGTACCCGGCAAGGTCGAGGGCCCGGTCCATCGCGCCGTCGTAGGCACCCGAGTCGAACACGAGACCGGCAGCCGACTCGTAGGGGAACGTCTGGATGAAGTTGCGCCGCCGCAGTTCGGCCGGGTCGACGTCGAGCCGGCGGGCGAGCGCGTCGACGGCGCGTTCGATCGCGTATGTCGCTTCGGGCCGGCCCGCACCGCGGTACGCGTCGGTCGGCGTCTTGTTCGTGAACACACCGGTGCACGTGAACGAGTACGCGGGAATGTCGTACACGCCGTGGTACAGGAACGCACCGAGGAGTGGGATACCGGGCGTGACGAGCTGGAGGTACGCGCCCATGTCGGCGAGCAGGTGCACGCGCACGGCCGTGATCTTGCCGTTGGCGTCGGCCGCGAGCTCGATGTCCTGGATCATGCCGCGACCCTGGATGGTCGCAGTCGAGTTCTCGCCCCGCTCCTCGACCCATCGGATCGGCCGGCGCGTGCGCGCCGCGAGCGCGAGGCACAACGCCTCCTCGGCGTACACGTTCAGCTTCGAGCCGAATCCCCCGCCCACTGACGGGGCGACGACGCGCAGCTTCTGTTCGGGCAGCCCGCACGTGATGCCCAGCATGATCTTGAGGATGTGCGGGATCTGCGTCGACGAATAGATCGTGAACTGCCCGCCGAACGGCTCGGGCACGACGACGATGCCGCGCGGCTCCATGGCCATCGGGATCAGCCGCTGCTGGACGTAACGTTCCTTCACCGTGTGCGCGGCCGCCGCGAACGCGGCGTCGACGGAGTCGGGGTCCGGGATCAGCGCCCACGTGTACGAGTTGTTGGTGCCCATGTCGGCGTGGACGAGATCGCCCCCGGCCGTAGCGGCTTCGAGGTCGAGCACGACCGGGAGCCCGTCGTACTGCACGATGACTTCGTCGGCGGCGTCACGCGCGGCTTCGCGCGTCTCGGCAAGCACTACCGCGACGCCCTCACCGGCGTAGCGCACCTCGTCGATGGCGAGCGGCCAGTGCTCGGGGTGCTTCATGTCTTCGGTCACGGGCCACGCGCACGGCAGCGGGTTCTCGAAGGCGGACTTGACGTCGGCGCCGGTCAGGACTTCGACGACACCGGGAACGGCGCGGGCCGCGGTGGTGTCGATCGAGGTGATGCGCGCGTGCGCCATCGGGCTGCGCACGATACGCGCGTGCAACACACCCGAGATCTGGAGGTCGTCGACGAAGCGGGCCTCACCGGTGAGCAGCGCCGGGTCCTCACGGCGCAGCCGCGGCGACCCGAGCACGCTGGTCATGGCTCCCTCCGCTCACGTCCGAGCGGCCTGCGGCAAGCGGGCCTCCGCTGCGTCCGCACGGCGGTCACTTCGCCCCACCCATCGTCTCGGCCGCGGCGAGCACGGACTTCACGATGTTGTGGTAGCCGGTGCAGCGGCACAGGTTGCCCTCGAGCCCGAGGCGCACGTCGCGCTCCGACGGGTTCGGGATCTCGTCAAGCAGCGACACCGTCGCCATCACCATGCCCGCGGTGCAGTACCCGCACTGGAGGCCGTGGTTTTCGTGGAACGCCTGCTGCACCGGGTGCAGCTGGTCGCCGTTGGCCAGGCCCTCGATCGTCATGATGTCCGCGCCGTCGGCCTGGGCCGAGAACATCGTGCACGACTTCACCGACTCGCCGCCGACGAGGATGGTGCACGCGCCGCACGACGACGTGTCGCACCCCACCTTCGTGCCGGTCAGCCCGCACGACTCGCGCAGGAACTGCACGAGCAGCGTGCGGGGTTCGACGTCGTGCTCCTGCCGCGCGCCGTTCACCGTCATGGAAATCCGCATCGCTGCTCCCTCCCTCGAAACCCCTGAACGTCCGGCCGTACTCTCGCGCCGCGAGAGGGCAGTCTGCCAGACCATGTTTCGGGCGCATTCCTCGGAACCGGGTGATCAAGGCACCCACGCGCATTCATGTGCCCTTTAATCCCGCCAGAGCCGATTGAATGGCACATGAATGCACCGACACGCGTCCGCGGACGCGTGTTCTTGGGTTGGCCCCAGGTTGTCGAGAGTTAGTCCCTCGCGAGAAGGAACAACACGCGGATGGCGTCCACCACGTGCTTGCCCCAGTGCGTGTCGTACGAGAACCGCCAGTCCCAGATGGCGTCGACCTGCTGACCCGACTCATACAGGTGCAAGCCGCGGCGCAGGTCCCGGTAGATGTCGGCGAGGTCGTCCCACAGCGCGCGGGCAGTGGGTTCAGTGAGGGTGCCGGATCGAAGACCTCCCAGTAGAGCGATCACTCGCCCAGCTGCGCCGACAGCCGGCTCGCGACCAGGCGTACGTCGTCGTCGAGGCCAGGCGGATCATCGGGGGCCGTGTCCGACGTCGGCTCGACGGACGGGAGGTCGAGGCCGAGCGCGACCAGGCGAAGGAGCATCCGGAGAACGTCGGCGATGTCGCACTCCGACGTTTCCACGAACGCGCAGTAGCGCTGGGCCTCAGACCGGAATCGTTCGCTCGCGTCGCCGCTCACCCGATCATGGTGCCACCAACACGCGTCCGCGGACGCGTGTTTCTCAGTCAGCCCCAGGTGTCGGGGCCGGCGCGTTCTACTGCGATGCGGAGCAGGACTCGGCGTTGCTCGGTCATGGCGGCGCGGTACTCGTCCCAGTCGGGGTGCTCGCCCGAGATCCGGCGGTAGTACTCGACCAGCGGCTCCATCGCTTCGGGCAGGCCGACGATCGCGGCGGTGCCGTCGATCTGCACCGACTCCCGGAACGAGCCGTCCATCGAGAACAGCGAGACCCTGGGGTCACGGCGCAGATTCTTCGTCTTGACCGCGGTCTCGCGGGTACTCACCACGACCACTCCGGCGTCGTCGACGCCGGCCGTGACGAACGACATCTGAGGCCGACCGTCGCGCCGGAACGTGTGCAGCACGGCCATCGGGTGCGCACGCACGAATTCGAGCGCCTTCCCTATGTCCACGGGTTTGGCTCCATCAGAGCGTCTCCAGGATCGGCACCATCTTCTCGGCCGAGACGAACGTCGCACCCAACAGCTTGCGGTCGGCGAAACGCACGACGCCCTCACCGTCGACGACGAACACCGAGCGGCGTACGGCGACAATTGGTGCGCCGACTCCGTACGCCGCAATCACCTGCTTGTCGGTGTCGGCCAGCAGCGCGAACGGCAAATCGAGCTTGGCCGCCCACCGTTCGTGCGAGTCGACGTCTTGGGGAGAGATACCGAGCACGACCGTGCCGGCGGCCTCGAACCGTGCTGCATCGTCACGGTACGAGGAGAACTGACGCGTTCACCCGGGTGTGAAGTCGCCGGGGTAGAACGCGAGGACGACCTTGCGGCCGCGGAACTCGGCGAGGGTGAAGTCGCGTCGATCGCCCTTTTCGATGCCGGGCAGTGTGAAATCGGGGGCTGCTTCGCCAACTTGGATCACGCGGACACCGCTTCCAGCACTGCATCGGGGATGTCGAAGTTGGCGTACACCGCTTCGACGTCGTCGTGGTCTTCGAGTGCGTCCATGAGCCGCAGCACTTGCTTGGCCGGACCCTCCTCGTCCAACGCGACGACGGTGGTCGGAATCATCGTGAGGTCGGCCGACTTCACCGTGAGACCCGCCTCCTCGATCGCGGTGCGCACCGCGTGCAGTTCGGTGGGAGGCGTGGTCACCTGCCAGATGTCGCCGAGATCTTCGATGTCCTCGGCGCCGGCATCGGCCGCGAGCAACATGAGGTCGTCCTCCTCGACGACCGTGCGCTCGAGCTGCAACACGCCTTTACGTTCGAACTGCCACGACACCGCACCCGGCTCGGCGAACGACCCTCCGTTGCGGCTGAAGATGTTCTTGATCTCCGCCGACGTGCGGTTCCGGTTGTCGGTGAGGGCCTGCACGATGAGGGCAACTCCCCCGGCCGCATAGCCCTCGTACGCCACCGACTCGTAGGTGACACCCTCTTCCTCACCAGTACCGCGCTTGATCGCGCGCTGGATGGTGTCGAGCGGTACCGAGTTGTCTCGCGCCTTCGTAATCATCGTGCGCAGCGTCGCGTTCGACTCGGGGTCACCGCCGCCCGACCGCGCCGAGACTTCGATCTGGCGGATCAGCACCGCGAACAATTTCCCGCGCTTCGCGTCGGCCGCGCCCTTCTTGTGCTTGATCGAATGCCATTTCGAGTGACCCGACATCAGCTCACCTCGCTGAGGAACAGTTGGTGCAACCGTAGGTCGTTCGCCAGCTCAGGGTGGAACGACGAGAAGAAAACGTTCCCCTGGCGGCCGAAGACGGGCACGTCTTCGTACACGGCGAGGACCTCGACCGTACTCCCGGCCCGCTCGATCTTCGGCGCCCGTATGAAGACGCCCGGAAAGGTTCCGCCGGCGAGACCCTCTACCGCGAGCGGCGTCTCGAACGATTCGCGCTGGCGGCCGTACCCGTTGCGCCGTACGACCACGTCGAGGACCGCGAGCGGCTGCTGATCGGGACGGCCGTCGACAACCTCACGCGCGCACACGATCAGCCCTGCGCACGTCGCGAACGCGGGCAGCCCGTCAGCGAGCAGTGCGGCGAGCGGATCGCGCAACTCCGACGTGTCGAGGAGCTTGTCGATCGTCGTCGACTCCCCGCCGGGCAGCACGATCGCGTCGATACCCGCGAGATGCTGCGGCCGCTTGACGAAACTCACTTCGGCGTCCAGGGCTTGCAGCGCTTCCGCGTGTTCGCGGTACGCGCCTTGCAGCGCGAGGACCCCTATTTTCACGCCCCCACTACCAGCCGCGCTCGGACAGCTTCACGTCGAGGGTGGCGATCTCCTCGCCCCGCATCGCCTCGCCGAGCCCGCGCGACACCTTGGCCACGATCTCGGCGTCCTCGTAGTGCGTGGTCGCCTCGACGATGGCGCGAGCGCGCTTTGCCGGATCGGACGACTTGAAGATGCCGCTGCCGACGAACACGGTCTGCGCACCGAGTTGCATTACCAGTGCCGCGTCGGCGGGCGTGGCAATGCCACCCGCGCAGAACAGTGGGACTGGTAGTTCACCGAGAGCCGACACCTCTTCGACGAGGTCGATCGGCGCGCGGAGTTCCTTGGCCCACGCGTATCGTTCCTCGGGGCGCGCGATCTTGAGCTTCTCGATGTCACCGAGGATCGACCGCAGGTGCCGCACCGCCTCGACGATGTTGCCCGACCCCGCTTCGCCCTTCGAGCGGATGAGTGCGGCGCCCTCGCTGATACGGCGCAGCGCCTCACCGAGATTCGTCGCACCACAGACGAACGGAACCGTGAACGCCCACTTGTCGACGTGGTTGGCCTCGTCGGCAGGTGTGAGTACTTCGGACTCGTCGACGTAGTCGACACCGAGTGCCTGAAGCACCTGCGCTTCGGCGAAGTGGCCGATGCGGCACTTGGCCATCACGGGGATCGTCACCGCGGCCTGGATGCCTTCGATCATCGACGGGTCGCTCATGCGCGCCACACCGCCGTCGCGCCGGATGTCGGACGGGACTCGCTCGAGTGCCATCACCGACGCGGCGCCCGCGTCCTCTGCGATCTTCGCCTGCTCGGGCGTGACGACGTCCATGATGACGCCGCCGCGCAGCATTTCGGCGAGGCCGCGCTTCACGCGTGCGGTACCCGTGGTGCGCTCGTCGGCCATTTCTATGGCTCCCTTCGCTCCCGTCCTGGAGGCCTTCGGCTCGCGGGACTTCGCTGCGTCCGCACGGTGGGGCGAGTCTACCGACCGCCCCTGCGGTGTTTGGAGCGAAAATGCCCCTGAGGGGCACGCTTCGCTCCAAACACACGGTCAGGGCGTAATCGTGGGGGCGTCGTCGCCCTCGACGAAGTGGACCCACGTCGTGCCCGGCGTCAGTTCGATCTCGGTGCCGTTCACGTCGGTGAACGTGGTGATCGAATCGAGGTCGGAGCGAGACCACGTACCGGTGGTGCACTTCCCGGCCGAGCAGACCCACACGTTGCCCTCGCCCACGACCAGCGACTTGTCGTTCGCGTTGTCGGGAATGGTCGGGATCTGCTGGATGATGAGGTTCGTCGGCGCGATCTGCGCACCGGATTCCGCGAGGTGCGGTCCGACGGCACGCTGCAGCTGCTCGCGCTTCCACCCACCGATGGTCGCGTCCCAGGTGTACTTCGCCTTCGAGTAGGTGGGGATCGCGACGACGCTGGCTGCGGTTCCGCCGAACGCTTCGCCCTCATCGAGGAACGCAAACAGCGGATCCGGGGGCGTGCGGTCGGCGACTTCGTCCCATGCCAGCAGATCGGCCGGCGTGATGAACAGGTTGTGCGGCGCGCTGAAGTTGGGGTCGCGATGGCGCGAACCCGAGTTCTGCATGCCGTTCTCGTCAACCGTCTGCACGGGCGACTCACGGATCGCGGCGACCTTCGGCGCGGTGCCGCCCGAGAACACGTACAGACCGCCGACGTGCCACACGATGCCGGGGTCGAGGAAACGCGTCGAACGCACCGGCCCGATGCGCTCGGGCATCGTCGAGTGGAACAACGCGAGGAAACGCGTGGCGACGCGCTCGATCGGCTCTTCGTACACCACGTCAGCGACGTCGAGGCCGGCTTGCGGCGGCCGCTGGGCCTGCATGTTGTTGTCGATCTTCACCCACAACGGGCCGCGGTTGACCGATTCGCCGGTCGGTTCGATGAGTCCGGTCAACGGCGCGATGACCGGGACCACCGTCGTGGTCGTCGTCGCCTCGCGCGTCGTCGTGGTCTTCTCGGTGTCGGCCGCCTCGTCGTCATCGTCGTCGCCGCTGCACGCGCCGAGCACGAGCGCGCCGACGAGGAGCGGGACGAGGTAGCGGACAGCGCGGGAACGGTGGCGAATCATGGAAACCTTTGCGGGATGAAGGACGACGATCTACATCGCCTCGAGGGCGGCGATGCGATCGTCGAGTGGGGGGTGACTTGCGAACATGCGGTTGAACTTGGTCGAGATGCTCTGCTTCTCGACCTCGAGCGGCTCCTCGATCCACAGGTGCGCGGTCGCCTTCGATGCCGCGTGCACCACGGTCGTGTCTTCCTTGAGCTTCTTGAGGGCCGAGATCAACCCCGGCGGGTAGCGCGTGAGCTGCACGCCGGAGGCGTCGGCAAGATATTCGCGCTGGCGGCTCACGGCGAACTGCATCATGCGGGCGATGATCGGGGGCGAAGACGAGGAGTACGACCCCGATGATGCCGAAGAGGGGCCCCAACGGGCTGTTGTTCCCGCTGTCGCGGTTGTTGCGCATGCCGCCCCAGAACATGAACCGCAGGAAGAAGTCGGCCATCAGGGCGATGATGCCGACCATCGTGACCGCGATCGTCATCACCAGCACGTCGTAGTTCTTCACGTGGCTCAACTCGTGCGCGAGCACGGCTTCGAGTTCGACGCGGTTCATCTTCTCGAGCAGACCCGTCGTCACCGCGAGTGCCGCGTGGCGGGGGTTACGTCCCGTCGCGAAGGCGTTCGGCGCCGAGTCCTCCACGATGTAGAGCGCCGGCTTCGGAAGCCCGCTCGCGATGCAGAGACCCTCGACGAGGTTGTGGTAGCGGGCGTACTCACGCGGGTCGGCCGGTTTCGCACGGCTCATGCGGAGCGCGACCTTGTCGCTGTTGAAGTACGAGACGAACGAGAGCGTGATCGCGATGACCGCGGCGATGACGAACCCGATCACTCCCCCACCGATCAGGAAATTGATCGCGACGACAACGCCCGCGACAAGCAGGGCAAAGATGAAGATCAGGAACGCGCTGCGGCGCTTGTTCGCCGCGATCTGTTCGTACACGTTGTGTTAGTTCAGCTCAGAACTCGACACGCGGCACTTCGCGCGCCTGGTCTTCGCCTTCGAAGTATTCGCGCTCGGAGAAGTTGAACATTCCGGCGATGACGTTCGAAGGGATGGTCTGGATCTTGTTGTTGTACTTGAGGACAGTGTCGTTGTAGAACTGCCGCGAGTACGCGACCCGGTCCTCGGTCGAGGTGAGTTCCTCCTGCAACTGGAGGAAGTTCGTGTTGGCCTTCAGGTCGGGATACGCCTCCGACAACGCGAACAGCTGCCGCAACGCGCCGCTCAGCACGTTCTCGGCCTGCGCCTGCGCCGCGGGACCCTGGGCCTGCACCGCCTGGTTGCGCGCCTGCACGACATTCTCGAGCGTTTCGCGCTCGTGCGACGCGTACCCCTTGACGGTTTCGACGAGGTTCGGAATGAGGTCGTGCCGGCGTTGCAACTGGACGTCGATCTGCGACCACGCATTGTCGATGCGGTTCCGCAGTTTGACGAGCCCGTTGTACATGACGACGAAAACGATCACCGCCAGCACGATCACGACGAGAACGATGATTCCGATGATCACGACGCCAGTCTAGGGAGCGGCGCCACGCGAGCCCCGGCACCGCCCCGGGTCGGTCGGGTCACGCTGCGTGGTCACCCCTCGCGGGCGGCCCTCGCTGGTGGTTACGAACGGGGGACCGGGCTCCGGGCGCGCTCGTAGAGCTCGATGTAGCGGTCGGCGAGGCGCGCCATCGAGAGTTCGGCGGCCCGGGTCTCGCCCGCCGCGACCAACTTGTCGCGCAGGGGGGCGTCGTCGAGCATGCGCCGCAGCGCGTCGCGGAGCGCGTCGCTGTCACCCGGCGGCACCAGCAGTGCTTCGCGATCGGCCCGGGCGACGTTCTCGTACCCGTCGATCGCCGACGCGACGATCGGCGTTTCGGCCGCCATGGCTTCGAGCAGGACGACCCCGAACGACTCACCGCCGAGCGACGGGGCGCAGTACACCGTGGCGCCGCGCAGCCGCTGCTCCTTCTCGGTGTCGTCGATGCTTCCGAGCCACTCGACGCGGGGAACCTTGCGACCTTTCAGCTCCTTGGTCTGCGGTCCCGTCGACGCGACCCACAGGACCGCGTCGCGGTCGATACCGCGCCACGCGTCGAGGAGGACCGCCAATCCCTTGCGCGGTTCGTGGCGCCCGAGAAACATCACCGCCGGTCGGTTCGACGGTGTCGGGTGCGCGTGCGCGAAGCGCTCGATCTCGATGCCGTTCCACAGCACGACATAGTCGTCGCCGTTCCAGTTCTCGTACGCGGTTTCGCGCGCCGCCTCCGACACCGCGACGCGGATCGTCAAACGCGCCATCATCGCCCGCATCGCCGGACGCGCCCACTGGTGCAGCAACTCCCCCGACGCGTGAAACGTGCCCACCATCGGACCGTTGAACCCGATCAACGCGCTCAGACACGCGCCCGGCACCGCCGGTTCGTGCAAGTGCACGACATCGGGTTCGATCGAACGGATGGCCTCGGCCGTCCGGCGCGCAACGGCGCGGCCGGGCGCGATCGGGGCGACCGATCCGTTGGAGTCCCATTCCACGGTCGGGCCGACGGAGACGACACCGGGCTCCGGCGGGGGGCCGTCGCACGGGGCGAGGATGCGCACGTCGATACCCCGTCGGCGCAGTTCGCGGGCGAGGCCGAGGATCTGCCCCTGCACGCCACCCGGCCGCGACATGGAGTACGGGCACGTCATCACGACCCGCATGGCGCTACGCCGCGCCTTGCGCCGCGTCGTCCTGGAGCGCGGCGCGGTCGCTGGGCCAGTTCGGTTGCATCAGGTGCCACTGTTCCGGGGCTCGACGGATCAACGTTTCCAGCTCGTTCGTCACCAGTTGCGTGATGCGGGCGATGTCTTCTCGGAGCCGGCCCTCGCGCTCGACGAGCACGGGCGGCCTGATCACCATGTCGTACGCGCGGCCGGGACGAAAGTAGGCCGCGGCGGGCAGCAATGTCGCCCCCGTGCGCAGGGCCAGCGTTGCCGGCCCACCCGGGAGCGTCGTGCGCTCGCCGAAGAACTCGACCTCGACCCCGTCGCCGGTGATGTCGCGGTCGCTCAACAGGCACACGAGGCGGTTGGCCCGCAGCGCCTTCACGAGCCGCGACGATGCATCGGGGCCGAGGGGCACGATCTCGAGGCCGAGCAGGCGGCGCTGGTGCTCGAACCACTCGTACAGTTCCGGCGGCTCGATCGGCTCGACGACCGCGACCGGAACGTGCCCGAGGCTGTGCATCCAGGCCGCGGAGTTCTCCCATCCGCCCAGGTGGGGCAGCACCATGACGACACCGTTGCCGCGTTCGAGCGCGGCCTCGATGTGTTCGTAGCCTTCGGAGTGGATGTAGGGCAGGACGTCACCGCGGCGTATGTCGCCCGGGAGGCGCAGGAGTTCGTAGTAGTAGCGGGCGTACGAGTCGAATGCGCCGCGGACTGCCGCGTCGACATCGGCGACGCCGGCGCGGCGCTGGTGGCGGGTCGACATCAACCGCCGTCCCGTCATCGCACGGTGCGCGACTCGGCCGCCGGCACGCGCGATGGCAGCACCGAACCGGTACGGCACGTGTTGCGCGACGGCTGATCCGGCTCGGAATCCGAGGTAGGTAAGCCGTCCCGTCCCGCCGGGCACCGTTCAGGGACGAGCGCGGCGGCGCGTGCTCGGGTGGACGCGTCGCGTCCGGGTGGTGTCGTCGCGCCGGGCGGCCCACCACTCGCGCAGAGCCGGGCGGCTGGTTTCGGTGTCGCGGGGCCGGCGCGTGTGCGGGCGTTGGGGCGGCCGGTCGGCCTGGCGGTAGACCCGGCGGAACCGGTCGGCGGCCGTGAACGCGGTGAGCACGAGCATGATCCACATGACGGGGATCAAGACGTTGAACGCGAGCCCGACCGCGAGGAACACGAACCGTTCCGCGCGCTCCATGAGCCCGCCGCGGGCGTTGATGCCCAGGGCCTCGGCCCGGGCCCGCTCGTACGAGATGAGCATCGAGCACGCGGCGACCGCGTACGCGAGCAGCGCCAGGTGCGAAGACTGGCCCGCGAAGTACCACGCGACACCGCCCAGCAGCAGCGCGTCGGACGCGCGATCCGCGACGGAGTCGAAGAACGCGCCCCTGGGGCTGGCCTGACCGCTCCCGCGCGCGATGGCGCCGTCGAGCAGGTCGGCGACCCCGGCCACGATGACACCGACGACCGCCCAGCCGAGGTGGCCGGTCCCGATGAGAACGGCCGTTCCGGCCGAAGCGAGGAGACCGAAGACGGTAAGCGCATCGGGGGTGACACCGATGCGGCGCAGTCGCTCGCCGGCGGGAGCGAGACCTCGCTCCACGCGCGTGCGCCAGCGTCGGTCGAGCATGTGGACTCCTGAACGGGCTCGAATGGGTGCTCGCGTCCGCGAGCACTTGGGTCAGGGTACCAGCCACGGGAGGGAGCTCTGGTCGCGTCGCCCCGTCCATTCCTAGAATCCGGCCTTCGCGAAGCATCGACCCTGGGGGCCCGTTGAAGACGTTCCCGACCGCCAATATCCGCAACGTTGCCCTGGTGGGCCACGGCGGGGCCGGAAAGACCTCGCTGGCGGAGGCGTTACTGTTCGCCGCCGGCGTCACGACCCGGATCGGACGGGTCGAAGACGGCTCGACCGTCACCGACTTCGAGGCCGAAGAACAACGGCGCCGGCACTCCGTGTCGCTGGCGCTGGCACCGTTCGAACTCGAGGGCCACAAGGTCAATCTGCTCGACGCGCCCGGGTACGCCGACTTCGTCGGCGACGTCGCCGCGGCACTGCAAGCCGCCGACCTCGCCCTGTTCGTGATCTCCGCGGTCGAGGGGGTCGAAGTGCAAACCGAGGTCGCGTGGAAGATGGCGAAACAGCGCGGACTCCCCCGCGCGATCTTCATCAACAAACTCGACCGCGAACGCGCGTCGTTCCAGCGCACGCTCGATCAGCTCAAGGAGAAGTTCGGCACGGGTGTCGCACCACTGCAACTCCCGATCGGCGAAGAGGCCGAGTTGCGCGGCGTCATCGAACTGCTCAACGACGTCGCCGTGACGTACTCGGGCGACAAGCCCGGCGGCGTCGAGGGCGAGATCCCCGACGCGCAGGCGCACGACGAGCACGAGATCCACGACGCGCTCATCGAGGGCATCGTGGTCGGCGAAGACGATCTCATGGAGCGTTACCTCGCCGACGAGAAGATCGAGACCCACGAGTTGGCCAAGGCCCTCGCCGCGGGCATCGCGAGCGCGTCGGTGTTCCCGGTGCTCTGCGGCAGCGCAACGAAGATGATCGGCATCGACCGGCTCGCCCACTTCCTCATCGAGGAGGGCCCGCCCCCGGCCGAGTCCTCGGGCGCCGACGCCGTGCAGGTGTTCAAGACGCTCGTCGACCCGTACGTCGGGCACGTGAACCTGTTCAAGGTCGTGCAGGGCCGCGTCGCCCACGACGAGGTCCTCGTCAACCTGCGCACGAAGACCGACGAGCGCATGCACCAGCTGTTCACCATGCGGGGCAAGGAGCAGGACCAGGTCGACGAAGTCGCCGCGGGCGACATCGCCGCCGTCGCGAAACTGGCCGACGTCGGCACCGGCGACATCCTCGCCGCGAAGGGCGCCGCGATCGATGTCGAACCGTTCGCACTCCCCGCGCCGCTGCTCGCCGTTGCGATCAAAGCCAAGGCGAAGGGCGACGAAGACAAGCTGGCGAACGCGCTGCACCGCCTCCAGGCCGAGGACCCCGTGCTCGTCATCGAACGCAACGCGGAAACCCACCAGACGCTGCTACGCGGCATGGGCGAGACGCACTTGTCGATCGCAGTCGAGAAGCTGGCGCGCAAGTTCAGCGTCGAAGTCGAGACCGAAGAGGTGCGCGTCGCGTACCGCGAAACAATCTCCGGTGAAGCCGAAGCCGAAGGCAAGGTGAAGAAGCAGAGCGGCGGTCACGGCCAGTTCGCGGTCGCGTGGCTCCGCGTCGAACCACAGGAACGCGGTGGGGGTATCGAGTTCGTCGACAAGATCGTCGGCGGCGTCATCCCCCGCAACTACATCCCGGCCGTCGAGAAGGGCATCGTCGAGACCGCGGAACACGGCGGCGCGCTCGGCTTCCCGATCGTGGATCTGCGCGTCACCGTGTTCGACGGCAAGCACCACTCGGTCGACAGTTCGGAGATGGCGTTCAAGACCGCCGCGTCGCTCGGCCTGAAGGAGGCGATGCAGAAGGCGGGATCGCTACTCCTCGAACCGGTGAGTGAACTCGTCGTCATCGTGCCCGAGGCCAACCAGGGCGACATCATGGGCGACCTCAACGGCAAGCGCGGCCGCATCCAGGGGTCGGGTGCCCTCGGCGGCGGCGAAGTCGAGATCGTCGCGACGGTGCCGACCTCGGAAATCCTGCGCTACGCAATCGACCTGCGCTCGATGACGGGCGGTCGGGGCCGATTCACCGTGTCGCACTCACACTACGACCCGGTCCCGGCCCACCTGGTCGACAAAATCGTCGCCGGGTTGAAGGCCGCGCCCTAGCTCGCCGCTACGACAGGTTGAACTTCGACCAGTCTTCGGGGTTGTTCTCGGTGTACTCGCCGAGCACCTCCGCGTCGACGGCGTCGAGTTCGACCAGGCCGCGGATGCTCGGGGGGTCGTCGGCGCTGTACACCAGGATGCGCCACGTCGGGCGGCTGCGGAGCCCGCGCCATGCGAGTTGCGCGGACGCGTGGCCGACCGGAAACCCGACCGTGCGGCTCGCGGTCGCGAGCGCTTCGGTCTGGTCGATGCGCAGGGGCCACGCGGCGAGGAAGTGGTATCCCGCGATGAGCGTGAGCAGCGCGGCGGCGAACAGGAACCCGTCGTTGCCGTACGCGAGTCCGGCCCAGAGGCATCCGGCCGCGACGACGACGTAGATGATGCCGGCGAGGCGCCGGCGCTTGATGTCGGGAAAGACGTAGGGCCCGATGTAGGCCGTGACGTCGAGATCGGCGGGAAGCTCGTCTCCCGACTTCTCTTCGTCGCCTGTCACACGCCCGAAGGTAGTGCCGACAGCCGTTCGCTCACGACCCGAGCGAGCGCGGCGATTGCGCTGCGCTTTCCGGTGGCGGCGTCGGCGACTTCGTCGTCGTCGGCGGCCACGACACACGTGTACGTGAGCGCGAACTTCAGACCGCCCTGTTCCCAGCGGGCAGACACCGTGCGGCGCGGGTTGGGTGCCGAGCGGTCGGTGCTGACGGCGACCGAGACGAACGGGACGTCGGCGCGACCTCCGGCGGGCGCCGACGCGAGCGAGAGCATCTCGCACACGATCGCGGGGCGTATACCGCGGGCACCGAAGCACACGAACGAGGTACGCCGGTTGTCCTCGGAACTCGGTTCGAGGCGCTCGACGGTCAGCCCGAGAAGTGCTTGGGCGTCACGGGGTGTGAGAAGTACGTCCGCGTCTACTCGCCTGCTGCCCCCCGCCACCGGGCAATGTTATGGGCGCCCGGAATCCCGGGGCCAGGCCCTCTGCAACTTTTTGTACCCGTCCGGGAGCGACTCGGGGAGGACGCGCACCTCGGCGACGGTGGTCATGAAGTTGGTGTCGCCGCTCCACCTTGGCAGAACATGGACGTGCACATGCCCGGGCACACCGGCCCCGGCGGCCCGCCCGAGGTTGGCTCCGAGGTTGATCCCGTCGGGCGCGTAGGCCGAACGGATCGCCCGGATGGCGCGGATCTGGGCCCGGGTCAGGGCGACCGCTTCGTCGTCGTCGAGGTCGTCGAGGCCCGCGATGTGGCGGACCGGGGCGGTCATGAGGTGACCGGACCCGTACGGGTACAGGTTCATCACCGTGATCGTCTGCTCGGTGCGTTCGAGCACCAGTGCCTCGGCGTCGTCTTCCGCCGCGACCAGCCGGCAGAGCACGCACCCATCCTCGGAGGCGGCAACGGCGTCGGGCGTGGCCGCGGCACCGGTGACGTAGTTCGACCGCCAGCCCGCCCACAACCGATCGAGTCCCATGCCGGTGCCTCGGGGGGCTAGGCGGGCGGGCCGAGCGGGCGGTCGAGGTCGATGCCGACGAGGCGGCCGAGCGCGCGCAGTTCGCCCGGGGCGGTGGCGTCGCTTCCACCCGAAAGCACGGCGCTGGCGAGGTCGTCGATGGCCTCGAGCGCCTTGGGCGCGTTGAGATCCTCGTCGAGGGCGGCACGGACCCGCTCGGCGAACGGTCGCGGGTCGGGTCCGTCGGGCGCGCTCGCGGCTGCACTCAGGCGGTGCAGCAACGCGGTGCCTTCCTCGATGTCGGTGTCGTACCACTCGAACCCCGAGCGATAGTGGTGGCGCATGAGCGCGAGGCGGATGGCACGCGGGTCGGCCACCTTCAGGAGGTCGCTGATGAACACGAGGTTGCCGAGCGACTTCGACATCTTCTCGCCCTCGTAGTTGACCATCGCCGAGTGCATCCAGTGCTTCACGAACGGTCGGCCGGTGAGCGACTCGCTCTGCGCGACCTCGCACTCGTGGTGCGGGTAGATGAGGTCGGTGCCGCCGCCGTGCAGGTCGAGGGTGTCGCCGTGTTCGTCGATGGCCATGGCAGTGCACTCGATGTGCCATCCGGGCCGGCCGACGCCGAACGGCGTATGCCACGCGGGTTCGTCGGACAACGACGGCTGCCACAACACGAAGTCGAGCGGGTCGCGACGGTGCGGGTCGTCGGGGTTGCCGCCGCGGGCACGGGCGAGGCGGACCATCTGCTCGGTCGAGTAATGCGAAAGCTCGCCGTAGCGAGGGAATGTCGACACGTCGAAGTAGGCCGTGCCGGCCGTGAGGTACGCGTGGCCGGATTCGAGGAGCTCGCCGACGAGTTCGATGATGCGCGGTACTGCGTCGGTGGCGCGCGGTTCGGCGATCGGTGGGCGCATGTCGAGCGCGGCCATGTCGCTTTGGAAGCGCGCGGTCTCGGCCGCGGCAAGTTCAAGATGCGACACGCCCAGCTCGCGCGCCTTCGGCAGAATGGAATCGTCGACGTCGGTGATGTTGCGCACCATGCGCGCTTCGTGGCCGAGGTCTTCGAGACGCCGGATCAGCAGGTCGTACGTGAGGTAGGTGGCCGCGTGCCCGAGATGGGTCGAGTCGTACGGCGTGATGCCGCACACATACATGCGCACGATCTTCGGCGGGTCGAACGGGACGATGGCCCGCCGGGCCGTGTCGTACAGGCGCATGCCCACGGGGGCGACCCTAGACCGTCATCAAGTGCAGGCTGGCCCGCATCTTGTGCCGGATATTGATCGTGAGGAGTACCGCCGCGAACGTTTCCATGCCCACCGCGTTGCGCAACGACCCGCCGTCGAGCGCTCGCAGGTTCGGGATGCTGCCGGTGATCTCCATGAGCACCGCCTTCGCTTCGTCGTCGTCGCCGAGCACGACGACGTCGCTCTCCATCGTGTGGTCGAGGTTGGCGAACTCGGCCGCGGGCACGAGGTGGAAGCCCGTGCACACCCGGGAGCGCCACAGCAGAGCCTGGATCTCGGCGGCCACCGACCCGTGCGGCGGGAGCACCGCGTTGAACTCGTTGCCGTGCTTCACGAGATTGTTGGCCATCGACACGACGATCTTGCCGGGAAGGCGTTCCGAGTGCTCCTGCACCGTCGGGATCGCCGACTCGGCGTGCACCGCGAGGATGACGACGGGCGCGTCGCAGGCCCATGCGTTGTCGCAGGGGATGAGACGCCCGGTGACCCGGTCGCCCCACTCCTTCTCGAGCTCGTTCACGGCCGCACGCGCCTTGTCGACGGCCCGCGATCCGAACAGCACTTCGTGGCCCACACTCGCGAGACGCGCCGCCAGTCCTCGCCCGGCGGGCCCGGTCGCACCCAGAATCCCGATACGCATCCGTGAGAGACTACCGGCCGATGAAATTCGCACTTCTGTTCGCCAACGCGGGGCCGTTCTCGAAGCCGGACAACGCCGTCGGGCTCGCACTCCTCGCCGAAGAGCTGGGCTTCGAGTCGTTGTGGACGGTCGAGCACGTCGTCGTGCCGGTCGGCTACCAATCGGAGTACCCGTACTCCGCCGGCGGGAAGATGGCGGGCGCCGAGCACACGCCGATCCCCGACCCGCTGATCTGGCTCGCCTACGTCGCGGGCGCGACCACGCGCATCCGCCTCGGCACCGGAATCCTCATCCTCCCCGAGCGCAACCCGCTCATCCTCGCCAAGGAAGTCGCGACGCTCGACCGCCTCTCGCGGGGCCGAGTCGAGCTGGGTGTCGGCGTCGGGATGCTGAAAGAAGAGTTCGACGCGTTGGGCGTGCCGTTCGAACGGCGCGGGAAACGCACCGACGAATACATCGACGTACTGCGCCGCCTGTGGCGCGAACCCGAGACCGCGTACGAAGGCG
>JANNHK010000079.1:0-19059 GCA_031404355.1 Actinomycetes bacterium
CAGAAGATCAACGTCGCTGTATGCATCTGCGGTCTTGGTCGAGAGTGACCCTCGCAGCGTCACCGAGGAGCCGGGTGTATTGGCTTCGAGGACCCGGATGATCTGGTTGGCGAAGTCGTATTGATTCATGCGCGCGGGGAGTGAGTCGGTGGGAAGTGGTTGTGCGTGGTGTGTGTAGCCGGTCCGTCCGTCCGTGCCCGGGGAGGGAGTCGAACCCTCATAGTCCCTGAGGACTCGGCGGGTTTAAGCCGCCTGCGTATGCCATTCCGCCACCCGGGCGTAGCAACACACGCTAGGCGGCGGCGCTGCCCGGAGGGTTCTGCACCGCCGCGAGCAACGCCTGACGCACCCGAGCCTCGGCCTCGCCCGACAGGCGGTTCGCCGCGATCACACCGTCGACCATGTCGCCCACGACATCGCGGAACGCCCGCCCTCGCAGCGCGACCGCAACCACCGGGCCGCCCGGGAGCCGACGGATCGTACGCGGGGCGGAGGGAGAACGCGGTGGCGTGCGGAACACGGGAACCGTCAACCCCGCGGCGCGGGTCGCCGACCCCAACCGGCGAGCAACGCTCGCGAACTGGGCAGCAGCAGGCCGGTCCACACCCGCATTCAATACCTCGGGTGTGACAACTTCCTTGGTCGGGTTCCGACTTGGGGGCGCCTTCGGCGCTCGAGAGATCGTCACCTCTCCGGCGAGCTTCCTGCGCTCCTCCGTCGCTCCGGTCGCCGCTCCGGGCCTGGTCGACTCGGCTGCTGCGGCGTTGCCACTTGCTATGTGTTGTCAAACCCAGGTCGTTCCGTCTCTCCCGGTCGGTAGGGTCGGCTCGTGGGCCTTGGTGTGCTGCGGCGTCATCCGCACGACCGCGAGATCCTGCGGCTGGCCGTTCCCGCGTTCGGGGCGCTGATTGCGGAACCGCTGTACGTGCTGGTCGACACCGCAATCGTCGGGCGCCTCGGCACGGAGCCGCTGGCCGGCCTGGCCGTCGCGGGCACCGTCCTCGTCAGCGTCTTCGGCGTCTTCAACTTCCTCGCGTACGGCACGACCGCCGCCGTCGCCCGCCGCTACGGCGCGGGCGACGGACGCGCCGCGGCCGAACACGGCGTCGCCGGTCTGTGGCTCGCGGCGGGGCTCGGCCTGGTCTTGACCGTGCTCGGCTCCCTCCTCGCCCCCGCGATCGTCAGGGCGATGGGCGCGTCTGAGGACGTGACCCCATATGCGCTCACCTACCTGCGCATCGGCATCCTCGGCGCGCCGTTCATGCTCGTCGCGCTGGCCGCGACCGGGTACCTGCGCGGCCTCCAGGACACCCGCACACCCCTCGCCATCGCGATCGGCGCGAACGTGCTGAACCTCGGCCTCGAAGTGCTGCTCGTCTACGGCTTCGACCTCGGCATCGCGGGCTCGGCCTGGGGCACCGTCATCGCCCAGGTCACCGCCGCGGTCGCGTACCTCGTCGTCGTCAGTCGGTCGGTGCGGCGCACACATGCTTCGGCCTGGCCGCGGCGCGACTACGTACGCGACGCCGCAGTCGTCGGCAGTCACCTCACCGTGCGCACCGCGTCGCTCCTGGTCGCGTTCCTCCTCACGACCGCGATCGCGGCGCGGCTCGGCGACGTCGAGGTCGCCGCCCATCAGATCGCGTGGCAGCTCTGGTACTTCCTCGCGCTGGCGCTCGACGCGATCGCGATCGCCGCCCAGGCCATCGTGGGTCGGTCGCTCGGCGCGGGCGACTCCGAAGGCGCACGCGCGAGCAGTCACCGCATGTTGGAGTGGGGTGTCATCACCGGCATCCTCGCCGCGGTCGGCGTACTCGTGCTGCAACCGGTGCTCGCCACCATCTTCACAAACGATCAAGCCGTGCAGGACCAGCTCCTCGACGTGCTCTGGGCGGTCGCGCTGATGCAGCCACTCGCCGCGATCGTGTTCGTCCTCGACGGCATTCTCATCGGCGCCGGTGAAAGCCGGTATCTGGCCTGGGCAATGGCCGCGGCGACGCTTGCGTTCATCCCGGTCGCGCTCCTTGTGCTCGCAACCTCGGCCGGGCTGCTTGCCCTGTGGGCGGCGCTGTACGTGTTCATGTTCGGGCGTCTGATCGGCATGATGCGCCGATATCGGGGCGACGCCTGGATCGTGACCGGAGCCGCACGCAGCGCCTGAGCCCACCCTCCCTGGGTCGGCTTAGGCGCTCCGCCTGCCATCGCCCGTGCGACTTGGCATCATCGGTCCGGCTCCGCTGGCGCCTCCCACAGCTTGCAACCGCGTCTCGATTCCGGTTTCCTGGCCCGGTGAGCGATCGCCCCGACGGCCCAGCCGACATCTCGGCCCACTTCCTGAGCGATCGCATCGCCGCGCTGTATCCCAAGGCCGGCACGGCCGACGCCGATGCGGACGAGATCGCCGACATCACCGACGCCGAACTCGTGGTCGAAACCGGCGAGTTGGTACCCATGCCGCCGCGGGCGCGGGCCGACGAGGACGACCCGGCCCGCGAGTCCGACATCGACCGGTGGGGCCGGAGCGAGAACCTCCGCGCGCTGACCCGCAAGATGTACGACCCGCTCTACAAGCACTGGTTCCGCGTCGAGTGGGAAGGGTTCGAACACTTGCCGCGCGAGGGCGGTGCGCTCCTCGTCTCGAACCACGCGGGCGCGATCCCCTCCGACGCGCCGGCGATCATGCACGGCATCGAAACCGAGTTGGGCAGAAACGTGTACGGGCTCGCCGAGAACCTGTTCCGCGCCATGCCGATCGTCGGCACGCTGTGGTCACGGTCGGGCGGCGTGCCCGCGCACCCCGACAACGCGTTCCGGCTGCTGCACGACGAACGCCAGCTCGTACTCGTGTTCCCCGAAGGCACGAAGGGCACCGGGAAGCACTACTCGAACCGTTATCAACTCAGCCGCTTCGGCCGCGGGGGGTTCGTCGAGATCGCGATGCGCGCGGGCGTGCCGGTCATCCCCATTGCAGTGGTCGGGGCCGAAGAATCGATGCCGATCCTGTTCAAGAGCCCGCGCCTGGCCAAGATGCTCGGCCTCCCGTACTTCCCGATCACCGCCAACATGCTGATGCTCGGACCGCTCGGGCTCGTCGGCTACTTCCCGTCCAAGTTCAAGATCCGGGTGCTGCCGCCGGTGCACTTCGACGTGGCCCCCAATCAGGAGCGCTACTCGCGCAGTCGCGTGATGGACGAGTCGGAACGCATCCGCCGCTTGGTGCAGGACGCCCTCTACGACATGCTGCGCCGGCGCCGCAGCGTCTGGTTCGGCTGACGTGCGCGTCCTCGTCACCGGACTCAGCACATATTGGGGCGGCCGCGTCGCGCAGGCGCTCGAAGAACGCCCCGACGTCGAAGTGGTCGTCGGGGTCGACACGCGCGACCCGAGTGTGCCGCTCGAACGCACCGAGTTCGTGCGCGCCGACTCGTCGTACTCGATCCTCTCGCGCATCGTGCGCGCCACGAACATCGACACGATCCTGCACACGCACCTCATCGTCGACTCGACCCAGACCAGCGGGCGCACGCTGCACGAGATCAACGTGATCGGCACCATGAGCCTGCTCGCCGCCGCGGGTATGGCCGGCAGCCCGGTGCGCCGTGTCATCGTGAAGAGTTCGGGCCTCGTGTACGGGTCGAACTATCAGGACCCGTATTTCTTCCGCGAGGAGATGCCGCGCACGCGCCCGGCGCGTACCGGTGTCGAACGGTCGCTGCTCGAAGTCGAAGCGTTCCTGCGCGACTTCGCCGACGACAACCCGCACATCAGTGTCACGTTGCTCCGCTTCGCGAACGTACTCGGCAACTTCATCGACACGCCGTTCGCGCACGCGCTGCGGCGTTCGGTCGTCCCCGAGATCCTCGGCTACGACCCGCGGCTCCAATTCGTCCACGAGGACGACGTCGTCGGCGCGCTGATGTACGCGACGATGCACGACACACCCGGTGTGTTCAATGTCGCGGGCGACGGCAACCTGCCGTGGAGCGATGTGTGCGCGATCGTCGGCAAGCGCCGCATCGCCCTGCCGCCCATCTTCACCGCGTTCGCCAACGAGGTGCCGCGCGCGCTGCGTATGTGGGACCTCCCGCCCGAGGCGCTCATGCTGCTCCGGTACGGACGCTCGGTCGACAACTCCCGCTTCAAGCGGGCCGGGTTCCGCTACCGCTACTCGAGCGCGGGCACGGTCGAGGCGTTCGCCCAGGGTCTGCGCCTCGAAGGCGCCATCGGCGACACCAACCCGACCTACAAGTACCAGCGCGAGGTCGAAGACTTCTTCCGCCACTCCCCGGCTGTCGTCCGCCCCGACTGACCGGCCAGACTGCGGCGATGGAACACGTTCGCCTCGAACAACGCGAGCAGGTCGCGATCGTCACCCTCGTCGACACTGCCCGCCGCAACGCCATGACCGCGCCGATGGTGCGCGAGATCGTCGAGACCTTCGAGACGATCGAAGCCGACGGGAACGTCGGCGCGGTGGTCGTCACCGGTGAAGCACCCGCGTTCTGTTCGGGTGCCGACGTGTCGAGCCTGGGCGCGCTCTCGCAGGCCGAAACGGACCAGGACCGCGGCCAGATCGTCTCGATCTACGAGGGCTTCCTGCGCGTGCTGCGTTCGCCGCTTCCGACGCTGGCCGCGGTCAACGGCCCCGCGGTCGGAGCGGGCATGAACCTGGCGCTGGCGTGCGATGTCCGCTTCGCCTCCGCCTCGGCCCGTTTCGACCCGCGCTTCCTTCGCATCGGGCTGCACCCCGGCGGCGGCCACACCTGGCTGCTCGAACGGGCCGTCGGCGCATCGGCCGCGGCGGCGATGGTGCTGTTCGGCGACGCGGTCGACGGGGCCCGCGCCGCCGAGATCGGGCTCGCCTGGCGCTGCGTGGCCGACGACGCCCTGCTCGACGCGGCAACCGCGTTCGCGGGCCGGGCCGCCTCGATCCCTCGCGCGCTGAGTGCTCGAACCAAAGCCACGATGCGAGCCGTGCCCTGGCAACCCGACTTCGACGCCGCGCTCGCGACGGAGGTCGAGGCCCAAACGTGGTCGCTCGGCCAGGGATGGTTCGGGAGACCCAGGTAAAAGCTGCCATTAGCAACCAGATGAAGGCTGCGGTACGATGTATTCACGCTGCGTGGCAGCCGGGCGGTATTTCACGGGCGAGAACCTCAAGGATGAGGAAAGGCTGGGGGCATGTTTCGCTGTCCGACATGCATCACCGTTCTCCCGGATCCGAGCGCGCGTCGGTGCCAGATCTGCAGGCAACGCATCCGCCGGAGCGGGCCGCGCATTCTCGGCGAGGAGTACCGGATCGGCGTCAAGCTGCTTCCGATCGACCGCGCGCTGAACGAGCGCCTGCGGACTCGCCAATTCACGCATCACCAGCGCCCGACGCCGCACGGCGACCCGTGGGACAACCGCTTCACGACCGACCGCCCGTTCGCGCCCGGGCCGCAGGTGTCGGTCACGACCGCCCTGTCGTTCGACCTGCCGCCCGCGTTCGAACCGGAGCGCACGTTCGAACTTCCGAGTGCGACCAGTCTCGAAGACGCGATCGCGAGCGCCACCATTGCGCCGCCCGTGACCGAGGCGCGCTGGGAGATGCCCGAACCGATCGAGCCCGATGTCGAGATCGATCTCACGGCACCTGAGCTGACGGAAGAGTTCGAGACGCACGTGGTCGCCGCCGCGGCATCGGTGTACGAGCCGTTGCGCGTCGAACCGGGCCCGCTCGACCCCGACGTGCAAGCACTCGTCGACGATCTCTACCGGCGCGCCCGGTCCGAGATCGTCGGGACGATCGACACCGAACCTCAGGAAGAGGAACCGGTCTTGACGCCCGACCCGCAGCCGGCCCGCCGGCGGGGCTGGGTTCCGGCCGTGCTCGCCGACCGCAAGCGCAACGACGGCGGCGGCGGCAACGGCAACGGCCGCCACACCGAGGACGACCCCGACTTCTAGTCGCCGAGAGCGGTCAGGCGAGCTCCCGCGGCGCCAAGAACCGGGCTACCAGTTCGTGACCGCGCTTTTCCCACTCTTCGATGGTGATCGCGTAGCGAACATGGTCCTCGTATACGCCCTGGATCTGTAGGAAGCGTTGCGCGACGCCTTCCTCGCGCATGCCCAGTTTCTCGGCCACCCGGCGGCTCGCGTCGTTGCGGGGCACGATTGCGGCTTCGAGCCGGTGCAGGGTCAACGCGTCGAACGCGTGGCGCATGAGCAACACCACCCCTTCGGGCACGTACCCGCGTCCCGCCAACGCCTCGTCGATCCAGTAACCGATGTAGCCCATCTGGAACGGGCCGCGCTGCACACTGCCGAGGCTCACTTCGCCGGCGAATCGACCGTCGACGAGGAACAGCCCGTAGCCGTAGGCCGCGTCGAAGTGCCGTTGCCGCTCCCACGCGCCGCAGCGTGCCCGGAACGCCTCCCGGTCGGCAACCGGGTCGGCGCTGCCGAGGTCGGGCTTCGGCTCCCACTGTTCGAGCCAGTCGCGACAGCGGATGCGTACCTCGCGCCACGCCTCCCAGTCTTCGGCCTTGAGCGGACGAAGCAGCGCGCGGGCGCCGACGAGTTCCGAAACGCTCATCCCGCACTCGCGATCGCGTCGAGCGTGGCCGGGTCTTCGAGGCCCGACAGGTCACCGGGCGCGGCGCCCGTCGCGACGGCCCGTATCGCCCGCCGCAGGATCTTGGCACTGCGCGTCTTCGGCAACGCCGTCGTGAACCGCACGGCCGCGGGCCGAAACGCCGCGCCCAGGTCCTTGGCGACCGCCGCCGACAACTCCGCGCGCAACGCGTCGGTCGCGTCGACACCGGGCGCGAGCACGACGTAGGCCCACAACGCCTCACCCTTGACGTCGTCGGGCACACCGATCGCGGCCGCTTCGACGACGGCCGGGTGCGCGACGAGCACGGTTTCGACTTCCGCCGGGCCCAGGCGCTTGCCCGCGAGTTTGATCGTGTCGTCGGAACGACCGTGCAGGAACCACTGCCCGTCGTCGGACACGCTCGCGAAGTCGCCGTGCCACCACACGTCGGGCCAGCGCGACCAATACGTCTCGAGGTAGCGCTCCGGGTCCTTCCACAAACCACGGGTCATGCCCGGCCACGGCTTCGTGCACACGAGTTCGCCGACCTCGCCGCGCAGCGACTTCCCGTCGTCGTCGAACACGTCGATTGCCATACCCAGCGCGGGCCCGCCGAGCGAACACGGCGACAGCGCCTGCACGACGTGCGGTGAGAGGAAACACGCGCCGACTTCGGTGCCGCCCGAAATGTTGATCACCGGGCAGCGGCCGCCACCGACGACGTCGAAGTACCAACGCCACGGCGCTTCGTTCCACGGCTCGCCGGTCGAACCGAGGATCCGCAACGACGACAGGTCGTGCGAATGCACCGGTGCGTCGCCGTGAACCATCAACGACCGGATCAGCGTCGGGCTCGCGCCGAGGATGGCAACCCGTTGGCTCTCGACGAGTGCCCAGAGGCGGTCCGGTCCGGGATAGTCGGGGGCGCCGTCGTACAACACGAGCGTTCCGCCGTTGGCGAGCACGCCGACGATTTCCCACGGCCCCATGATCCAGCCGATGTCGGTGAGCCAGAACAGCCGCTCTCCGGGGCGGATGTCCATCTGGAACGCGACCTCCTGCGCGACCTTCACGAGGAACCCGGCCTGCACGTGCACGGAACCTTTGGGCT
This sequence comes from Actinomycetes bacterium, assembly GCA_031404355.1. Taxonomy (GTDB): domain Bacteria; phylum Actinomycetota; class Acidimicrobiia; order IMCC26256; family PALSA-610; genus JANNHK01. The sequence continues at coordinate 7,689 of JANNHK010000079.1, forward strand.
GACCGGTAGTCCCGCTCGTGTACGCGACGAACAACGGCTGCTCGCTGTCGACCGGAACGGCGTCGAAGCGGTCGGCACGGTCCGCGCAGAGTTCGGCGAGGGTGACGTCGCGCCCCGCGGTCATCGGGACGTCGGTACGGCCGAGGCGCGGTACGACGACAACCGTCGTGACCGACGGAACCTGCGCGACCGCGCCGTCCGCGGTTTCCTTCATCGGGATGGCTTTCCCGCGCCGGGCGAACCCGTCGGCGGTCACGAGCGCGACCGCACCCGCATCTTCGAGGCGGACCGCGACCGCGTCGGCGCCGTACCCGGAAAAGATCGGCAGAAAGATCGCTCCGAGTTTCGCAACGGCGAACAGGGTCGCGACCGTCTCGGGGATCATCGGGAGGAACACGCCGACGGCATCGCCGGGGCCGACCCCACGCGCCGCGAGACCCGATGCGATCTGATCGGTGAGTTCGCGCAGATCCGACCAGCTCAATTCGCGCACCGTGCCCTCCTCACCCTCCCAGACCACAGCGGGCTCGGCCGAGGGCGGGCTCGCCGCATGACGGTCGATGCACGTCACCGCGAGGTTGAGGGTCCCGCCGGTGAACCATTTCGCCCACGGAATCCCGTCGGAGACGTCGAGCACGTGCTCGTACGGAGTCTCGAACGCGATCCCGAGGAACCCGACCACCGCGTCCCAGAACCATTCGGGCTCGTCGATCGACCGGGCGACCAGCTCCGCGAAATCGGTGATGCCCTCCGCGGCCATGAAACGCGCGACGTTGCTTTCCTGCAACAGCGCGTCGGAAGGACGCCAGACGACGGAGGGCGCGACCATTCGGGCGCGAACGGTAGCGTGCGCGTCATGCCCGAAGGCGGCCCCGACGACCTACTCGTGTGGATTGACCTGGAGATGACAGGTCTCGACGTCGAACGCGACGTCATCGTCGAGATCGCATGTGTGATCACCGACGCCGCCTTGGACCCTATCGACCCCGGCATCGACCTCGTCGTCCACCAGCCCGACACCGCCCTGGCCGCCATGGACGACTTCGTCAAGACGATGCACACGAAGTCGGGCCTCCTGCCCGAGATCTCGGCGTCGACCATCGACCTTCCGACCGCACAAGCGGCGGTGCTCGACTATGTGCGTGCGCATGTGAAAAAGGCGGGCACGATACCGCTGTGCGGCAACAGCATCGGCATGGATCGCCGCTTCCTCGCCCGCTACATGCCCGACCTCGACAACTACCTGCACTACCGCAGCATCGACGTGTCGTCGCTCAAGGAGCTGTGCCGGCGGTGGTACCCCGAGACCTACCGCAAGCGGCCCTCGAAGAACGAGCAACACCGGGCGCTCGGCGACATCCTCGAATCCGTCGCGGAGCTGCGGTTCTACCGCGAGAACCTGTTCACGCCCCCGACCGCTTGAGGAAGCGGCGCCGGGGCGCGTGCGGGAGCTCGTCGTTCGGGTCCGCGACTGCGACGCCGTCGCGTCCCTCGCGTTTGGCGCGATACAACGCAGCGTCGGCGGCGCGCATGAGCGCCTCGGGATCGCCACCCGAGTCCGGATACAAAGCGATGCCCACCGTCGCGCTGACCTCCCATGGGTCGGGAAGGACAGCGCGACACGCATGCCGTATCGCTATACGAACGCCATCGGCCAGACGCAGCGCGTCGAGCACGTCGGAGACGGGCGCGACGACCACGAACTCATCGCCCCCGAACCGCGCGCACTCGTCGTAGGTGCGTACGCGTTCGCGCAACGCGTCGGCACACGCAACGATCACTGCGTCACCGGCATCGTGGCCCAACTCGTCGTTGACTGCTTTCAGCCGGTCGATGTCGATCAGCAGCACCGCGACCTGTTCGCCGTACCACTGGGCTCGGGCCGTCGCGGTCGTGAGTGCCCGTTCGAGGCGGCGCCGGTTCCCGAGCCCGGTGAGCGGCTCGGTCTCGGCCTCTTCGCGCAGGCGTTGGGTATCGGCGAGCCGGTCGAGGGAGCCCGCCAGCCGCTCGAGTACGACGCGCAGGGCTTCGGCTTCCACCGCGGTGGCGTCGACCGAGCGCAGACGCCCGACGACGTGCCCGACCCGTACGAGTTCGACGGTGACCGACTCGATCGCGTGCGGGTGACCGTCGTCGTCCCAGAAGCCGGCGCGGAGCGAGATCGGCGGGCCGACCGCACTGTGGTCGACGAGCAACTCGGCGCCGACCGCACCCGGGAAGGACGCGAGCGCGTGCACGAGATCCTCCAGGCGCTGGGCCACGTCGTCATGCACTTCGGCGGCGATCCGCGACGCGGTCTCGGTGGCGGCGTCGCGGCGCAGACACTCGCTGTCGATCGCTGTCGCGAGACCCTGCGCGAGGAGCGCGGCGGCCCGGCCGAAAAAGCCGTCGTCGACCTCGATGTCTGTCGACAACGGGCCCGTGAACAGCACGCCGAGCGTCACCTCTCCGGCAACCAACGGGTGCTCCTTGCCGAACCTCGCGTCGCCGCCCGACGAGACGTCGATCGCACGTCCTCCCGGTTCGACGATCGACGCGGCACACCCTGCGATCGGGTACAAGTCGGTGAGCACGTCGAGGGAAAGCTGCAAGTAGACGGCGGGGTCGAGCGTGCTCGGTTCGATCTTCGCGAGCTCGAGCAGGCACGACGCTTCCAACAACTCGACCAGCAGGGCGCGCTCGGGGCCGCTGCTCTGCAGGTGCACGAGGCTCCGGGCCCGCGCGATTTCGATCCGCTCGAGCGCCCGCCGGGACCGTGCCGACGGTTCCCTGGGTATCAAGGTTCGACCCCGAGGAAGTCGGCGAGGCGTTCGAGCTGCTCGTCGACATCACTCGTGATCGCGTCGTAGTCGCTGTCGTGCAATCGCACCGACGCGAGCAGATGCTCGAGATCGGGTGCCGTCGGGTAGCCCGGCATCGGGGCGAGTTCGAGCGAGATCGCCTCGGCCACCTTCAGGATCCGCCCGACGGCGAACTCGGCCAACTCGACACCGTGCTCGTGCAACGCGACCGCCTCGACGAACGGGCGCGGGAAGCCCCACGCGTCGAGGGCGTCGGCACCCGCGTTGGCGTGCGTCATGCCGAACGTGGCGATCTCGGCAGACACGACGCGCGCCATCGACGGCGCCTGCATGGCTTCCGCGAACTTGGCCGGGTCGCGGCGGTGCAGGAGCACGGCCCCGATGTCGTGCAACAACCCGACGGAGAACGCGTCCGCCGGCGAGACACCCATCTTCTTCGCGATCGTCGACGCGGCCGCGGCCGTCGTGACCGAATGCCGCCAGAACCCGTCGGGCCCCATTTCGCCGCGCCCGTCGAGGAGGCTGAACGCCGCGCTGACCGCCAGGCCGCGCACGGTGTCGAAGCCGAGCATCACGATTGCGTGCTGCGTATTCGCCACTCGGCGCGCGGCGCCGTAGTACGGACTGTTCGCGAGTCGCATCACCCGCGCCGCGAGCGCGGGGTCGGTCTCGACGACGCGAGCCAGATCCGATGCCGACGAGCGCGGGCTCGCAACGAGGCGCAGCACCTGTTCGGCGGCCACCGGCTGCGTGGAGAGCTCGAACAGCTCCTTCGTATACCGGCTGGCCATGAGCCTTAGATCGGCGGATGCGGGGTCTCGGTGAGGTTCTAGAACAACAAGCGCAACGCCCCGAGGAGCGCGGCCACTGAGCCCTCTCGGGCACTGTGGCCCATCAGGCCTATGCGCCAGCCTTTACCCGCGAATTCGCCGAGGCCGCCGCCGACCTCGATGTCGAAGCGCACCCTCAGTTCTGCTCTCACCTTGGCATCGTCGACGCCTTCCGGGAGCCACACCGAGGTGAGCTGCGGCAGACGACGTTCCTGCGCGAACGGCGTGAAACCGAATTCAGGCAGGGCATCCTGCAGAAGGGTTCCGACGCGGCGGTGGCGCGCCCACGAATTGTCGAGGCCCTCGTCGAGCAGCACACCGAGCCCCGCGTGCAACGCGTACAACATCGAGATCGGGGCGGTGTGGTGATAGCGGCGCGCGGTTCCCACGTACTCGGCGAGCAGCGCGAGGTCGAGGTACCACGACTGCGCGGGCGTCGTGCGGGCTGTGATGCGCTCGACGGCGCGTTCCGAGAAGCTGACCGGTGCCAACCCGGGCGGCACGCCGAGACACTTCTGCGTTCCCGAGTACACGGCGTCGATGCCCCAGGCGTCGACCTCGAGCGGTACCCCGCCGAGCGACGTCACCGCATCGACGAGCAAGAGCGTGTCCGTGTCCTGCAACGCGCGCAACGGCGCGATGTCGTTCTCGACACCCGTCGACGTCTCCGCGTGCACGACGGCGACGAGCCGAGCCGCGGGATGTTCGGCGCGTGCGTCGAGCAGGCGCTGCGGGTCGATCGCCTTGCCCCAGGCCTCGTCGACCCGCACGACCTCGGCCCCGCAGCGGCGCGCGACCTCGCACATGCGCTCGCCGAACACCCCGTTGACGCCGACGATCGCGGTGTCGCCCCGCTCGAGGAGGTTGACGAAGCATGCCTCCATGCCGGCTGACCCGGTGCCACTGATCGGAAGAGTGAGAGTGTTGGCCGTCTGGAACGCGGCCCGCAGCCGGTCGCCGATCTCGTCGAGGACGACGAGGAAGTCGGGGTCGAGGTGGCCGAGGACGGGGCGCTGGAACGCCTCCATCACCTCGGGATACGGGTTCGACGGGCCGGGCCCTAGGAGTAGACGCTGCGCATGATTCACGCGCCCGATCGTAGTGAGACCCGATCGAATGCGGTTGCGAGCAGGCGCGCGTCGCGCTCGGACGCGGGCCCACCAACCAGCGCGCGGGCGACGAGCTCGGCGGCGCGGGCGACCCGGGTGACATCGCGGTCGGGGAGCTCGACACCGTCCCGCCGGGCGGCACCCTGCACGAGCGAGACCACCGTCAGGCCCGCCATTGCGGCGTGGTTTCGGCGTTGTGTCGCCCGGAGCACGCGCTCGACATGCAGCGTGGCGCGCCGCACTTCGACCTCACCCGCGATCGAGTCACGCGATGCGGCTTCGTGCGCGGCGATGGATCGGATATCCGCGATCCGGAGTGCGCCGAGCGACTGGCCGAAGGCGAGCAAGTCCACGGGTCTTCACTCGGCCGCGATCGCGACGGCGGGAGAACTCGCGGCGCGGCTGGTTTTCGCGATTTACCCGATGCTCAGGGCAAGGCCGTCGAGAATGTCGGCTTCGGACACGAGCATCTCGTCGAATCGGAAGTGGCGCATCACGGCCACGATCACGATCGCACCACCGACGATCACGTCGACCCGACCCGCTTCGAGGCCCGGGTTATGGCGCCGGGTCGCGATCGGTTCGGTCGCGAGCGTGCGGTACACGTCCTCGGCGGCCGCGCGCGTCAGCCGGAAGTGGTGAATGCGCTCGCTCTCGCCGGGATCGACGCCCAGCTCGACGGCACCCATCGTCCACGCGGTGCCCGCCGTACCGACGAGGGTCTTCGCCGCCGCCGCGCCGGGCACCTCGCGGTCGACGTCGGCGAGATGGTCGCGCACGACCGACAGCGCCTGGCTCAACTCTTCGGGCGCGGGTGGATCGCTCGTGAGGAACTGTTCGGTAAGGCGCACGCAACCGACGTCGACCGAGACGAGGCCCTCGGGCTCGGTCGTGCCGAGGATGAACTCGGTCGAGCCGCCACCGACGTCGAGGACGAGGAACGGCGCTGGCGCGTCGAGACCGGTCGTCGCGCCGGCGAACTCGAGGCGCGCCTCGTCTTCACCGCTGAGCAGTTCGGGCGCGGCGCCCAACAGCGCGCGCGCCGGTTCGAAGAACTCGTCGCGGTTGGTGGCGTCGCGTGACGCGCTCGTCGCAGTCGCGCGTACGGCCGAGACGCCGAGTTCGGAGATGACGGCGCGGTACTCGCGCAGCGTCGCGAGCGTGCGTTCGATCGCGTCCGGGTGCAACTTCCGGGACGCGTGGACGCCCTGCCCGAGGCGCGTGATCCTCGTCCGCCGATCGACTTGGGTCAGGCGGCCGTCGACCACGTCGGCGACGAGAAGCCGCGTGGAGTTCGTGCCGATGTCGACGGCGGCGACGCGGGTCACGGGGTCGACACTTCCCGCGCGAACTGGGCGGCCACCCAGGCACCGACCGGGTCGTCGCCGCCCGCGAGATGCCAGGCGTAGTGCGCGTGCAGGCACTTTACGCCGACGCGGGTGCCACCCACCCCGCCGTGCGGTCGGGGGCCCTCGTGGTCGACCGGGAGCGCGGCATCGCGCTCGGCCGCGTAGCGCGCGTGCGCGTCGAGGAGGGCGTCGGCGTCGACGGCCGCTTCGGCCGCACGCACCCCGCCGGCCGACTCGAGGCGGGCGACGCTGGCGCTGACCCGCGAGTCGACCAGCCAGAACCGGGTCGGCATGGGCGTCCCGTCGTCGAGCAACGGCGCGTTCCGGATGACGACCGGGGCGCCGCCGGCGTCGCGGACGACGACCTCGAACTCGGCGCGTGGTTCGCGCCCGAGCAGGTCGGCAAGTGCCGCGGCGTCGTCGGGATGGCTCGGTGCCGGCACGGCCCTGAGCTTACGGCGACGACTCGTTTCCGTCCGAGGTGTCGGCCTCGTCGGCGGTGTCGGGCACGACCGCGAACGGCTTCTCGCCCGGGAACACCATGTTGAACTGCAGGCGGGCCTGCCGTTCGATCTCGGCGGGTGTCCGGAGCCGGGCCGATTCCTCCTGCAGCAGGACGATCTGCTCCTGGATGACCTTCACGTCGTTGCGGGCGTCCTCGACGGCATTCCGCTGCGAGAGGTAAGACCGGGTCGGGAACACGAACAGGAACATGATCGCGACGAGCAACAGTGCGAGCAGCACGATGCGCACGCTCTTCGCGGTCATCGGGGTCCCGCCAGCGCACGTCCGCCGAGGTACGCCGCGCCTTCGCCCAGGTCCTCTTCGATGCGCAGCAGCTGGTTGTACTTCGCGACGCGGTCGCTGCGGGCGGGCGCGCCCGCCTTGATCTGCCCGCAGTTCGTCGCCACGGCCAGGTCGGCGATTGTCGTGTCCTCGGTCTCGCCACTGCGGTGCGACATCACCGACGTGTACGCGGCGCTCGCCGCCAGTTGCATCGTGTCGAGCGTCTCGGTGAGCGTGCCGATCTGGTTGACCTTCACGAGGATCGAGTTGGCCACACCCGCATCGATGCCGCGGGCCAGACGTTCGGTGTTAGTCACGAACAAGTCGTCGCCGACGAGCTGCACCCGGTTGCCGAGGCGGCCGGTGAGCGCGAACCAGCCGTCCCAGTCGTCTTCGGCCATGCCGTCCTCGACCGACACGATCGGGTAGCGGTCGCACAGGTCGACGAGGTAGTCGGCGAACTCGCCGCTCGTGAACTTCCGGCCTTCGCCCGCGAGCGTGTACGCACCGTGTTCGTAGAACTCGGTCGAGGCGACGTCGAGCCCGAGCGCGATCTCGTCGCCGGGGCGGTAGCCCGCCCGCTCGATCGCCTGCATCATGAGGCGCAACGCTTCCTCGTTCGACGGGAGGTCGGGTGCGTACCCGCCTTCGTCGCCGACCGCCGTCGAGAGCCCGCGCTCCCTCAGCAGATCGCCGAGCACGTGGTACGTCTCCGCGCTCCAGCGCAGCGCCTCCGAATAGCTGACGGCGCCGACCGGCAGCAGCATGAATTCCTGGATGTCGACGTTCGAGCTGGCGTGCGCGCCGCCGTTGACGACGTTCATCATCGGCACGGGCAGCACGTGCGCGTTGGCGCCGCCGACGTAGCGGTACAGCGGCAGGCCACTCTCCTGCGCGCCGGCCTTGGCGGCCGCGAGCGACACGCCCAGGATGGCGTTGGCGCCGAGCCGCGCCTTGTTGTCGGTGCCGTCCAAGGCGATCAGCTCGGCGTCGAGGCCGCGCTGGTCGGCGGCGTCGAACCCGATGATCGCTTCCCTGATCTCGCCGATGACGTGCTCGACCGCCGATTGGACGCCCTTGCCCCCGTAGCGGCTCCCACCGTCGCGGAGTTCGACCGCCTCGTGCGCACCCGTGCTGGCCCCGCTGGGCACGGCCGCCCGGCCCCGGGCCCCGCTCAGGAGCTCGACCTCGACCTCAACCGTGGGGTTGCCGCGCGAATCGAGAATCTCCTGCCCGGTTACATCCTCGATAATCATGCGGCTACGCCCTCCGGCCCTCCGCCCGGCGCCCAACCTGTGCTCAATCCCTGTTACTCCTGTGGTGCGAGTCGTGAATGTAGACCTTCGCGCCGCCGAACGGGAGTCACTCCGCGTAGAAATCTAGCCACCGAACGTGCGTTCGCTGTCAGTCCGCTTCGGAATCCCACATCCGGCGGACGAGGTCGGGATCGGCGGTCGCGAGGTCGATCCCCTCCACCTCGGCGAGTGTCTCCAACCGCTGGAACTGGCTCCTGAAGCGCCGAGCCCACGCGGCGAGCGCCGATTCGGCGTCGACGTCGCTGGTGCGGGCCCGCGCGACGATGGCCGCGAGCGCCTGACCGACCGCCGCGTCGTCGATCTCGTCGAGCGCGACCTCCGGCACTTCGACCGCGAGGCCGATCGAGTCGGCCTTGCGCAAGAGCTTCTGGACCGCAATGAGCGACGGCAGTCCAGCGGTGACACCGGCGACGAGCGACGTGTCGCCCTTCTCCGCCTTCTTGATCTGCTCCCAGTTGGTGACGACGGCGTCGGCGTCGGCGACCGTCACGTCGCCGAACACGTGCGGGTGCCGGTGCACGAGCTTGTCGTGGATACGGCGGGCGACGTCGGCGACGTTGAATGCGCCCGCCTCGGCCGCGAGCACCGACTGGATGACGACCTGGAACAGGAGGTCGCCGAGTTCGTCTTCGAGTGCGTCGTAGTCGGTGAGTTCGATCGCACCTGCGGGCGCGGTCGGCGGCAGCGCGCCGATCGCCTCCGCGACTTCGTACGCCTCTTCGAGCACGTGGCGGCGCAGCGAGTGATGGGTTTGCTTGGCGTCCCACGGGCACCCGCCCGGGCCCCGTAGCCGTTCGGCCAACCCGACCAGGCGCGCGAACTCCGATGCGACGCGCAGCTCGCCCGTGTCGACGTACAACGACGTGAGGTGGTCGGGCACGACCTCGCGGTCGAGTTCGGCGAGCGCGACCCGGTCGATGCGCTCGTCGGGCAGGCCGAGACGCTGGAGCACCGTGACTTCGTGGTCGGGAACGAGCACTTCGAGCAGGGCGAGCTTCACGTCGGAGAGCACGAACTGCGTGTCGCACTGCGCGATGAGCATCGGCCCCGCGAACCCGGCCGCGTCGACCGCGAACGCCCGTGCGTCGACAACTCGCGCCCCGGCTAACGGATCGACGCCGATGCGCGCCCAGGCCAGCTCCGCGAACGACAGACCGGGAACGAGTTCGATCTCGACGTCGGCCGCGCGCAACAACTCCACCGTGCGCTCCGCGACATTCGGACTCCCGGGCACGGCGTACACGAGATCGCGATTCGTACGCGCCGCGTCGACGATGTACGACGCGATCGCGCTGTAGACCGTGTCGAAGTCGTCGCCCGAGTCGTAGAGGTGGTCGAGCGCCTCGAACGTGATGCCTTCACGCGCGAGGTCGTCGACGGCGGGATGCCGGGCTGTCCGGGCGAAGCGGGTGGTGGTCGCCGCGAGCGCGGCGCGTGCGGCCGGGAGCACGAGATCGGCGCCCGCAGGTCCGAGACCGACGACGACGACCCGCGGTCGGCTCATCCGCCGAGCTCGATGGGCGGGACCGTGACCACGGTTTCGTCGTCTCCGCGTCCCTCGCTCGGGTCGGGTACTTCCGGTGCGACGACCTGCCAGCCCGCTTCCTCGGTCTCTTCCCAGGTTCCGTACCGCGGGTCGATCGTCACGTCGAAGCGGTCGATCCACTTGCCGATCGCTTCGCTGATGCGCTGGTTGAACTCGGCCTCGGCTGCCTGCTGTGCCTCTTGGGTCAACTGCGAGAGGATCTGGTCGCGGAACTGCTCGAACGTCGGCGCGTAGTCCGTGGCGACCAATACGTGGAAGGCCTGTTCGCTCGCCACCGGGCCCGTGACCTCACCGAGTTCGGCGGCGCCGGCGGCTTCGGCGAACGCTGCGTCCTGCCCGAACTGACCGTTCTCGAGACACGTGCTCTCGTAGAACTCGGCGACTTCCTGCGCCTCCGCGAAGGTTTCCCCCTCGGCCATACGGTCGAACGCGGCCTGCGCGTCGACTTCGAGTTGGAAGGCGACCTGCTCGACGTTGCGACCCGACGGGCACGCCGCAAACGATTCCAGGTTGGTCTCGTACACCTCGCGCGCGTCGGCTTCGGTGGGCTCCTCGATCTCGGAGTCTGCCCGGAGCGCGTCGCTCAGGGCCTCGACCTGCGCTTGCCCTTCGATACTGATCTCGCTCAGCTCTTCGCCGAAACCGAACTCGGCGACGTTCGTTTTCGCGCGGTCGCGTTGCTCGTCGGTGACCTCGATCTCGAGCGCTTCGACTTCGAGCGCGACCGCAGTCAGGTAAATGTTCTGCGTGAGCCAGCCGGCCGAATCGGCCGCCGGGATCGTGCCGTCGGGACCGGGTTCGACACCCTCACGCTGCGAGAGCAAGTCGAGTTCGTCCTCGAACTCCTCGCGCGTGATGTGGATGACGTGCTCCGTACCGTCGTCGTCCTCGTACCGGATGGTCGCGGCGTCGTTGAGGCTGCCGCCGGCGCCGGAACAGCCGCCGGCGAGGGCTGCCGCAACGAGCCCGAGCGCGGCGAAACGACTCACAGAGCGATGCATCACGGGGCGGAGGTTACTGGCGCCGCGTCGCTCTCAGGGGTCGGAGCGGTCGCCGCGATCAGGGCGAGCATCCCCGCCACGAGCGCTTGCCCCTCGCCTTTCACGGGCACGACCACCGCATCGGGCAGCACGGTGGCGCGGGCAACGGCTCGCTTGAGGCGGGCCTCCTGCGACTTGAGGAGCTGCCAACCGTCGAACCGGGCGACTCCCTTCTGCACGGAGACGGCGCGCACGCCGAGGCGGAAGCACTCGGCGCGCAGGCGCGCCACGTCGAGCAACGCCGCCGCGGGAGGGGGCGGCGGTCCGTAGCGGTCTTCCCATTCGCGGCGGACGTCGTCGACGTCGGTCTCGGTCGCCACAGCCGCGAGCCGACGGTAGGCCTCCATGCGCACGTCGTCGCGAGCGATGTAGTCGCGCGGCAGGTGGGCGGTGATCGGCAGGTCGATCTGCACCTCGGCCGGCGGTTCGGGGAGTTGGCCGGTCAACTCGCCGACCGCTTCGGTGACCATTTCCATGTAGAGGTCGAAGCCGACCGCGGCGATGTGGCCCGACTGCTCGGCGCCCAGCAGGTTGCCGGCGCCGCGGATTTCGAGGTCGCGCATCGCGATCTTGAAGCCCGATCCGAGTTCGGTG
>JANNHK010000080.1:0-19441 GCA_031404355.1 Actinomycetes bacterium
ATCGCCTTGGTGTGGATCTGGCAGACGCGGCTCTCGGTGACCCCGAGGACGCTGCCGATCTCGGCGAGGGTGAGACCCTCGTAGTAGTAGAGCGTGAGCACGAGGCGTTCGCGGTCGGGCATGCGGTTGATCGCGTCGGCGAGGACCTGGCGCATCTCCTCGGACTCGAACGCTTCGACCGGGTCGTGACCCGAACCGGCGATGGTGTCACCAACGGTTGCGCCCGTGCCGCGTTCCGAACCGGCGCTGAGGAGTTCGTCGAGGGCGACGACGCCGACGAAGCTCACCTGGCCGAGCACCGCGGCGAGTTCGTCTTCGGTCATGCCGAGCTCGGCCGCGACTTCTTTGTCGTCGGGGCTGCGGCGGAGTTCGTTCTCGAGTTTCGAGTACGCGCGCTCGATGGCGCGGGCCTTCGCTCGCACCGAACGGGGTACCCAGTCGATCGAGCGGAGCTCGTCGATGATGGCGCCCTTGATGCGGCTGATCGCGTACGTCTCGAACTTGTAGCCGCGGCCCGGGTCGAACTTGTCGATCGCGTCGATCAGGCCGAAGATGCCGTAGCTGACGAGGTCGGACTGCTCGATGTTCTGGGGCAGGCCCGCGGCAACACGACCCGCGACGAACTTCACGAGCGGCGAGTAGTGAAGGATGAGGCGCTCCCGTGCGTCACGGGTGCCTTCCTCTTTGTAGTCCTCCCAGAGCTGGGCGATTGTCGCCGCCAACTCGTCCACGGTGGAGGGACCGCTTCCGTCAGGCACGAGGGTGCGTCCGTTCGTACACGTCTTTCAGCCGGTCGCGGGTCACGTGAGTGTAGACCTGCGTAGTACCTACGTCGGCGTGTCCGAGCAGCTCCTGAACCGCTCTCAGGTCGGCCCCGCCGTCGAGCAGGTGGGTGGCGAACGCGTGGCGCAGGGCGTGGGGGTGCAGGGCTCTGCCGTCCTCGAGGGGGTATCTCGCCAGGATCCGTCGGGCATCTCGGGGCGTGAGCCTCCGTCCACGGGCGTTCACGAAGAGGGAATCGGTGGGCTCGGGCAGTAACTGAGCCCTTCCGGCCCGGAGATAATCCTCGAGAGCGATCCTGGCCGCGTCACCGAGGGGCAAGCGCCGGATCTTGGCCCCTTTGCCCAGAACGGTCACGGTCCGGTGCTTGAAGTCGAGGTCGCCGACGTCGAGGCCGCAGCACTCGCTCACCCGGAGGCCGGCCCCGTAGAGCAGTTCGATGACCGCGAGGTCGCGCCGGGAAGTGGGGTCGTCGAGCGCGGCGGCGCCGGCGAGCAGGGCCTCGGCTTCCGCGGCCCGGGGGACCCTCGGGAGCCGCTTCGGGGTTTTGGGGGCCCGGAGCTGCCCGGCGACGGAGTTCTTCAACTGCCCGTGGCGCTTGAGGTAGCGGGCGTAGGCGCGCACGGCCGCGGTCTTGCGGCTGATCGAGCTGCGGGCGAAGCCCCGGGTCGTGAGGTAGGCGAGGTAGCGGCGCAGGGTGCGGTGGTCGAGGTCGGCGGGCCGCAGGCTCCCGCGGTCGCACCAGGCGACGAATTCCTCGACGTCGTGGACGTACGCGCGGCGGGTGTGCTCGCTCCGGGACCCGAGGGTGGTCGCGAACCCGGCGACATCGTGGCGCGAGGACATCTCACCGACGGTAGTCGCTCGTCGCGGGGTGTCGTGACCAACGTGCGGCTCGGGCGATTCATGTGCCCTTCAATCGCCCCCACAGGGATTGAAGGGCACATGAACGGCGGGCGCGCTCGTGGCTCGCGCAGCTATCGCCCCATGCGACTCCAGGTAGGTGTCTCACCCGCCTCGTAGGGTCGCCGTACCGTCGTCGGCCGCGGTTACGGCCCTCCTCATCTGTCAGCGAAATGGAGCTACTGAGGAGGAAGCCGTGCTCGCATCGGTGCGCAGCGCCGTGCTGCAAGGGGTCGACGGGCAGGTCGTCACCGTCGAGGTCCACGTGTCGCGGGGGCTCCCGGGCTACACGGTGGTCGGGCTGCCCGACACCGCAGGACGCGAGTCGCGCGAGCGGGTGCGAGCCGCGCTGTTGTCGTCGGGCATGGAGTACCCGATGAAGCGCATCACGGTGAACCTGGCGCCGGCCGCGTTGCGCAAGACCGGCTCGGGGCTCGAGCTGGCGGTCGCCATGGCGCTCACGTGCGCCAACGAGGAACTGCCGGCCGGCGCGCTCGACGACCTGGCCCTGCTCGGCGAACTGGGCCTCGACGGCCGGGTGCGGCCCGTGCTCGGCACGCTCGCGCTCGTCGACGCGCTCGTCGCCGCGGGCACGCTCCGGGTCGTGGTGCCCGAAGCCAACGCGGCGGAGGCCGCGCTCGTGCCCGGCGCGGAAGTGTTCGTGGCCCGCCGACTCGGTGAGCTGCGGGCGTGCCTCAAGGGCGAAGCCGAGTGGCCTTCCATTCCGCCGGCGCCACCTGATGACCCGGCCGCGGCCGAGGATGAACCGCTCGAGCTGGCCGACGTGCGAGGCCTTTCCCTCGCCCGGCACGCGCTCGCGGCGGCCGCGGCCGGGAACCATCACCTGCTCATGCTCGGGCCGCCGGGCGCGGGCAAGACGATGCTGGCCCGGCGCTTGGCCACGATCCTGCCGCCGTTGGAGCCGAGTGAGGGGTTGGAGGTCACGAAGATCCACTCGGCCGCGGGTGTCGCGCCGCGCTCTGGGTTGTGTACGGTGCGACCGTTCCGGGCCCCGCACCACAGCGCGTCGGCAGTGGCGCTCATCGGAGGAGGGAGCCCGCGTCCCCGTCCTGGCGAAATCACATTGGCGCATCGGGGCGCGCTGTTCTTGGACGAGCTGGGCGAGTTCCCGCCGATGGTGCTCGACGCGCTCCGCCAGCCGCTCGAAGAACGCGTCGTGCGCATCAGCCGCGCGTGGGGCACGGTCGAGTTCCCGGCTGACTTCTTGTTGGTCGCGTGCTGCAACCCGTGCCCGTGCGGTCGGATCGAGTCCGACTGCCGGTGCAGCGACACGCAACGCCACCGCTACCTACGCCGGCTCTCGGCACCACTGCTCGATCGCTTCGACCTGCGCCTCGAAGTGACCGCGGCCGATGCCGACGCACCCGCGGGCGAGTCGTCGACCGACGTGCGGGCCCGCGTCGCCATGGCGGTCGAGCGCCAACGGGCGCGGCTCGACCTCACGCCCTGGCGCCGCAACTCGCACGTGCCCGCGGGCGCCCTGGCCGAGTACCTGCCGCTCGTCGGTGCGGCCGAGCGCACGTGGAAGGCCGTGTGCCGGTCGCGCCGGTTGACCGGCCGGGGCGCGGCGCGCATCCGGCGGCTCGCGTGGACGCTCGCCGACCTCGACGAGCGGTCACCCGCGACCGAGCACGACATCGAGCTGGCCGCGCTGCTCCGGGGCGACGTGCGATGAACCGCACCACACACCTCTGGCGCATCGGCGAACCCGACTACCCGATCCGCGACGAAGTCCCCGACCGGCCGCCGGCACTGCGCGGCGAAGGCGACGGCGTCGACGCGTTCCGCGCGCCGCGCGCCGCGATCGTCGGCACCCGGGCCGCGACCCCGCAGGGACTCGCCGACGCCCACGAGATCGGCGCGTACCTGGCGGGAGCGGGCGTGACGATCGTGAGCGGCCTCGCGATCGGCATCGACGGCGCCGCGCACGAAGGCTGCCTCGACGCGGGCGGGCTCGCGGTGGGCGTGGTCGCGACCGGCCTCGACGTCGAGTACCCGCGCCGGCACCGGGCGTTGTACGCACGGGTCCGGGCGTCGGGGTTGGTGGTGACCGAGCACCCGTACGGCGTTACCCCGCGCCCCGAGCGGTTCCCCGTGCGGAACCGCATCATCGCCGCGCTGTGCGACGTGTGCGTGGTCGTCGAGGCGACGATCAGCGGCGGGTCGCGCATCACCGCCGAGAAGGCCGCCGACTACGGGCGCCCCGTGTTCGCGCTCCCCGGTTCCCGCCGCAACCCGGCCGCGGCCGGGTGCAACGCGCTCATTCAGGACGGCGCCATGTGCCTGCTCGACCCGAGCGACGTGCTGGTCGCGCTCGGCCGGGGCATCGCCGTCAACGGCTGGAGCGCGTCCGCGGACGCGCGGGACCCCGACGAACAGCAGGTCCTGATGGCCTTCGCGGGTGAGGCCGCGAGCGTCGACCAGATTCTCGGCCGCACCACCATCGGCAGCCCACGAGTCGCCGCCGCGATCAGGCGATTGGAGCAGGTCGGAGTCGTGCAACACGCCCGAGGGCGGTGGTGGCCCCGGTGAATAGCTTTCTTTATCCGTATACTATTCTACGATTCATGAAAGTAGCGGCCCCGTCCCTCGCCCCGATGCTGCGGTCCGCAACCCAAGGAAGGCTCCTGGCCCGTGTCCTCGTCGACGCGGCGCGCGAGCACAACCTCACGCAACTCGTGGAGTGGACCGGCTCGAGCATGCCGACCGTGCTCCGGGAGGTCAATCGAGCAGAGGAAGCAGGCATCGTCCGTACCCGAAAGACCGGACCCACCCGACTCGTGCGGGCCAACGAGAATCATCCGCTCTACCTTGCGGTTCGCCAACTGATCCTCGGGACCTACGGCCCGCCCGCGGTCGTCGCGGAGACGTTCGGCAACCTTCGCGGCGCGGAAGCCGTCGTCCTGTTCGGGTCGTGGGCCGCGCGCTACCTCGGACAACCCGGACGCGCGCCGAACGACATCGACGTACTCGTGATCGGCGCCGTGGACATCAACGACCTGCACGACGCAGCCGATGCAGCGGAACGGCGAGTCGGGCTGCCTGTCCAAGCAACCGCGAGAAGCCGGGAAGCGTGGCTCAACGGGCACGAGAGCTTCATTCGGGAGGTGAAGTCTCGGCCGCTCGTACCGGTACTCGTCGACGACGAGATCCTGGACCTTGCGGCCGACCTGCTCGAGGCGCAGCAACGCGCAGACTCTCCCCGATGACATGGGCTCGTGGCCGAGAGGCCGTACAACGATTGATTGACCACGGTGAAGTCGACCGGGTCGAACCGTCGAGCGACGTCGCGACGCGGTTGCTGAGCGATGCCGAGGCCCACGTCGCCCACGACGCGATCGACGCGGCCAAGAAGCTCCTCCGCACCGGCCGCCTCGACCCCTTCGCCTGACTCGGCTACGTCGGCAGGACGCCGTCGTCGTCGGTGATCGTGCCGGTTGCCGACGCGTCGCCCAACACGCCTGCGGTTGGGTCGGACAGCGTGACCGTAAACGTCTCGTCGCCTTCGGGCACCGTGTCGCCGGTGACGACGACTTCGACGACGGCGCTGGTCAGGCCGGGCTTTACCGTGACCGAACCGCCCTTGTTCTTGTAGTCGTTGCCCGCCTGGGTCGCGGTGCCGTCGGTGGTCGTGATCTTGGCTTTGACCGGCGCGTCGGACGCGCGGCTGATGCTGACGACGAAGGCGAGCGTTTGCGTGGTGTCGCCCTCGACGATCTGCGCGTCGGCGATGTCGATCGTCACCGGGTCGTTGTCGGTGATCGTGCCGAGACCGGAAGCGTCACTGATCGGCGCGCCGGTCGGCGTGTGGAGTCCGACGGTGAACGTCTCGTTGGCCTCCGCCGCGGAGTCGCCCTTGACAGTGACCGCCACCGTCTTGCTCGTCGTACCGGCCGGGAAGGTCAGGGTGCCCGACTTCTTCAGGTAGTCGCCGGGTTGGGTGGCCGAACCGTCGGCGGTCGCGTACTTCACCTTCACCGTGGAGGCCACGGGTTGCGAAAGCGACACGGTGAACGTGGCCTTCTGCGTCTTCTTGTCGGTCTCGGTGACGGTCACGTCGTTGACCGACAGCGACGGAACGCTCGCGGTGGTCGTCGTGACGCTGCCGACCGCGGGCGCGATCGTCATCGGCTGCACGATGCGGAACCCGACGACGGGCGGGCCCGGGTTGTACGGCACGCTCGGGAGCATCAAGGTCGAGTTGAGCACCGGGAGCAGCGCGCCGCACCTCAAGAAGTTCGACAGCGTGCTCGCGATCGCGGGCACGAAGAACGTGTCCTCGACGAGCACGGCGGCACCGGTCGCGGGGTTGTACGGCGTCGCGCCGCCGTGCACGGGTGCGGTCGTCCAGTGCAACGCCACGGGGCCGAGCGGGCAACCGTTCGCGCCGAGATCGGGGACTGAGAGCAGCGTCGTGAACCCGCCGTTGATGGTCATCGCCCCGGTGTCGGGGTTGACGGTGCCGGTGAAGTCGCCGGTCGGTACGACCGACACCGACACGTCACCGACCGGTGTTCCGGGGACCGCGAAGTCGACGAACGTGATTGCGGCCGCCGGAATCGTGATGTGGCCCGCCGCATCGATCGTGCCCGGCAACGTGCCCGCGATCGGAGCCAGCGTGAGGCCCGTCGGCGTTTCGAGGGCACCGTCGCTCAGCGTCAACGTGATCGCTCCGGTCGGCGTGACGTCGGCTGCCGCAAGGCCACTCGCGCCGAGCGCGCCGGCGACCAGCACGCCGGCGACTCCGACGGCAGACAGGCGCGCGAACCGGCGTCGCTCAATTCGTACGTTCGGGGTCATGGCGGCGGACCCTACGAGGCCCCGCCACTCCAGGGAAATCCCTGACCAGAGGGCTCGGCCGGCCCCGCCCGGCAGGTCCGGCTACACATGTGCCCGGTTTGTACCGAAGAATTTCCCGTGCAGCTCGAGAACTGTCCGTACGACAGCACGCCGATCGATGCCGAGGGGCTCTCGGGTGGGTCGGTGCTGATCTCGTGCTCGAACTGTGGGGCACAGTGGGAGTGGCACAACGCGTGGTTGCACCGCATCACCGAACCCGACAAGGAAGCGGTGCGGGCCGTGCGCAACGAGTTGGGTGCAGTCCACCCCGATTAGCGTTGCCGTGCGGACGCAGCGGAGGTCCGCGAGCCGTTGGCCCCACGCCCGTGAGCGGAGGGAGCCATAGTTATGGTGTGGGTTTCAATCCGTTCACGGGACGGCAGCGGCGCGGTGCTGACCTCGCGCTCGTCGCGATCGCGCTCGTCGTGATCGCGCTCCTCGTCGCGTGGGCCGCGTTTCCCCGATGAGAGACAACTCGTGAGCGAGCACGAGTGGACCGAGGACGAGGATCCCGACGTCGTCGACGTCCGTCACGTGCAGCCGTACGAGGCCGTGAAGGAGTACCGCTGCCCGGGCTGTGACCACGAGATCCGCGTGGGCGAGGGGCACAAGGTCGTCGTGCCGCGCGGGACCCAAGGTGAGCACCGCCACTGGCACACCGGCTGCTGGCACCGCGAGGAGCGCCGCCGCTGAGCCAACTTGCGCCGGATATGCGCTCTCACAACGCACATGCGGCGCAAGAATCAGTGCAGTTCGGCGATGAGTTCGATCTCGACCGCGATGCCGAACGGCAACTCGGCCATGCCGACCGCGCTGCGCGTGTGGCGGCCCGCGTCGCCGAACACGTCGACGAACAGGTCGGAGCACGCGTCGATGACCTCGGGCATCCGGTCGAACCCCTCCGCCGCGTTCACCATGCCGAACACCTTCACGATTCGCTTGATGCGGTCGAGGTCGCCGAGCTCGGCCTGCAGCGTGGCGAGGATCGACAGCGCGGTCATGCGTGCGGCCCGCTTCCCGTCGTCGATCGTCAGGTCGTGGCCGACCTTGCCGCTGATGACGACCGCGCCGTCGACGGGACCGTGCCCACCGACATGCACCATGTTGGCGACGACAACGCAGCCCACGTAGTTGCCGACGGGTGGAAAGACGGTCGGCAACGTGATGCCGAGTTCGGCGAGTCGTTTGGAAGGGGAAGTCAAAACGCTGCCTCCAGCACGTCGATGGTCCAGCTGTCGCCGTCGGGCATGACGGACGCGACGTCGAAGCGCAAGTCTCGGGCTCCGACCCGGCGCGCCGACAGCCACTCGGACGCGAGGCCACGCAGCCGGCGCTGTTTCGTCTTCGTGACCGCTTCGAACGGCATGCCGAACCCCACGCCGGTGCGGGTCTTCACCTCGCAGAACACGACCGTGTTCGCCTTGGCGAGCACGAGGTCGAGTTCACCGGCGCGGACGCGCCAGTTGCGGTCGATGACCGTGTAGCCGTGCGCCTCGTACCACGCGGCGACCGCGGCCTCGCCCGCGGCACCGAGCGTGCGGCGAGGATCGGGCATTAGAGCTCCTTGCCGGGAAGCTCCTCGATGTTCACGTCACGGAAGGTCACGACGCGTACGTCGGACACGAATCGGGTGTTGCGGTACATGTCCCACACCCACGCGTCGCGCAGGTGCAGCTCGAAGAACGTGCGGCCGTCCTCGCGTTTGGCGTCGAGCTTGACCTCGTTGGCGAGGTAGAACCGCCGCTCGGTCTCGACGACGTACTGGAACATCGGGAGCACGTCCCGGTACTCACGGTAGAGCTGGAGTTCGATCTCCGTTTCGTACCGTTCGAGGTCCTCGGCGCTCATTGGACCGCGAGTGTACGCCGGGCTCTCAGGTCCGCTTTTCCTTGATCTTGGCGGCCTTACCGATGCGATCGCGCAGGTAGTAGAGCTTGGCCCGGCGGACATCGCCCCTGGTCACGACCTCGATCTTGGCGAGGACGGGCGAGTGCACGGGGAACGTGCGCTCGACGCCGACGCCGAAGCTGACCTTGCGGACAGTGAAGGTCTCGCGCGCACCGCTGCCCTGGCGGCGGATGACGGCCCCCTGGAACACCTGGACCCGCGACCGGCTGCCCTCGATGACGCGCACGTGGACCTTCAGCGTGTCGCCGGGGCCGAAGTCGGGGATGTCGTCGCGCAGTTGGGCGCGGTCGACGAGATCAGTGCGATTCATTTCGCGTGTGCTCCGAACTGGGATTACGGGAAGCGGCGAGGGAGCTTACCGTCCGGACCCGTCGGCGGGGAACTCGTCCAGCAAGGCCCGGTCGGCGGCATCGAGATCGTCGGGGCCCAGGAGGTCGGGCCGGCGGGCCAGGGTGCGGTGCAGCGCTTGGGCCCGGCGCCAGCGCGCGACCCGGCCGTGGTCGCCCGAGCGCAGGACCTCGGGTACTTCCCGGCCCCGGAACTCGGCGGGACGCGTGTACTGCGGGTACTCGAGCAACCCGGCCCCGAACGACTCCTCCATCACGGATTCGTCGTTGCCCAACACGCCGGGCAAAAGTCGCGCGACGGCTTCGATCACGACGAGCGCGGCCGCCTCTCCCCCGGCGAGCACGTAATCCCCGACCGAGAGTTCGCCGTCGCAGCACTCATCGGCCACGCGCTGGTCGACACCTTCGTACCGACCGCACAACAACGAGAACCCGCTCGTGTCCGCGAGCTCGCGCGCCACGGCCTGGTCGAAGCGCCGGCCGCTCGCCGACAACAACAGCAGCGGCCGCGGTGGATTCGTCGCCTCCACTGCCGCGAACAACGGCTCGGGTGTCATCACCATGCCCGCGCCACCACCGAACGGTGTGTCGTCGACCGAACGGTGCCGGTCGGTCGTGTAGTCGCGCGGGTCGTGCAGCTGCACGTCGAGCAAACCTTCGTCGCGGGCACGGCCGACGAGGGAGACGCGCAACGGCGCGTCGAGATACTCCGGAAAGATCGAGAACACCGCGATTCTCATAGGTCGAGCAGTCCCTCCGGCAGGTCGACCACGACCGCGCCGAGCGTCTGCTCGACGACGAACACCATCGGGATCAACACACCGCCATCGAGCACCAGCAGGTCGTGCGCGGGGTTCGCTTCGACCGATGCAACCCGGCCGAGCACGGTGCCGTTGCGCTCACGGACTTCGGAGCCGATGACCTCGTGGATCCACACTTCGCCTTCGGGTGCGGCGCCGAGCGGTTCCGCGGTCAGCACGAGCCCGCGTATCGCTTCGGCGCCGTCGCGGTCGGCGACACCCTCGAACCGCACGACGAACGCATCGCGACTCGGGCGCGACGTCACGATCGTGACCTCGCGCCCGTCGAGCCACAGGCGCCCGCCCGCGTCGAAGCGTTCGGACTGATTAGTGACCGGTATGACGAGAACTTCGCCGCGGAGACCGTGCGCTTTCGAGACGCGCCCGACTTCGAGACGGGTCACGCCCATCGGGGCGCTATTCGGCGACGTCGACTTGGACGCGCACGCCTTCGGTCGACCCGGCCGCGCGCCCGACCTGGCGCATCGCCTGAATGACGCGACCGCGCTTGCCGATGATGCGGCCCATGTCGCCCTGACTGGCGTGGATCAGCAACATCACCGAGCCACCGCGGTCGTTGCTGTCGACGAAGATACCGTCGGGGTCGTCGACGAGGTGCCGGGCGATGTGCTCGACGACGGCTTTGGCCCGACCGCCCGAGATGCGATTGCCCTCGGGTGCGATCTCGTCGTCGTCATCCTCGAAGTCGTCGTCATCTTCGAGCTCGTTGCCTTCGTCGGTCATTCTGCGGCCTCTTCCGTCGCAGCTTCTTCCGTCGCAGCTTCTTCAGCCGGTGCTTCTTCGGCGGCGGGGGCTTCCTCGGCTGCCGGGGCGGCGACCGGAGCCGGCGGCGCCTCGACTTCCTTGACCGTCTTGGCCTTCGGCACCTTCGGCTTCGGCTTGGACGCCGCGTCCTTGCCGTTAGCCGCCTTGTACGCGTCCCACACGCCGGCGATCTCGAGGATCTTGGCCATCTGGTCCGTCGGCTGCGCACCCTGCTGCAGCCAGTGGAGCGCGCGCTCGGTGTCGAGGTTGATGACCGACGGGTCCTGACGCGGCTCGTACTGCCCGATGCTCTCGATGATGCGACCGTCGCGCGGGCTGCGCGCGTCGGCGATGACGACGCGGTAGGTCGGCTGCTTCTTCTTGCCGACGCGCATCAAGCGGATCTTTACTGCCACAAAGAACTCCAAGAAGACGAGGTGTTACGAGCGAGGGAGATTAGCCGGGCGAGTCTAGTTGGGCAGGCCGGGAAGGCCACCGATCGGCATCTTGGGGCCTTTCCCCTTGCCCTTCTTGCCCTTCTTGCGGCCGCCGAGCATGCCGCCGAAGCCTCGCATCATCTTCTGGACTTCCTTGAACTGCTTGAGGAGCTGGCTCACCTCGGAGGGCGTGGTGCCACTTCCCCGAGCGATACGGGCCCGGCGCGAACTGTTGATGACGTCGGGCTTGATGCGCTCGGCGAGGGTCATCGACCGGATGATCGCCTCGATGCGGTTCAGCTGGCCGTCTTCGATCTCGGTGTTCTTTATCTCTTTCGGGATGCCCGGGAGCATGCCGATCACGTTCTGCAACGGACCCATCTTCTTGACCTGTTGCATCTGGTCGAGGAAGTCGTCGAGGGTGAACGTGCCCTCGCGGAGGATCTCTTCGGCCTTGGCCTTCTGGTCGTCGTCGAAGGCTTCCTCGGCCTTCTCGATGAGCGTCATCATGTCGCCCATACCGAGAATGCGGCTCGCCATGCGGTCGGGGTGGAACGGCTCGAAGTCTTGGAGCTTCTCGCCCGTACCGGCGAACAGGATGGGTTTGCCGACAACTTCCTTGACGGAGAGCGCGGCACCACCGCGCGCGTCGCCGTCGATCTTCGTGAGGATCACACCGTCGAGCCCGACCGCCTCGTTGAACGCCTGCGCGACGTTCACCGCTTCTTGGCCGGTCATTGCGTCGACGACGAGCAGCGTGTTGTGCGGTTGCACCGCGCGGCTGATGTCGCGCAACTCGTCCATGAGTTCGGCGTCGATCTGCAACCGGCCCGCGGTGTCGACGATGACGACGTTGCGCCCGAGTCGCGCCGCTTCGGCCATCGCGCCGCGCGCGACCGACACGGGGTCGCTGGCCTCGGAATAGAACGGCACGTCGACACGGCCGGCGAGGACGCGGAGCTGCTCCACCGCGGCCGGGCGTTGCAAGTCGGCACCGACCAGCAGCGGCTGCAAACCCTGCGACTTCAGCAGCCGCGCCAGCTTCGCCGACGCGGTCGTTTTTCCGGAGCCCTGGAGCCCCGCCATCATCACGACTGTCGGCGGCTTCGAGCTCATCGTGAGCTTGCCCGTCGTGCCGCCGAGGGTTTCGACGAGCTGGTCGTTCACGATCTTGATGAACTGCTGCGCGGGGCTCAGGCTCTTCGAGAGATCGGCGCCGATCGCGCGTTCCTTCACCCGCTCGATGAACGATCGCGCCACGCGAACGTTGACGTCGGCTTCGAGCAACGCCGTGCGAATTTCGCGCGCGACGTCGTCGATGTCCTTCTCGGTGAGACTCCCGCGGCCCTTCAGTCGCGTGAAGATGCCGTCGAGGCGATCCTGAAGCGTGTCGAACATGAGTCCCCGAGGTTAGTGGCCTCGGCCCGACTACGAATCCTCGAACAGGGCCGACGCGAACTCCGCGGCGTCGAAGGGGATGAGGTCGCCGATCGTCTCGCCGACGCCGACGACTTTGACGGGGATGCCGAGTTCGGACTGGATCGCGATGACGATGCCGCCCTTGGCGGTGCCGTCGAGCTTGGTGAGTGCGATGCCGGTGACGTCGACGGCTTCGGCGAACTGGCGGGCCTGCACCAGGCCGTTCTGACCGGTCGACGCGTCGATGACGAGAATGACTTCTTTGAGCGCGCCTTCGGTGCGGTCGACGATGCGGCGCAACTTCTTCAGCTCTTCCATGAGGTTGCTCTTGGTGTGCAGGCGGCCGGCCGTGTCGACGAGGACAAGGTCGGCACCTCGACTCGACGCCGCGGCCATCGCGTCGAACACGACCGAACCCGGGTCGGCGCCCTCCTGCGCCCGCACGATTTCGCTGCCGCTGCGCTCGGCCCACAGTTGCAACTGGTCGGCGGCCGCAGCGCGGAACGTGTCGGCCGCGGCGAGCACCACCTTGTGACCCTCCGCGATCTGTTGCGACGCGAGCTTGCCGATTGTGGTGGTCTTTCCGGCGCCGTTCACGCCGACGAACATCCACACGTTGGGTCCGGGCCCGTCGACACGCAGGGTCGCGTCGGGCGCGGCGGCGAACAGCGCCATGACTTCCTCACGCAGCAGGTCGATGACGGCGTCGGGTTCGGTCACCGACTCGTCCTTGGCGCGGGCGCGCACCGCGTCGAGCAGCCGCGTCGTCGTCGGCACACCCACATCAGCGAGGATGAGCGCCTCTTCGAGATCGTCCCACGTGTCGCCGTCGACCGTGTGACCGCGGACGCCCTTGAGGTAACCCGAAAGTGCGCTCCGGGTCTTGCCCAGCCGGTCGCGCAAGCGCGGCTTCTCGACGACCTCGGGCTCGGGTTCGACGACGACCGGGGCCGGTGCTTTCGCCTCGGCTCGTACCGGCGGCGCGAGTGCGTCCACTGGCACGGGCGGCGGCTCACCGGGCAGTACTTCCTTGGGCCGGCGCGCGACGCGCAGTCCGATCACGATGCCGACGAGCACGAGAACTGCGACGGCGACGATGATCACGATTTCCACGGGCTGCAACCTACTCAGGCGGGTTCGCGGGTACCGATTGGATGCCGGCCGCGTCGAGCGCGGCCTTGATGCGGCCCCGCAGTTCGCGCGCCACCCGCCACTGCTGGTGCGGCGCGGTCTTCGCCACGAGCCGGATCGTCACGGTGTCGAGCGTGAACGACTCGACGCCCCACACCTCCGGTTCGTCGAGAATGCGGTCGACCCACTCGTCTTCCTGCGCGAGCGCGTGGGCCGCCGCGCCGATGATGCGTTGGGCCTCGTCGAGGTCGGCCGTCGGCGAGACGGGGATGTCGAGCACGGCCCGCGACCACGACTGCGACATGTTCCCGACCCGCTGCACGACCCCGTTGGGCACGTGCCACACCACGCCCTGGACGTCGCGTAAACGCGTGGTGCGCAAGCTCACGTCCTCGACCGTTCCCGTCGCGACCCCGACGTCGACGACGTCGCCGACACCAAGTTGGTCTTCCACGATCATGAACATTCCGGCGATCAGATCACGCAGCAGGTTCTGCGCACCGAACGCGAGCGCGACCCCGATCAGCCCGGCGCTCGTGAGCAGCGCGGCCGGCGAGATGCCGAGCACCGCGAGAATCAGCGTGATCGCGATCGTCGAGACGATGATCGTGGTCAGGCTCGCGAGACCCCGCGCCATGGTCTGCGCCCGCATGTGCCGACGCGCGCTGGGTACCGGCGCCCGCCGTTCGAGCACCTTCACGATGTGCCTGCGCACGAACCAGCGCAGGAGCCGGTTGACGATGAACGCGCCGACGAGGATCAGCGCGATCGAGACCGTCGCCGACAATCCTTCGGCGACGTTCGCCGCCGACGTGCTGTCGGTCAGGTTGGCGACCAACTTGCACAACCACGGGTCACGGTCGACACCGCAGGCTTCGTCGACGACGTCGCTCACAATGGCTCCCTCGCTGCGCACCTTGCGGCGGCTTCGCCGCGAGCGGGGCTTCGCTGCGTCCGCACGACGAGGAACAGAGCTACACGTCCTCGAACTCGAGGTCGCGAATGCGTTGGCTGACCACGCGACTCGACCCGCCGGGCGGCATCGAGACGCCGTACAGCACGTCGGCGGCCTCCATCGTGCGCTTCTGGTGCGACACGACCAGCAGTTGCGCCTCGTTGCGGAACTCGTGGATGAGGTCGAGGAACCGGTGCAGGTTCACGTCGTCGAGCGCGGCTTCGACTTCGTCCATCAGGTAGAAGGGCGACGGTCGGGCGCGGAACACGGCGAACAGGTACGCGAGCGCGGTCAGCGACCGTTCGCCACCCGAGAGCAACGAGAGCCGGCGCACGTTCTTGCCCGACGGGCGGGCTTCCATCTCGATGCCGGTGTTGAGCATGTCGTGCGGCTCGGTGAGGACCAACCGCCCGGAACCGCCCGGGAACAACATCGAGAACAGTTCCGAGAAGTGGCGGGCGACGTCGGCGAACGCCGACTCGAACACCGTGACGATCTCCTCGTCGACCACGCGGATAATGCGCGTCAGCTCCTTGCGGGTGTTGCGCACGTCGTCGAGTTGCGCCTGAAGAAACTCGTGCCGTTCGAGCAACGCCTCGTACTCGCTCAGCGCGAGCGGGTTCACGGGACCCATGAGCCGCAGCTCGCGTTCGAGTTCGCGGGCGCGGCCGGCGAGCGTGGTGCCTTCGGGAACTTCGGGCACGGGTGCGGCGAGCGCGGCGTCAGGTTCGCAGTCGTGCTCGCGGCGCACGTTCTCGACGGCTTGTTCGAGCCGCATGCGGATTTCGGCTTCTTCGATTTCGAGCCGGCCCGCGCGCTCGCGGTGCTCGGCCAGCGACTTCTCGGCGTCGGCGCGTTCGGCGCGGAGCCCGTCGAGGCGGCGGCCCGCTTCGCGTGCCGCTTCGGACTGTTCCCGGCGACGTTTACGCAGCCGTTCGGCGAGCCGTTCGATCTCGACCGACTTCGCCGCGAGCTGCACGGCGAGTTCGCCGGTCAGGGTCTGGCGCTGGTCGAGGTGACCCCGTCGGGCCCGGGCCTTCGCCCCTTCGTCGGGGCGGGCGGCGAGGCGACCGTCGACTTCGGCGAGCCGTTGGGTGAGGACCGTGCGCCGCTCGTCGATCCCGGCACCGCGCACGTCGAAGTCGTTGCGCAACCGTGTAGCCAGCAGGCGCAGGCGGTCGAGCTCCGAGCGTTGCGCTCGGACCCGGGCGAACACGTCGGCCGAGTCCGCGGCCCGGGCGCGCAGCGCGGCCTCGGCCTCCGCTTCACCCGCCGTCTCCGCGTCGAGGACCTCGACGCGCGCGTGCAATGTCGTGTGCCGTTCCTGCAACGACGCGGCCCGCACTTCGACCTCGCGGCGCAACAACGCGGCCCGGGCCGAGAGCCGGTCGAGTTCGCCGCGCTTGGCCCGGTCGCGTTCGGTCGCGACCAGCTCGGCCCGGCGCGTCGCCGCCAGGCGCTGACGGGCGGCTTCGACCGCTTCGGCGGCCGCGTCTCGCCGCGTTTCGGTCTCGACGGCACGCGCTTCGGCCTCGGCGTGGACGGCGGGCGTGACGACGCTCGAACCACCCGAGCCGGCGCGCCACGGGCTCGCACCGCCGAAGCGGTCGCCCGCGAGCGTGACGGCAATCAACCCGGGGTCGGAGAGCGCGACGTCGAGCGCGGCCGACCAGCCGCCGTCGACGAGCACGAAACTCGCGAGGAGCCGTTGGAGCACGTGGTCGAGTCCCGGACGCAGGCCGCGTACGCACGACACCAGCGGGCGCGTGCCGGGCGGGGCCAAGACGCCTTGCGCCCCCGCGCTCTGCTGCCCGATGACCAACAGCAACGCTTGCGCGTCGCCGTCCTTCAACCGTTCGACGGCCCGGCGCGCCGCGGCGTCGCCTTCGACGACGATCGCGCGCAACGCGTCGCCCAACGCCGACGCGACCGCGACCTCGGCACCCGATTCGATGTCGATGTGGTCGACCAGCGGGCCGACGACGCCCGCAATGTCGGCGATCGCATCGCCGCCCGCGGCCGCGTGCTCCGCGTCGAGCGCCATGGCCAGCGTGTCGGCACGCGACCGCCACCGAGACGCCTCGGTCTCGGCCGCCCGCCACGCTGCGTCGACTTCGGCGAGGATCTCCTCGGCCTCGCGCCGCTCGCGCGCCTCGGACGTCATGTCCGACGCGACAGCGCCACTCTCGAGTTCGGCGCGCACCCGGCCCATGTCTTCTTCGGCCTCGTCGGCCTCCGCGATCTGCGGCGCAAGCGCATACAGGTCGCGGGCCACCCCGGCGAGTTGTTCGCGCGCCTGGGTGAGATCGCGCACGCGCGTCGAGCGTCGGGTCTCGAACTCCTCGAGCTCGCGCCGGGCGTCGCGGTGCGTCACGTCGGCGTCGCCCTCGCCCGCGAGCAAGCGGGTCAGCTCCGCCACCTGGCCCTCGGCCGCGTCGACCTCGGCCCGGCTCGGTGCGAGCGTCGCGGCGTCGGCCTCCACGGCCGCGAGCTGCGCCCGCAGCGACGCCGCTTCGGCCACGAGCGTCTCGACCACTCCTTCGTCGGCAACGGCCGCGAGTTCGCGGTCGATGCTGCGCTGGCGTTCGGTGACGAGGTTAACGAGCCCACGCGCCCGCTCGCGCAGGGCCTCGGTGCGGGTGAGCAGGTCGGCGACGTCGTCGTCGCCGGGAACGGCGAGCGCCCGTTCGGCGTCGAGTACCGCGCTGTCGAGCGTGCTCAGGGTGACGCGGACGTCTTGTTCCTTGACCGCGAGTTCACCGCGTTGCGTACGCCGCCGCTCTTCGCGCGTGCGCAACGATTCGATTTCGCGCCCGGCGAGGTGCAACTTCACCGCGTGCAACTCTGCGACGAGGCCGTCGTGGCGGCGGGCCGCGTCGGCCTGGCGCTCCAGCGGGCGCAACCCGCGCCGCACCTCACGCAGCAGGTCGGTGAGGCGCAGCAGGTTGCCTTCGGTCGCCTCGAGCCGCCGCTGCGCCTTCTCGCGCCGCTTGCGGAACTTCAGGATGCCTGCCGCTTCCTCGATGATCGCCCGGCGGTCTTCGGGGCGTGCGTTCAGTACCTGGTCGAGTTGGCCCTGCCCGACGATGACGTGCTGCTGGCGGCCGATACCCGTGTCGGAGAGGAGGTCCTGGATGTCCAGGAGACGGCACGGCGCGCCGTTGATCATGTATTCGGATTCACCGGTGCGGAAGAGCATCCGGGTGATCGTGACCTCGGTGAACTCGATCGGGAGCAGGCCCGCGGTGTTGTCGATCGTGAGCGACACCTCGGCCCGGCCGAGCGCGGGTCGGTCGGAGGTACCCGCGAAGATGACGTCGTCCATCTTGCCGCCGCGCAACGCACGCGCGCCCTGGGCGCCGAGGACCCACGCCACGGAGTCGACGATGTTCGACTTCCCCGAGCCGTTCGGGCCGACGACCACGCAGACGCCCGGCTCGAACACGAGCGTCGTCTTGTCGGCGAACGACTTGAAACCCTTCAGGGTCAACGACTTCAGGAACACTGGGCCCCCTCCTCCGGTGGCGATGGTAGGGGCCGGGACCTCATCGGACGCGGAACCCCTGCTCGCCGGTAGGCGTGAGGGGCTCGACCTGAGATCGACACGCTGACGCGGGTCAGACCTGGCACGACTCGCAGAAGAAGGTCGACCGGTTCGAGAAGCGGGCACGGACCAACTCGCGCCGGCACCGCGGGCATGACTCGCCTTCGCGGTCGTACACCTGGTGGTGGTGCTGGTACCCGCCGAGTTGCCCGAACAGGTCGCGGTACTGCTCGTCGGCCAACGACGAACCGCGATGCTTCACCGCGTCCTGGAGCGTCTCGATGATGGCACGGTAGAGGCGGCGCACTTCTTGCTGCGACAGCGAGTCGCTCATGCGGTCCCAGCGCAACCCGGCCTGGAACAAGATCTCGTCGCTGTAGATGTTGCCGATACCCGCGATGAACTTCTGGTCCATCAACAATGCCTTCAGGCGCATCTTGTGGTCGGCCAGCATGCGGCCGAACAGCTCCCAGTTGAGGGCCGTTTCCAATGGATCGAGCCCGAGGTGCGCGAGTTCTTCGACCTGTTCGTCGAGGTCGTCGTAGGGCGCGACGAACATCTCGCCGAACGTGCGCGGGTCGACGAAGCGCACGAGCCCGCCCTGCGTGAACGTGATGACGATGTGCGTGTGTTTCGGGGCCTTCTCGCGCGCCGACTTCGCGCGCAAAAGTTGACCGGACATGCCGAGGTGCACGACGAGCGCCTCGGGCCCGTCGAGTCGGATGACGAGGTACTTTCCTCGGCGCGCGACGGACACGATCTTGTGGCCTTCGAGCGCCGCGATGAAGTCCTTCTTCTGCTTGTGGCGGCGTATCGAGCGGGTGCCCGTGACCTCGACGGTCTTGATCTTGCGCCCCACCACCTCCTTTTCGAGATCGCGGCGCATGACCTCGACCTCAGGCAGTTCCGGCATCGGTGCCCCCCTCTTCCCGGAGCCGACTCCATGCGACCCACGCCGCGGCCTGCTCGGCTTCTTTCTTGGAACGGCCTTCGCCCTCGCCGTACTGGCGGTCGGCGACGAGCACCGTGGCGTAGAAGTGCTTGGCGTGATCGGGACCCTCGTCGCGCACGATGTACCGGGGCCGTCCCAGCGTCTGCGCCGCCGTGAGTTCCTGGAGCCGCGTCTTGTAGTCGCGCCCACCCGGCCCGGCCGCGGCCTCCGCGATGCGATCGCGCAGGCACCGCAGGACCAGTTCGCGCGCCGTCTCGAACCCGGCTTCGAGATGCACTGCGGCGATCACCGCTTCGAACGCGTCGGCAAGAATCGACTGCTTCGTGCGCCCGCCCGCCGCGTCCTCGCCCTTGCCGAGCAACACGTACTGACCCAAGTCGAGTTCCTGCGCGACCTCGGCCAGCACGCGCGCGTTCACGACGCCCGCCCGAACTTCGGAGAGCTGGCCTTCGGGAAGATGGGGAAAGTGTTCGAACACGTAGAGCGTGACGACGAGACCAAGCACCGAGTCGCCGAGAAACTCGAGTCGTTAGTTGGAGTCGTCGACCCCGGTCAGCGCGCCCCACGAACGGTGCGCGAGCCACCCCACGAGCAGACAGCGGTCCACCAACAGCACACCCAGCACATCATAGCGCGTGGC
>JANNHK010000081.1:0-1581 GCA_031404355.1 Actinomycetes bacterium
ACGCTGCGTCCACCGCAGCATGACTCACAACAACCCGTGTCCAAGATCGCGGGTCAACTCCAGAAGATGCGGAACTGCCCTGGGATGTGGTTGACCAGCTCGGTGCCAGCCCCATGCGTTCACGACGCCACTTTTCGGCCAGGCGTGCGTCGTAGCGGAGTGCCTTGCGGCCGTCGGGGTCGAAGTATTGGAGGGGGTCGTTGTTGGCGTAGGTGTAGCGGTTGATTCGGACTGGGTGTCCCGGAGACTTGTTGGGTTGGTTTCTCATGCCGCGCTGGGCTGAGATTGGTGACGGTAGTAGCTGTCCTCGACTTCTGCAGGTGTGAGGTCGTCGAGCTCGCTGTGAAGTCGTTCTTCGTTGAACCACGACACCCACGCGCAGGTCGCGATTTCGAGGTCGTCGAGACCGCGCCAGTGGCCGCCGTTGCGGGCGAGCGCGGCCGGGTTGCGGTGCAGCTCGGTCTTGAACAGCGCGAAGACCGACTCGGCCATCGCGTTATCGAAACTGTCGCCGACGGTGCCGATCGAAGGCGCGGCCTCGATCTCGTCGAGCCGATCGGTGTACGCAATCGACGTGTATTGCGACCCCGCGTCGCTGTGACAGATCACGCCGTCGATATCGATACCGCGCCGTGTCCACGCCGCCATGTTCAACGCGTCAACCACGAGCGACGCGCGCATGGTCCGGGCGGCTTTCCAACCGACAATGCGACGCGAGAACACGTCAGTGATGAACGCGACATACACGATCCCGGACCAGGTCGAGCAGTACGTGAAGTCCGCGACCCACTTCTCGTTCGGACGGATCGCCGTGAAGTCGCGCTTCACGAGGTCCGGCGCGCGCACCGCCGCCGGATCAGCGTGAGTCGTAAACCGTTTCTTGGCCCGGCTGGCGCCCCGAATACCTTCGGCCCGCATCAGCCTGGCGACCTGATCACGACCGACGTCGAGGCCGACCTTGCGCGCGGCCTTGGTGAGCTTGCGTCGCCCATAGACCGAGTAGTTCCGTTCCCACAACGTCCGCAACCGCGGCCGCAGCTCCGCATCACGTTGCGCTCGCGCCGACGGCGGACGCGACGTGGCGTCGTAATACGTGGAAGGGGCGAACTGCAACACCGTGCAGATCGGCTCGACCCCCCATCGCAGCCCACCGGACCGGTTGGCCCGGTGGGCATCGATGAACGCGACTACTTCTTCGGTCGACCGTCGAGCTCGGTCGCGAAGAAAACCGACGCTGCCTTGAGAATGTCGTTCGCGCGTCGCAACTCCCGGACCTCGCGTTCGAGCTCCGCGATCCGCTGCGCGTCCGCGCTCGACGTGCCGGCACGGCGGCCTTCGTCGATCTCGGCCTGGGAAACCCAGTTCCGCAGCGACTGCGCCCCGATCCCAAGCTCCCGAGCGACACGCGCCGTCACGCCGTGTTTCTCGCCGGTCTGCTCGCTGATCTCGAGCACCATCCGAACCGCCCGCTCACGCAGCTCCTCTGGATACTTCTGCGGCCGACGCCGCGACTTGCTCCCTGCCATGACTCCATCCTCGCTTCCAAGGTATGAAGTCTCCAAAGAACCCAGTCCGATTCAG
>JANNHK010000082.1:0-1665 GCA_031404355.1 Actinomycetes bacterium
GGTACGAAGGAAAGATTCCCTCAATGGAGTACAAGACGCTTCGCTATCCGGGCCACGCGCACATCATGGAGGCGATCCGCGAGCTCGGGCTGCTCGACCTCGAACCCGCCGACGACGGAGATCTCACCGCATTGCGCTACGACAACTGGAA
This sequence comes from Actinomycetes bacterium, assembly GCA_031404355.1. Taxonomy (GTDB): domain Bacteria; phylum Actinomycetota; class Acidimicrobiia; order IMCC26256; family PALSA-610; genus JANNHK01. Next base: position 152 of record JANNHK010000082.1, read on the forward strand.
GATCGTGTTCCTCGAACAACGGGCGGCGGGCACCCTCGGAGTATGGCTCGAGCCGTACACCGAACTGCGCGCCCCCAAGATCTTCAACTTGCGCACCGACCCCTACGAACGCGCCGACATCACGTCGAACACCTACTACGACTGGATGCTCGACCGCATTTGGCTCCTCGTCCCCGCGCAGACATTCGTCGCGACCATGCTCCAGAGCCTCGCCGAGTTCCCGCCCCGTCAGGCGCCGGCAAGCTTCAACATCAATCAGGTGATGGCCAAGCTCCAGGCCGGTGTCCCGAGCTCATGACCGGGTTGGGTTCGGCGCGACTGCTCGACCGCGCGTGACACCGGCAACGCGGCTGCCGTCGTGGCGCGCGGGCGCCACCCGCGACGCGGTCATGAGTTTCCTCGAGGCCTCGCGGTCGGTTCCGGTCGCCGACCGAGTCGCGTACTTCGACAACGACGGCACGCTCTGGTGCGAACGGCCCGCGTACATCCAGCTCGAGTTCTTCGTCGATGCGTTGCGCCGTCGGGTCGCGGACGATCCGCAGGTCGGCGACCGGGCCGAATACGCCGCGGTCCTTGCCAACGACGACGCTCGAATCGGAACGCTGGGACTCGAACGCGTCGCGCTCGCGCTCGCCGAGCTCTTCGCCGGTCTGACACCGGAGACCTTTGCCGCTCACGTCCGGGAGTTCATGCGCGCCGCAACCCATTCGGAGTTGGCGCGCCCGCTGATGGCGGTGGTCTACCAGCCCATGTCGGAACTGCTCGACGAGCTGCGGGCGCTCGACTTCACGATCGCCATCGTGACCGGTGGCGGAACCGAGTTCGTTCGTGCGGTCAGTGAGGAGCTGTATGGAGTCCCTCCCGAGTTGGTGGTCGGAACGCTCATCGCGTACGACCTCGAACGGGACGCGAACGAACACCTCACATTGCGGCGCACCAACCGCATCGCCGGCGGCGCCAACGAAGGCCCCGCGAAGGTCACGAATATCCAGACCCAACTCGGCCGGCGCCCGCTCCTCGCGGCCGGCAACTCGGCCGGCGACCGCGAAATGCTCGAATGGGCATGCGCATCCGACCGGCCTCACCTCGCACTGCTCGTCGACCACGACGACAACGACCGCGAGTACCGCTACACGAGCGCGGCGGCGACAGCCACGGACACCGAGCCGATCGTCGAGCTCGCGCAGAAACTCGGCTGGACGACGGTCAGTATGAGGAGCGATTGGGCGACGGTCTTCCCGGACACGCCCCCCGATTGAACCGGTCGATCCCGTCAACCGACGGTGTCGACGAGCGCGGGCGCGAGTTCGCGCCAATCTGCACGCGGGACCTCGTCGTCGGGTCGAATCACCTGGATGCAGACGTGATCGGCACCCGCGTCTCGCATCGCCCCCACGCGCCGCACGATTGCGTCCGTGTCGCCGCACGCCACGACCGCGTCGACGAGCCGGTCGCTGCCCCCGGCGGCGAAGTCGTCGTCGTCGTAGCCGAAGTCGCGCAGGTTGTTCGTGTAG
>JANNHK010000083.1:0-4091 GCA_031404355.1 Actinomycetes bacterium
CCCCCCCAACGGCGGCCAGTCCTACCCCCCCCCCCCACCCCCCCCCTGGGGGGTGGGGGCCGCGGGTTTGTTTTCCCCAAAACACACCCCCGCGACCGGAATGGTCAACGCGGCGGCCACGGGCACCGGGGCGAGTGGAGAACGACGCGATCACGGGAGCGAGCGTGCTTGCGAGCGAGGCGGAGCGTGTCCAGCACTGCTCCTTTGTCGGACCACAGGTCGTACTCCCATACGACGGCAACGGTGAAGCCAGCGTCGTTGAACCGCTGGTAGCGCACCTCGTCCTCGGCGCGGTCGCTCGGCGACGAGTGGTACGTGGTGCTGTTGACCTCGACGACGAGCGGGAGCTCATCGTCGCAATAGTCCACACGGCCAATGGGCTCGTGCCCGCCGATCACAATTTGGCGTCGTAGCGAGGAGACATTGGAACCGAGGAGAATCTCCTCGAACCGATCCTCGTTCCGGCTCTCCGTCGGGCTCGATCCAGGTTCGCGGCTCTCGGCGAGTTCACGCATGATTCGGGATCCGGCCCGGCCGCGTTCGCTGATGTCGTCGACCATCTCGTGGAGTGCCGCCCACGTGACGAGGCCCTTTACATGAGCATCGTCGAGCAAGCGGCCGATGCGGCGCTTCCCGAACTCGACGCTCGACGGTGCCGCGAATGTCGCAGCCTCGGCCCAGAGCGCGCGCAACGGAGTTTCCGTAGGGACGCCGCGCACGACGACAACATCGTGTGCTCGAATCTGCCTCAAATTGTGCAACTGGCCGAGTTCGACGCCGGTTCCCGTCAGCGCCCGTGGTCGCGCCACGTGCATCCGCGCCAGGTTGTATCCGCGCAACCCGAACCACGCGAGTGTTGACGGCCCGTGCAGTACCCCGCCTGGACTCGCGTCGAGCACAGCGGCCAGCGCTCGTTGCTCGTCGGTCTCGGGCACCCCGCGCACGCGTAGGACGCGTGAACTCAGCGGTTCCCAGCGCCCGGTTCTGACTGCCCGCCACCAGTGCCTCGAGTTGAAGCCGAGCTTCGGCAGATGGAACTTCGCGAGCAACCCCATCTGCTGTTCGGCTTCCTCGCGGAGCCGCTGTTCCCAATCCATGGGGAGCCAGGTTGCCCGGGAGGTGAGACAAAAACGCCCGATGTCCCGTTCTGGTCGCGAGTATGTGTCGCCAGCAACACATACGCGCGACCAGAAGCAGTGGTTGGGCTGCTCAGCTGGCCATGTGCTTCGACAGGACCGTGAGGGGGGCCTGCTCGCGGACCGCACCCAACCGCTTGCGAGCTTCGGCGGCCGCGACGGGATCGGCGGCGGGGAGCGAGAAGCCGGTGTACATGACACGGCGCTCGCGTTCGGTCGGGGCCTGCGCCATGTGCTGCGTACAACTCAGGTGCACGGTGATGTCGCCGGTCGCGGTCGGCAGCGGCAGGTCCGGGAGTTCGAGACGCGGCTGCAACATGCCGGCCCACACGAGCGCGCGGTGCGTACCCGGGATCACGTGTAGCTGGCCGGACACGTCGTCGGCGCCGGTGACGGAGATACCGACGGTCACGCCGCAGCAGTCGTAGGAGTGCCGTCCGAGTGAGCAGTCCTTGTGCCACGGGATGTCGGAGATGCCTTCGACGATGCCGACCGGCTTGAACAGCGCCTCGATGCGGTTCGTCGTGCGCTTCACGCCGAACTGGTGGCCGAGCCCGGGAATGTCGCCGATGTCGAGGTAGCGGTGGTCGGCGAGGATGTCCATCGTCGTGGGCGAGTGCCGGTCGAAGCCCTGCATGCGCACGACCCGGTTGGCACCGTCGGCCGTCTTCGCCCACCACGAACGCTTGTCGTCGGGTGTGTACGTCGGCGCGGCCTCGTCCATATCGGCCGACACCTGCGTCATCTCGTCCTCGGTGAACAAACCCTGGATGTGCAGGTAGCCCACCTCTTCGAGGAAGTGGCGCATCTCGTCGCGGTCATCGTCGGGGCGGAACGAGCGGCGTGGGTCGAGCGGGTCGCCGTTGGCGTCGCGGAACGTCACCGACCCGGGCGTGTAGATCGGGCGCGCGTCGAGCGCGGCGCGGAACACGAGCCACCAGTTGTTGAGATGGCCGACGTGCCCGTTCGTCTGCTCGAGCGCGCCGGCAGTCCACAGACCCATGAAGGTCGACTGGTCGTCGACGATGTCGTGCAACTGTTCGGCCGACATTTTCACGTACGCAGCGCCGTCGACCGTGCCCGGGTTCACCGTGACCTGCTCGTCTTCCCACGAGAGCGCCCACGGTTCGCCGTCGATCTCGATCGTCAACGGCCGGGGCGAGAGGAAGCGCAAGCCGGGCGCGATGTTGTCGTACTGGTCGGCGACCGCGTCGGGGAGCGTGGTGTCGAAGAACTCGCCCGGCTGCACCGGCTCGCGGGGTCCGTCGGTGCGGATGCGAAGATCGACTGACATTGGCGTGTCCTCTCGGCAGTTGCCTGGGGCAATTGGAGCACATCCGTCTAGGGTCGTGCTCGGGTGCGGACGTAGAGTGGGTCGCCAACACCGGGGTGGGGGCGTACGGTCACGGCCATGGCTCCACGCGCGAACGACTTCTTCGACTCGCTCCGACGCTTCCGGTGTTGCCCGCCGCCGCCCGAGGTCACCGGTGTCACCGCCCAACCGGGCGGCGGGAGCGGCGAGATCTCGGTGACATGGGATCCGCTGCCGGCGAGTGCGGGCGCGGTGATGTACCGCGTGTACCAACGCAAGGGCGTGGGCACGTGGTGGCTCGTCGCCGTCGTCACCGACGACGCGCTCGGCGCGCTCGCGCCCGGTCGCCTCGGCATCGTCGACGCGGCCGACTTCTGGCCGTGGCCGTCGGGCTGGATCCCGCAGGGCGCGCGCTGCTACACCGTCACCGCGGTGTCGAACCACGGCCTCGAAGGGCCGATGTCGGCCGAGGTGTGCGGCAACCCGCCATGATTGAGAAGATGTGAGTCCAGGCGCAGGACGTAGGCCCGGATCGCGGGGCGAACCTCGCACGGGCGATCGAGGGCCGGAGGACGCAGCCGCATGAACATGACGACTACTGAGACGGTGCGCCGGGTGGGGATCCTCGCCCCGATGAAGCCCGAGCTGCTGCCGGTCGTCAAGGCGATGAAACTCGAACGGGGCAAGATCGGTGCGATACCGGTGTCGGTCGGCAAGGTCGGCAACGTCGACGTCATCGCGGTGATGACCGGCATCGGGATGGGACCCGCGACCAAGGTCACCGAACAACTGCTCGACTCGACCGAGATCGACCACGTGATCGTCGTGGGCATCGCGGGTGGTGTCGTCCCCAACGTGAAGCTGGGCGACCTCGTCGTTCCCGAAATCGTCGTCGACGAGCGCACGGGCAAGGAATACCGGCCCACGCCCCTCGACGGCGCCATCGGCCGGGGCACCATCCATAGTTCCGACGAGCTGCTCGTCGACGAGGCCGAGATCACACGGCGTTCCGAGTGCGGCATCTTCGCGCTCGACATGGAAACGGGCGCCGTCGCCGCAGTCTGCGAAGCCCGCGGCGTACCGTGGTCGACCTACCGCGGCATCAGCGACCTCGCGGGCGACTCCGCCATCGACCCCGAGATCATGAAACTCGCGGGGCCCGACGGCAGCGGCAACCTTCCGGCGGTCGCGCGCTACCTCCTGCAGAAGCCGAGCCGAATCACGGGCCTCCTGCACCTCGCCAAGGGGATGCGCGCCGCGACCACCCTGGCGGCCAACGCGGCGAAGCGTGCCTGCGAGTCGGTGAAGCCAGCCTAGTTACGCCGGGTCGATGCGGGCGATTGTCACGCCCGAACGCCAACTGGGCGCGGGGTGGCTTGACACCTTGCACCCGTGCGCGCTTCGATCCTCTTACCGCCCACGCAGTGGGTGAGACCGGGGGGTCTGTCATGGGGCGCAACTTCGTTCGCATCGCGAGCGTGCTGATCGTTACCGCGGTGCTTGGCGCGGCGTGCGGCGGTGGTGACGACGACGACGATGACGCGAGCGGTCCTGATCCGACCGAGGCATCGACCGATGAGACGTCCGCCGAGGGCGAAGAGCCCACGGGTGAGATCCCCGACCTCGAAGTCGACCGCACCGGC
>JANNHK010000084.1:0-1650 GCA_031404355.1 Actinomycetes bacterium
GTACACGAAATGCAGCGTGCCCTGGACCAGCCACGCCACCGCCAGTGGAAGGCACAGCGACGGTTCCCACCACGCCCACACCGACACGATCACGAGCGCGAGGAACAGCGCTCCGACATCGCGCACGAGGTGCTCGCTGTAGACACCCTCCGTGAGCGCGATCCAGCCGCGACCCAGCGGGAAGTCGTCGAAGAAGCTGCGCGGGAAGAACGTCGCCTGCACCGCGACGGGCACGAACATCAGTCCGATGAGCGCGATCGCGCCGCGCGGGAACAGGGTGGAGGGGGCGGGCTGTGGCATCACCGGCTGACCGTACCGCCTTACTCGCCCGAGGCGCCCGTCCTGTAGATCGCGATTCGGCCGGTGCGTGATACTGACGCCATGGACCACGACCAACTGAACGAACTCGGGTTCTACGTCCTGGCGGGCGCGCCGCAGTCGCCCGTGGAGTTGCTGGCCGAGGTGGCCGAGGGCGAGGCGATCGGCCTCGGCTCCACGTTCATCTCGGAACGCTTCAACATCAAGGAGGCGTTCACGCTCTCGGGCGCAGTCGGCGCGGTGTCGTCGACGCTCGGGATCGCGACCGCGGCGACGAATCACAACACGCGCCATCCGATCGTGACCGCGTCGCACGCGACGACGATGCACCGCCTGACCGGCGGACGGTTCACGCTCGGGCTCGGGCGCGGCATCGCTCCCCTCTTCGACGCGTACGGCATCCCCCGCATCAGCACCGCGCAAATCGAAGACTTCGTCGGCATCATGCGCCGGCTGTGGAAGGGCGAGGTCGTGTTCGGTCACGACGGCCCGGCCGGTCGCTTCCCCGTGTTGCACCTCGACTCGTCGTTCGACGAAGACATCCCGCTCGGGTACGTCGCGTTCGGCCCCAACTCGCTCGCGCTCGCGGGCCGGTGCTTCGACTCGGTCGTGCTGCACACGTTCTTCACCGACGAGACGGTCGAACGCTGCGTCGCGACGGTGCGCAAAGCCGCCGAGGAAGCAGGCCGTGATCCGGCGTCGGTGCGCATCTGGTCGTGCTACGCGACGATCGGCGACCACCTGCCCGAGGCGCTACGGCTCAAGAAGACCGTCGGTCGGCTCTCCACGTACCTCCAGGGCTACGGCGACCTGCTCGTCGAAACGAACGGTTGGGATCCCGAAGTGCTCGCGCGTTTCCGCGCCGACCCGGTCGTGGCGTCGTTCCCCGGCGCGCTCGACACCAAGGCCGACACCGCCGTGCTCGAACACATCGCGACCTTGTTGCCCGACGAGTGGCTCGAACCTTCCGCCACGGGCGACGCGCAACAGTGCGCGGCGCGGGTGTTGCGCCAGTTCGACCTCGGCGTCGACGGCGTGATCATGCACGGCGCGACCCCGACCGAACTGGCCCCGATCGTCGACGCGTACCGGGCGATCCGCCCCGCCGACCGCTTCGCCGGATGGCCCGCCAACCCAGGCCGCGCCCGGATCTGACGTCGACACAGGCACGCCGGTAACTGCCCTGGAGCGCGGCATCTCGGCGCAATCTCTTGTATAGCGCGCTTCCGGGCTCGATCAGCGCCAGCCAGTATGCGCCTAATACCTAGGCCCAATGGTCACCGATGTATGGCAAGTACCTGCGTGGGATCCGTGAATGCTTCCCCAAGCAAG
>JANNHK010000085.1:0-25555 GCA_031404355.1 Actinomycetes bacterium
GGCTTCTTGTACGAGTGTTCGAAGCGCTCCAACGTCTCGGGGATGAAGCCGAGTTCTTCGAGGCGCAGCAGGGCCTGGCCCTTGTCGAGCACACGCATGACGACCTTTTCGCCGTACACGGTGGGCAGGGTCGCGACGCGCAAGTCGATCTGGCGGCCGTTGAGCGTGATGCTGATGCGGCCGTCCTGGGGGATGCGCCGCTCGGCGATGTTGATGTCGGCCATGACCTTGAGGCGACTGATGACACCGGCCTGAATGCTGCGCGGTGAACGCATCACTTCGTGCAACACGCCGTCGATGCGGAACCGGATACGCAGATCGTGTTCCGCGGGTTCGACGTGAATGTCGGACGCGCGGTCCTGCACCGCCTGGTTGACCAACAGGTTCACGAACTTGACGATGGGCGCGTCCTCGAGCAGGTCGCCGAGAAGCGCGGGGTCGAGGTCGTCAGCCTGTTCGTCAGCCGCGGCCTGTACGACCGCGTCGACATCGGAGTCCATGCGGTAGAACTGGTCGATCGTCTCGATGATCTGCGTCGCGGTGGCGACAACGGTCTTGACTTCGGCGGCGGCGAGGGCGCGGATGTCGTCGACCGCGAACACATTCGACGGGTCGGCCATCGCGACGACGAGGCGGCCGTCCTCCCAGCCGATCGGAATGGCTTGGTAGCGGCGGGCGAGCGATTCGCTGACGAGCCCCGCGACGGTGCCGTCGAGGGTGTGGTCGGAGAGGTCGACGAACTCGAGCCCGACCTGGCGGGCCAGCGTGCGGACGAGCTCGGCTTCCGAGATCGTGCCCGACTCGACGAGCAGCCGCCCGAGCGGCTTGTGCGTACGGGTCTGTTCGGCCAGCGCGGCGTCGAGCTGGGCATCCGTCAACAGGCCTTCGGCAATGAGCAGTGCGCCCAAAGGTGTGCCGTCAGACACGGCTCAGCCTCCCCTCCGTGGAACTGCGAGGGTTATCGGCGCTGCGCGCGCTCTGCTGTATAGAATGTCACGCTCCGCGCGCAACGACTCCTATAATCGGCCTGGGAAGGGGCTCGTCGACGCCGGGACCGTAGGGCGATTCCGACAAAGTGCTCCGGCCGATGGTCCGGGCGACCTCGGGTTCGCTGATCGCGACGGCGCCCGCTTCGACCAGCGCGGCCACCGCCTGGCACACGGCGAGTTCGTCGCCGAGCGACTCGGCCAGGTCCCGCACGGAGCGACCGGAGCCAATCCCGGCGAGCACTCGCCACCGGTCGCGATCGACGAGGAACTGCTCGACCTGCAAATCGTCGTGGAGCCGAGCGGTGACGTCGAGCGACGGGACAACCTTGCGCACCTCTTCCCAGCGCGCGACCTGGCGGTCGATCTCACCGAGGGCTTCGAGGAGCGACGGCGCAATATCGGCCCGCCAGGGCGGCTTCTCGCCGGTGACGAACCGGAACGTGCCGTCCCGGTGACGGACCACCGCGGCGCCGAGTTCCACGACCCGCTTCAGGATGCCGACATCGTCGGTGATCTGACCGCGCGCGCCGTCGTGTTCGACTGCGCAGCACGCGCCCTCGTCGATCCACAACGCACCCGAGTCGCGGCCGGCGACGACGTGGAAGCCGCCCGTCTTGCGCGCCCCGCCGAGCAGGTCGAGGACCTCGACGAGCGACAACGTCTCGAACGTTCCCTGGAGCACGGCTTTCCCCCGTTTGGCTCACTGCTTTCCCAACCAACCGCGTTAAGGCATCGGCGGAACCGGGGTGAGAAGTTGAGCCCGGCCCAAACGTTCGGGTCTTGCCAATTTCGGACCAATACCCCTAAACGAGCGGGGTGCGAGCGAGGAGGGCCCGCGCCGCGTCGTGCATGACGTCGACCGGCGCGGGCACACCGGCCCACAGTTCGACTTGCAGTGCGGCCTGCTGCACCAGCATGCCGAGGCCGTCGACGGTCGGTGCGCCGACGGCCCGCGCCGCCCGCAGCAGCGGCGTCTCGAGCGGGTGGTACACGAGATCGGCGACCACGACCCCCGCTCTCGGCGTCACGACGATCTCCTCGTTGTCACCCATGCCGAGTGGCGTCGCGTTGACAACGAGATCGACGCTTCCGGCGACGGCATCGCGTTCGGCCCACGGCACGGACGTCGTGTGCGGAACCCCGACCGCGGCCCCCGGGCGGCGCGCCGAGACACATACCTGCGCATCGGCCCGGTGAAGCGCAAGCGCGACCGCACGGGCTGCGCCCCCTGCACCCAGCAGCAGCACCTGCATCCCGGCCGGATCCTTCCCGGCCGCGCGCAGCGAACGAACGAACCCTTCGCCGTCGGTCGAATCGCCCCGCAGCCGACCGTCGGGCGCGTGCGTCACAGTGTTCACGCTGCGCAACGCCGCGGCATCGTCGCTCAGCTCGTCGCACACCGCGGCGACCGCCGCCTTGTGCGGCATCGTCACCGACAGGCCGACGAGGCCAAGCGCGCGAACCGCATCGAGCGCCGCGGGAGCGTGGCCCGCGGGGACCTCGAACGCCACGTACACCCAGTCGAGTCCGAGCGCCTCGTACGCGGCATTGTGCAACGCGGGCGAAAGCGAATGGCGTACCGGATCGCCGATGACCGCGGCGACCCGCGTCGTGGAACTGATCCGACTCACAACAGGCCTGCGGCACGGGCGGCCTCGATGTTCTCCTGGTGCTGGTCGAAGTCCTCGGCAAACGCGTGGTGGCCGTCTTCACCCGCGATGACGTAGAAGAGGAACTCGGATTGGGCCGGCTGCATCGCCGCGATCAGCGACGCCTCGCTCACAGAACCTATTGGAGTCGGCGGCAGCCCCACATTTACGTACGTGTTGAACGGCCCGGGTGCCTGCTGGTCGGCTTCGGTGATCGACTGCTTCGCCGGATCGCCGCTGGCGTACAGCAACGACGCGTCGATCTGGAGCGGCATCTCCGCACGCAGTCGGTTGTAGATCACCGACGCAATCAACGGCCGGTCGGCATCCACCTTGGCTTCCGCTTCGATGAGCGATGCCACTGTGATGATCTCGTAGGGAGTTCGGCCTTGGGTCGTCGCCGTCGCGAGGCCGAGGGCGTCGGCACGCTCGTCGAACAGTGCGACCATTTCTGAAAGGATCGCGATCTCGTCGTCGGTCTCGGACACTTGGTAGGTGTCGGGCCACAGCAGGCCCTCGAGGTTCGGCGGGGCGCCCGGCGGGAGGTACTTGGACCGCGCCGATCCGTTCCGCGTCGCCGCCAGAAACTCCTCTTCGCTGCGTTCCGGTACCTCGCCCACCAGCTCTGCGACCTCGACGATCCACTTGCCCGGTGGCACCGCGAGTTCGAGATAGTCGATGCGGGGTCCGGCTTCGAGCGCTTCGACCGCATCGCGTACACCCATGTCCTGGCGCAGGTCGTACGTCCCCGCCTGGAAGTCGGTCTGGCCGTTGAGCCGTGAGTACACCGAGAACACGAACGGCGAGCCGATGACGTCGCGGTCGGCCAGCTCCTCGCCGATGCGCGTGACGCTCCACCCGTCGGCGATACGAACCTCGAGCTCATCGCCGGGGGCACCGGGGGGATCGAGCTGCATCATGAACCACAAGCCACCGACGATGATGAACGCGAGCGGCAGCACGACCAGCAAGAGGACGACCAGCCACACGCGTGGCCGGCTGCGGCGGCGCCGGCTCCGCGGCGGGCGTTCGTCCGTGTCGACGAACACGTCGTTAGTGGTCATGACTGTCCAACCACGACTGGAGCATGACCGCCGCCGCGACCTTGTCGACGACGCGCCGGCGCGCGTCGCGGCGCATGTTGGCTTCGATCAGTGCGCGCTCGGCGACGACCGTCGTGAACCGCTCGTCGTGCAGCACCACCTCGATGTCGGCACCGGCGACCAGGCGCAGGGATTCGACCTCGGCGCGTGCTGCGACCGCGGCGGGCCCGTCCTCGCCGGAGAGTGAGAGCGGCAGCCCGACGACGATCGTCTCGGCGCCTTCCTCGCGGGCCAGGGCGACGATCGCGCGGTGGTCAGTGTCGGCGTCCTTCGCGCGCGTCAGTACTTCGTGGGGTGACGCGACGACGCGACGGGGATCGGAGAGCGCCAAGCCGATGCGGCGGGCTCCGAGATCGACGCCGAGGACGCGACCGGTCCGCGCGGTCACTGCCTCCACGCGTCTGCCTGCTCCCGAAGTGCGTCGAGGGCGGCGTCGATCCCGCCGACGTTCTTGCCGCCGCCGAACGCGCTTTCCGCGCCACCGCCTGCGCCGCCCCCGAGCAGATGAGCGGCGAACCCCGCAATGTCCTTCGCGGACGCGCCCCGCTCGATAAGGTCCTTGCTGACCGTGACCGCGAACGCAGGTTTCCCGTCGCCGGCACCGACGAGCGCGACCAGACCGCTGCCCATCGTGCGCAGTGTCTCGACCGCGAGTTGCTTGAGTTCGTTGGTGCCGAGCCCATCGTGGCGTGCGACGAGCACACCCCCGTGCGCGAGCGCGGCAAGATCGCCGACAGCCGCGGCCGCTTCCTTCGCCTTCAGCCGTTTGATCTCGTCTTGGAGGGCGCGGTTCTGCTCGACGAGGCGCTCCACCTTGTCGGGCACCTCCTTCGGCGTCGCCCGCAACATTTCCCCGGCGCGCCGTAGCAAGTGTTCCTCGAACTCGATGTATTCGAACGCACCGTGGCCGGTCATGGCTTCGATGCGGCGGAGGTTCGAACCTATCGAACCTTCGCTGACGATTTTGACCGGTCCGATGAACCCCAATGCCGACACGTGCGTGCCTCCGCACAACTCGACTGAGGGCCCGGCCTCGAGCACCCGCACGAGCTCGCCGTACTTCTCTCCGAAGAACGCGATCGCGCCCGCTTGTTCGGCCTCGGCTTTGCTGGTTTCGTAGTGCCGCACCGGTAGATCCGCGATGACAAGCTCGTTGGCGCGGCGTTCGATTTCAGTGATTTGCTCCTGGGTGACCGGTTCGTGGTGGCTGAAGTCGAACCGCAAGCGCTCGGGATCGACGTGTGATCCGGCTTGCTGCACATGCGGGCCGAGCACCTCGCGCAGCGCCCAGTGCAGGACATGGGTGGCGGTGTGGTTGCGGCGGATGCGGTCGCGCCGGTGGGTGTCGATCGCGGCGACGACTTCGTCGCCCTCGCCGATCGCACCTTCGCGGACCGTCGCCTGGTGCACGACGAGCGCACCGGGCAGGCCGTACTGCGTGTCGCTCACGTCGAGCACCGCGCCCGCCGTACTCGTGCCGGACGAAAGTGTGATGGTGCCCGTGTCGCCGACTTGGCCGCCCGACTCCGCGTAGAACGGGGTGCGGTCGAGTACGACGTCGACGGCGTCACCGTTGGCGATGACAGCCAGCACCTTCGCCGTGCTCTCGGCCTCGTCGCGCCCGGTGAACTCGGTGGGTCCGTACTCGTCGATGAGTGCGCGGTACAGCTCGACCGGACCGCCCTTCACCGTCGAAGCGTCGATCGCGGCGCGGCCCCGATCGCGTTGCTCGCGCATGCGCGCTTCGAACCCGTCGAGGTCGACCGCGCGCCCGCGCTCCCCCGCGATCTCGCGGGTGAGATCGACCGGGAACCCCAACGTGTCGTGCAGGAAGAAGGCGTCTTCGCCGCTGATGTCGCCCTTGGCCACGAGGTCGTCGAGCATGTCGACGCCGCGTTGCAACGTGGCGCGGAACGCCTCTTCTTCGCGGCGGACGATGGTCGAGATCACGTCGTGGTTCGCAACGATCTCGGGATACGCGTTCCCCATGCTCGCGATCGTGGCGTCGACCAACGCCGGAGTGACGATGTCGCGCCCGCCCAACAGGTACGCGTGGCGCACGGCCCGGCGGATGATGCGGCGCAGCACGTAGCCGCGCTCCTGGTTCGACGGCCGCACGCCGTCGCTGACCATGAAGGTCATGGTGCGCGCGTGCTCGCCGAGGATGCGCAGCGACACGTCGCGCTCGCCGCCTTCGCCGTAGCGCACACCGGTCTCGGTCTCGGCCGCGGCAATGAGCGGCCGGAACACGTCGATGTCGAAGATCGACGTCGTGTCCTGGAGCATCATCAGGGTCCGTTCGAGCCCGCCGCCGAAGTCGATGCTGGGTTTCGGCAGCGGCACGCGCGTCTCGGCGTCGCGCTGGTCGAACGTCATGAACACGATGTTCCCGAGCTCGATGTAGCGGTCGCTGTCGGTCGCGGGCCCGCCGTCCGGGCCGTGGTCGCGGCCGAGGTCCCAGAACATCTCCGACGACGGACCACACGGTCCCGTGTCGCCCATGCTCCACCAGTTGTCGTCGCCCAGCCGTTGGATGCGGTCGGCCGGGATGCCGATGTCGTCGCGCCAGATGCGTTCGGCGTCGTCGTCTTCCTCGTGGACCGTGATCCACAGCCGGCTCGTGTCGGCTTGCAGCACGCCGGCGACGAAGTCCCACAAGAACCGGATGGCTTCGGGCTTGAAGTAGTCGCCGAAGCTGAAGTTGCCCATCATCTCGAAGAACGAGAAGTGGCGGTTCGTGCGGCCGATGTCGTCGAGGTCGTTGTGCTTGCCGCCGGCCCGCACACACTTCTGTATCGACACCGCCCGCGCGAACGGCGGTGTCTCGTCGCCGGTGAAGTAGCCCTTGAACGGCACCATGCCCGCCACGGTGAACAGCAGGGTCTTGTCGACCGGAATCACGCTGAACGAGGGCACGTGCGTGTGCCCCCGGGCCGCGAAGAAATCGACGTAGGCGCGTCGCAGTTCGTCGGCGGTCGTAGGGCGGTCCGGCATGAATTCAGGCTACTGCCGGACACCCCGCGCGGCCGTCGCTTTCAGCTCGGCCTCCCGGCTGCGCATGGCCGTCCGGCCCTCTTCTACGGCGGCCCGCATTGTGCCGCCCCAGCGATCGACGACCTCGGTCGGGACGTACCGCTCGGCGACCCGCCGCACCCTGCGCATGACCACCCACGAGGACCCGAGCCCGAGCAGAAATCCGACGATTAGCCAAAACAGACGCTTGATCATCAGGAGGCCTTCGATCGGCGGCGGCGGCGTTCCTCGGTCGGTGACTCGCCCTCCCGCAGGCGGTGCGCGGCGCGCGAGACGCCGGTACTGAATGCCATCGCCTTGACCATCGGTGACGACAACTTGCGGTAGGCGGAGTCGACGGCGCCGTCGATGCGCTCGGCGGAGCTGACGAGGCGGTCGACGCGGTCGACTTCGACGGTCGCGTCGTGGACCGCTTGCGCCGCGGCATCGAGCAACTCGACGGTCTCGGTGCGCAGCGCGTCGACCGTCTCCCGCAACGTCCGCAGCGTTCGTGCGAGCGCGAGCAACGAGAAGACGAGCGCGCCGCTCAGGATCGCGACCACAGTGGCCGCAACCACGGCCACGACGTCACTCGTCTCCATCGATCGTCTCCCCTTGTCGGTCCGCACCCCGGTCGCCCACACCCCTGTCGCGGGGCCCGGGTCGGTAGAACTGCTCCCCCGCCACCTCGGGCGGGAGGTGCTCCTGGGGCACCCACCCGGCCGGGTCGGCGTGAGGATAGACGTACCCCTCGCCGTGCCCGAGAACCTTGGCCCCGCGGTAGTGCGCGTCACGCAGGTGCATGGGAACGGGACCCACCCGGCGGTGCTGCACGAACTCCGTGGCCAGCCAGATCGCCGAAGCGGCCGTGTTCGACTTCGGCGCGAGCGCCAGGTAGATGACGGCGTGGGCCAGGTTGTGCCGCGCCTCGGGCATGCCGACGAACTCGACCGCCCGGGCGGCCGCGTCGGCCACGAGCAGCGCGTTCGAATCGGCCATGCCGATGTCTTCGGAAGCGAGGATGATCATGCGCCGGGCGATGAACCGGGGATCCTCGCCCGCTTCGAGCATGCGCGCCAGCCAGTACACGCCCGCGTCGGGGTCGGACCCGCGCAGCGACTTGATGAACGCGGACACCACGTCGTAGTGCTCGTCATCGCCGTAACGGACGCTCCGCAACGCGAGCGCGGCCTCGGCGTCGCCGAGCGTGATCAGATCGCGTCCGCTCTGGCGCTCATGGCTCCCTTCGCTCCCGGCCGAGGGGCCTTCGGCCGGCGGGCCTTCACTGCGTCCGCACACTGTGAGGGCGTGCGCGACTTCCAGCACCGTCAGGAGGTGGCGGGCGTCACCTTCGCAGCGGTCGGCGAGGTGTTCGGCCGCGTCGTCTTCGATCTTCGCGGGTTCGTCGCCGAGTCCGCGTTCGACATCGGTCAGGGCGCGCTCGACGAGGGCGAGCAGCTCGGCGTTCGGAAGCGGCTCGAGGCGGAACAGTGTCGAACGCGAGAGCAGCGGGCCCGTAAGCGCGAAGAACGGGTTCTCCGTCGTCGCCCCGACGAACACGAGCAGGCCTTCCTCGACGTGCGGCAGCAGTACGTCTTGCTGGGCACGGTTGAACCGGTGCACCTCGTCGAGGAACAGGATCGTGCGTTGGCCCCGCTCTCCCAACCGGTTGCGGGCCCGCTCCGCGATCTCGCGCACGTCCTTCACCCCAGCGGCGACCGCCGAGAGCGTCTCGAACGCCTTCTCCGTCGCGCCCGCGATCAACCGTGCGATCGTCGTCTTGCCCGTACCCGGCGGCCCCCACAGGATGAGCGACGACAGCCGGTCCGACTCGATGAGCACCCGCAACGGCTTGCCCGGCCCGAGCAAGTGCTGCTGGCCGACAACCTCGTCGAGCGTCCGCGGCCGCAACCGCGCCGCGAGCGACGCCTTCCGTTCGAGGCGGCCCTCTACGGCCGCGGCAAACAGATCGGGTTCGCGTGCCACGCCCGGGACACTATGGCTTCTTGTCCGCGGGCGGCGTTGCAACCTTCAACCCGAGTTCCTTGAGCTGCTTGTCGTCCAGCGGGCTCGGCGCGTTGGTGAGCGGGTCCTGACCCGACTGTGTCTTCGGGAACGCGATCACTTCGCGGATGTTCTCCTCGCCCGCGAGGATCGCGACGAACCGATCGACCCCGACGGCGAAGCCCGCGTGCGGTGGCGCGCCGTAACGGAACGCGTCGAGTAAGAACCCGAACCGCGCCTGCGCGACTTCGGGATCGAGTCCGAGCAACGAGAAGACCTTTTGCTGCATCTCGGGCCGCCAGATACGCACGCTGCCCGAGCCCAGCTCCCACCCGTTGAGGACGAGGTCGTAGCTCTGCGAGCGCACCGCGAGCGGGTCGGTATCCATGAGGCCGACGTCGTCGGGGTGCGGCGCGCAGAACGGGTGGTGCGCGGCGATTGGGCGGCCGTCGTCGGCGACGCCCTCGAAGAGCGGGAAGTCGGTGATCCAGAGAAACGCGAGGCCTTCACCGATCGGCGGGCGGCCGAGGGCGAGCCGGAGCTGGCCGAGCACGTGCCACACCATCGAACGGGCTCCGGCCGCGATAAGCACCAGGTCGCCGGCTTTCGCGCCGAGCGCGTCGACGACACCGATCTGCTCCGCTTCGGACAGGAACTTCGCGACGGGCGATTCGAGGGTGCCACCGTCACGCACCCGCATCCACACGAGGCCGGGGGCACCGAGTGACTTGGCCCGGTCGGTGAGCGCGTCGAGCTGCGAGCGTGAGGTGTCGCCCCCCTCGGGGACGCGGACGCCCTTTACCGCTTCGACACCGGCGAACGCGCGGAACTCCGTCGTCGCGAACACCTCGGTGAGTTCGACGAGCTCGAGCCCGAAGCGCGTATCGGGCTTGTCCGACCCGAATCGCTCCATGCCCTCGTGCCACGTCATCCGCGGGATCGCCGCCGCCGCCTCGCCCGGGCGCACCGCTTCCGCGGCCGCGAGCACGGCGTGGGTGACCGCGTCGAGCACGTCTTCCTGGTCGGCGAACGTCATCTCGATGTCGAGCTGCGAGAACTCGAACTGCCGGTCGGCGCGCAGGTCCTCGTCGCGCAGGCACCGCGCGATCTGAAAGTAGCGGTCGAGCCCGCCGACCATGAGCAGCTGTTTCAACAACTGCGGGCTCTGCGGGAGCGCGTAGAACTCACCAGGGTTGAGGCGTGACGGGACGACGAAGTCGCGCGAGCCTTCGGGCGTCGACGCGATCAGCAACGGCGTTTCGACCTCGACGAAACCCTGGTCGGTCATGGCGGCGCGCATCGCGGCGTTGACGGCCGAGCGCATGCGCAGGTTGCGTTGCATGGAGTCTCGGCGCAGGTCGAGATAGCGGTGGCGGAGCCGCAGCACTTCGTCGACCTCGACGCGGTCGTCGAGCGGGAACGGCGGCGGCTCCGACTCGTTCAACACCTCGATCGTCCGGGCGTCGACCTCGATCTCGCCCGTCGGCATGTCGGTGTTGACCGTACCCGCGGGACGGGCGCGGACGGCACCTTCGACGCGCAGCACCCACTCGCTGCGCACCCGTTTGGCGACGTCGAGCCCCGCAGCTTCGGGGTCGATGACCACCTGTACGACGCCAGTGTGATCGCGGATGTCGAGGAACACGACACCGCCGTGGTCGCGCCGATTCGCGACCCAACCACACACCGCGACGGTCGCGCCGACATCGGACGCGCGCAGTTCTCCGGCGGTATGGGTTCGCATCATCGCGACGTGTCGTCCTTCCTCGATCGCAACCACGCGGCGACTTCGCGGCGCGGTACTTCCACCTGTTCGCCGCTCTGGAGGTCCTTGACCCCCACGAGCCCGGCGTCGAGTTCCTTGGCCCCGAGGATCACGCCATACCGGGCACCCGACTTGTCGGCCGCGGCGAACTGCCGCTTCATCGCCCGCCCGCCGTAGGCCCGGTCGACCGCCAGCCCGGCCGATCGCAACTCCTCGACGAGGACAAGCGGTTCGGTACCACCGACGAGGTCGACCACGAACGCGTCGAGGCCACCGCTACGCGGGGGGAACGCACCCTCGGCGTCGCAGGCAATCAACACCCGCTCGATGCCGATACCGAAGCCGATACCCGGCGTTGCCGGACCGCCCATATCTTCTGCGAGTCGGTCGTAGCGCCCACCTCCGCAGATCCCGTTCTGCGCGGCGTCGAGCGCGTCGCTCGCGAACTCGAACGTCGTGCCCGTGTAGTAGTCGAGCCCGCGGACGAGCCGCGGGTTGACGTCGAAGTCGATCCCCAATGCCTGCAACCCGGCCCGCACCTGCGCGAACTGGTCGGCCGACACGGGAGTCAGGTAGTCCGCGATCTTCGGCGCCTGCTCGATGAGATCGGCCCAGTCGGTGCGCTTCGAGTCGAGAATGCGCAGCGGGTTCGCCTCGGCCCGTTCGAGCTCGTCGCCGAGCGCGGACGCGTTGTCGCGCCAGTACGACACGAGCACATCGCGGTACGCGACCCGGCTCTCGGCGTCGCCCATCGAGTTCACCGACAGGCGAAAGCGCTCGAGCCCGAGTTCCCGGAAGAACCCCGACGCGAGCGCGATCACCTCGACGTCGACACTCGGGTCCTCGACCCCCAGCACCTCGACCCCGACCTGCCAGTGCTGGCGGTACCGACCCTTCTGCGGGCGTTCGTAGCGGAAGTTGGGCGCGACGTACCAGACCTTCCACGGCAACACCGGCCGGTGCTGCACGAACGCCCGCGCTACCGAGGCCGTACCGTCGGCTCGCAGCGCCAGGCGGCGGCCGCCCTTGTCTTCGAAGTCGTACAGCTCCTTGCGCACGACGTCGGACGTGCTGCCGAGCTTCTGTACGACTTCGATGTTCTCGAACACGGGCGTGACGAGCATGCCGAAACCGGCCCGGTTCGCACGGCCCGCGAACGCGGCGACAAGTGCCTGCCACCGATCGGATTCCGGCGCCAGGACGTCGCGCGTACCTATCGGCGCGCGGAACGCATCACGGTCGCCGGACATGGCCCCCGATGCTACCGGGGTGTTCTACACGACCATGGCTCCCCGATCGCCGCGTCGAGGCCTTCGGCTAGCGGGCAGCTCCCTGCGTCCGCACGGTGACGGGTTAGTTGTTCAGCTCCGCCCAGGTCGCGACCGTCCACGCCGCGGAGACCGGGTCGAGGAACTTCGGCGGCGACAGGTACTGGAGCCGCTGGTCGTACGTGTAGTCCTTGGAGTAGCCCGTGTACTGCGACCCGCCCGACGTCGTGCCCACCGGGCCTCGGTACCGCTGTGAGATCGCACCGACGACGTTCAGGTCATCCAGGTTCGAAGCCTTTCCGACGTTGTACTTCTGCACCCAGAAGGAGTGGTTCACCGAAAGGATCGCGGCGTAGATGTCAGCGTCTTCGAATTGGTCCGTCTTGTCGCTCTCACCCGAGAACTTCGAGCCGGCGGGAACCTTGGCCACGAGGTCGCACGCCGAGTCGTTGGCGTTGTTGCACGAAATCGGGTGGTACACCTCGACGTAGTTGTTCGCGACCAGGCCGAGGAGGTCGTCACCCGCGACACCGTCGTCGTACGTCGTGTCCCAGGTGACGACGACGTTGTTCTCCGACGCGATCGTGAGCTGGCCGTCGAGGGTCCCCTCGAGGAACACGTCGCCGCTGCGGCACACGTACGTGTTCAAGTCGCTCGGGATCGGGAAGCCGAGGGGGTGCGCCCGGCTGTTCACGTTGTACGGGCAGCCGGCGGTGTAGTTCGGGTCGGTGGTCACCGACGGCACGTTCTGGACGTAGACGACACCGTTGCTCGGCAGCGCGCCGTTCCCGTTCGTCGGGCACGGACTGTTGTTCGTGACCTTCGAGAAGGGACTCTTCACGTCCATCGTCCCGTTCGACCGCAGCCGGATCCGGGTCGGACCCGTGTACAGGCAGCCACCGAGGCCTGCGGCCGTCTCGGCCCGAATAACGGAGTTACTCGGCGGCATCGTCAACGGAACCGCCTCCGTCGGATCACCGGGGTTGGCGAAGTCGGGGCTGTTGCCCGTACATGAGCTGTTCGCGCGGTAGAGGGAGCCCGTCCCTCCGGTACCGTCCCAACTCGTCGACGTGTCGCCGTCGAAGTTCGGACTGCCGCAGATGAGGAACGCGTCATTGGTGTGCATCGGCCCGTTGATGTTGTCGGCCGTGATGAAGCTGATTTCAGTGCAGTACGAGTTGCTCGCGTCGCTATCACCCGTGTAATCGGTCCGGCCGTTGACGTCGCGCTGCACGTTGATACCGCCGTAGTAGTACCGGGCGCAATAGGTCTGGGCTCGCGCGGCCGTGAACGGAGAGCCCGTGTACGACGCGGGATCCTTCGTCTCGTAGTCGGTGAAGTAGAGGTAGTCAAGGAAGCTGCGGCGTCGCAACGTGGCGTGCACCGTGCGTTCGCCGTCGCGCACTCGCCCGGTCGACGTGATCTTGATGCGGCCGTCGCTTCCGAGCGTCGCCGCGTCCACGGTGTACTGGTACTCGGACTCGGTGCTACCCCCCGACACCGGCGCCCACGCCGTAAAGGCCTGGTTGCCGTCCGGTGGCAGGTTTCCCGGCCCGTACTGCCAGTAGTTCGCGTTCTGGTTCAGGCGGAACAGGTAGTCGTCGATGCCGGCCTCCGCCGCCGCGAGCGAGCCGTTCCAGTCCTGGTCATGACGAGAGATGTTCTGTGATCCCTCCGCGTACGCCACCACCGCGGTAGCGAGAATCGTCACCACCATCGTGCTGAGAATGACAGTGATGAGGGCGAAACCGCCCTCGTCGTTCGAGCGTCGCATCATCCTGCCACCGCGTTGTAGTCGAGGTTCGGCAACCGCACTCGGTTGACCACCGTCGTCGCTTTGTCGTTGTAGGTCGTCGTCCGCTTCACTTTCAGCTCGATGCCAACCGACTTGATCGCGAGCCGGTCGGTCGCATCGAGGGGATACGGGCCCAAGACGTTGCCGTCGTCGTCGTAGTACGTGAAGATCGGCTCCGCCGTCGTGTTGGCGACGTACCGGCCGACGAGCCGGATTTTGGCAACGCCCGTGTAGGTGTAGTTCGGGGCCGACGAACTCGCGTCGGCGGTCCAGACCTCCTCGATCAGGCGGTCCGACGTGTCGACGTGGATCCGGACCTTCTTCGGCGCGTCGGTCGTGTCGAGGTTGGCGTAGAAGGTCGCTTCGTCGTCGTCGGCAGTGAGGAACGGCGACGTCCCGGCCGACAACCGCACGGCCGTGCGCACGTCCTTCGAGGATACCGCCACGAGTGTGCGCGCCTCGTCGAGGTTGCGCAAGCGCTCGTTCGTACCCGAGATGGTGTCACTCGCACTCATGAACGTCCCGTAGATCGTCACCATGACCAGGCTGAGAATCGCGGTCGTCACCGTCAGCTCGGCGACCGTGATGCCGGCCTCGGACCGCTTCGCCTTGAGTCGGCGCACGAGCCACGTCACAGGGCAACCGCCGTGTGCGGGACCGCGGCGTGGCCGCGGGGGTCGATGACGACGGTCGCCCAGCTGGCGAACGGTGCGAAGCCGTCGACCGAGATCGTCCATGTCCCGAACGGGATCGCGATGTTCAGGTTGCCGCCCGCGTCCGTGAGGCCGAGCTGCAGCACTTCGCCACCGGCGCACGAGCTGTCGGCCGCGTGCGTCGCGACGAGCGGCACGCCGACGAGCGCCACACCCAACGAGTTCTGCGCGTGGATCTGCGCGTCGTGCATGTGCACGTCGGCGACCGTCGCGGCGCCGGCGGTCACCGCGAGGCTCGGTTCACGGACCGCTCCCGGCCAGTAGTCACCGATCTGGAGCCCGTCACCGTCGAGCATCACGCCTTCGGGGTCGGCGTCGGCGCACTTGCCGGTCCACGCCTGGTAGCCGTCGAGGAACGGGAACATGTCGGTGATCGAGCGGGGCGTACCGGTACCCGTGTACACCTTGGTCTTGGCCGGGACGAGGTTCTCGTTCGCGATGGTGAGCGACACGTCGTTGGGTACGGGGTACAGGAACGACGAGAGCGGGGTGAGGGTCAGGGTCGCGGCCTCGTCGTAGTCGAACTGGACCGAGCTGACGTTGCCGACGGTGACGCCGAGCGTCTGTGCGGGCGCCACGTTCGACTGGCGGTCGACGAAACCGGCGCCGTTGAGCGTCACGGTGTACGTACCGGCCGGGAGGTACCCGAAGAACGCGCAGCCGTCGCTGTTGGTCGTCGTGCTCTGCGTGATCGGCCCGCTCGCAGTCACGGGGACGAGGAACGACGGTCCCGCGTCGCGATCGAGGACCTTCACCCCGATGTGGCCGGTGTTCGGGTCGTACGCGCCGACCGGCGGCGTGAGGGTCGTGTCGGAGACGACGGGCTTGACACCGCCCATGTCCGGCCACATGACGCTGACGCGCACGCGCAGCAGTTCGGGCGAACCGTCGGTGCCGTCGCACGGTCCGGACGTCGCGCTGGTCGCCACCCACGTGACTTCGCGAATGACCGTGTAGGAGATGCCGTCGACGTCGACGGTCTGGGTACCGGCCGCGACGTCGCCGAAGTCATCGGAGCGGACCGAGTCCATCTCCTGGGCGGCGAGGTTCGCGGCGATCGAACGGTGTCTGTTGGTGCGGGTCAGCGCGAGGCCGCTGCCGATCGTCGCCGCAACGCCGAGCATCATCACGCCGAAGATCGCCATCGCGATCACCAGCTCCAGGAGTGTCATCCCCTGCTCGTCGCGAGTCGCGACGAAACGCCGTACGAGCCTCGACATGACCGGTTGACACCCCCCTATTGCCGCGCTCAGTCGCCGGACTGCGCGCTCATCGTGGGAGGTATCGGCATTCAGCCGGACGTGACTTGAGTCACAGAAGGTGAATGGCCCGGGCTACAACTCCACCCAGCTCTCCCGTTCGAGGGTAACCGGACCGAACCCGACCACTTGCTCGACCCGGGAGTCGTAGGTTGTGGTCTGGTTGTTCTTCATGACGATGTTGTTGGCGTAGACCGCGCCCGAAAAGTCGGCGTTGTTCTTGAACGCCACCGGCCCGTTCGGCGCGTAGACGAGCGTGGCCGTGTTGTTTGCGACCGAGAAGTTATTCTTGATCCCGATCGCGCAGTCGCCGGGGTTCCCGCCGTTGGTCGCGCACGCGACGTTGGCCGGCGGCTGGTAGTACGAGATGAGCACCAAGAGCTTGTCGTTGTTGTTGGCGGCCGTGACGTCGGCCGAGCCGTTATCGGCCGTGATCGGTGCGTTGACGGCGACGATGGTGAGATCGCCCGAGACCTTGATGCCGGTGATGTCGATCGCGTCGTTCTGCCCGCCCCCGGTCACGTAGAACGTACCGGACATGTTGTTCTTGTGCACGGCGACGTACGCGTTGAATGCGGCCGGCGACGCGAATTCCGTCGGAGCCGGGGAGTAGTTCAGGGCGTTGTAGGTGTACGTCGGGATCGGCTTGGTCGCCGGCGCGGCCGTGCACGTGAGCGCGCTCACGCTCGCCGCAGTCGACGTGATCGTTCCCCACGCCGTCGCCGAGCCACCGACAGTCCCACCGCTGATCTTGTAGTTCGTGTGACCAGGGTCGTCGGCGCAGCCGGGCGACGTCGAACCGGCGCGCACGCTGCCGGTGACGGTTGTCAGCTCCATGGCATTGCCGGAGCCGTTGTAGCCGCCGGTCGCGACATCACCGTCGATGCTGGAACCGTTGGCCATGGTCACGTAACCGGTCGCGGCAGTGATGCTTCCGTTCAGGTCGTCGTTGTTGTCGACCGTGACACTCCCGTTCGCCCAAATGTCGCCGTTGACGATGTCGTTGTTCTTGGTGTCGATGTCTGTCAGCGAGAACAGGGCATACAGGAACGATCTCGGCGGCGCCATGATCACGCGCACCTCGCGCTCGGAGACCAACCCCGCACCCGTGCCGACGGTACCGATGCTGTCGATCTGGTAGCGGTTGCGGCCGAGCGCCGTGACGGTGATCGCATACTCACCGTCGCCCGATTCGCCGGTGAAGGGTGCCGGGGCGACACCGTCGCCGGCTTCGAGCAGCGCGATTGCGTGTTCGACACCGGCCTCCGCGACCTGGAGCGCGTCGTTCCAGTTCGCGCCGCGGCCGCTGTCGCGCTCGGTGTTCGATCCCTGCATCAGCACAACCGCCGCCAGACCGGCCGAGATCAGGATGACCATGACCGTCATCATCATCGCCACGCCGCGTTCGTCGGCTCGCCGGCCAAGAAGCAGTCGACTATCCATTTCGGAATTCCACCTCGGACTCGAGTATCAGCGTCGTCTCGGGAAGGTTCGCCGGGCGGACCGACAGGACGATCGTGAGAATGTTCGGTGCGGTCGCGTCGGGCGTGTACGTGAAGAGGTCAGGTGTTGTGAGATCGACTTGCATCGTCGTCGCGGTGCCCGCGCCCACCTGACGCGTGAGCTCGTCCCCCGTCACCTGGTACACGACTCGGGTCAACGTGCCGTCCACGTAGGTCATCACGTCGAGGCTGCTCGCGGTCGGGGTCCCGCTGATGCTCGACACCTGACGAAGGTCCTTGGTCATCCGGTTCATCGTCTGGCGCATGTCGTCGAGCGCCTCCGTGCGGCCCCGCGAGTACGCCTCCGACCGCTGGGTCTGCCACAGCGAGCTGAAGATGAGCGCCATGACGAGGCTCAGCAGCATCATCGCGATGACGACCTCGATGACGGTGAACCCTTCCTCGTCGCGGCGTGCCCTGCGGTTCATCGCGTTCTCAGCTGCACTGGTTCTTCGCGAGCGAGATGACCGGATCCGGGGCCGCCGCCGAGACGTTGCCCGCCTTGTCGTACGCGACGACGTAGTACCGGACGCTGTTCAGCGTCTTCGCGTGCGAGTCGATCTTGTACGGCACCGCTACCGGTGGCGTCAGTTCGGGCCAGGTCGAGCCGTCGGTGCTCCGGTACACCCGGTAGCCGCGGAGGTTGCCCTCCGCGTCGGTCGACGCCGACCACGAAATCGTGACAGTGCGGGTCGAACCCGCGCACGACGCCGTTCGAGTCACCGTCGCGGGTACCGACGGCGCGGTCGCGTCGAGCGTGATCGACTGCGGAGTGAGCGCGACCTGGTTCCCGACCCCGTCGCGGACCAGGGCGTACACGGTCTTCAGCCCGCTCCCGCCGGCGAGCGACCACGACACTTGCGGGCTCGTCGGGTCGTACACGACGTCGGCGCCGTAGGTGACGCCGTCGTTCGAGAAGTTGGCGACGATCGGCGTGCAGAGGTCGGTGAACGAGGGTACGAGCGTCACGTTGGCGGTCGCCGTGAAGCCGTCCTCGCTCGCGCCCGACGTGCCGATCGTGAATGACCCGGCCGGCGCGGTCACGTCGCCGGAGCACGGCCCCGGCACCGTGGTCGTCGTGGTCGCGGCCGGCGCGGTCGTCGTCGTGGCCGCGGGAGCAGTCGTGGTCGTGGTCGCCCCACCCACCGTCGTCGTCGTCGAGCCGCCGATGGTCACAGTGCCGTCCGTGAACAACGACGCGCTGCGCACGATCTTGTTGACGCCATTGGCGGCAGGCGCCTTGTACACCACGACGACCGTGACCCGGCGATAGTCCTGGATCCCGGCGATGGCCGGGTCGTCGACCCACGTCGCGTACTGGTAGATCTCCATGACCGTCGAGCCGACCTGGATCGGGTCCTCGACCTGGAGGACGTCACCGTTGATCGTGTCGACGATGAGCGTCTCCCACATGCCGGTACCGGTGACGTCGTAGGACGTCCCATCCGCCGAAACCCAGTAGTCGGGGTGCTCGTCGTCGGCGTCGTGTACCGGCGCCGTCGAGAGGGCGACGTACTCGTAGGGGATGTTGCGCAGGTGCTCGAGCCGGCCCGACGCGAGTTCCGACGCCGTCGTGCGTTGGCGGGCAACGGCGATGGTGCGGAACCCGAGGCTGACCGAGGCCATGAAGCCGACCGACACCACGGCGACGAGCGCGAGCGCGACGACGATCTCGATGATCGTGAAGCCACCTTCGTCTTCGGGTGCGCGCACGCCGCGCTGCGCCATCTGGTCTCTCCACCGGTCGGGACTCCGATCAGTGATCGACCCAAACTCGCCCGAACCTGAACAAGAAGGCGCGAGGGACCGGTGAAGGTTTGGTTAGCTGTGACCAGGAAGGACGCGGGCGGCGTCGTACACCGACCCGACCCGCTTGATCGCCGCGAGGATCGAGTCGAGGTGGCCGGGGTCGGCCAACTCGAAGTCGAACCGGAATCGGGCAATGCGGTCGGGTTGGGTCTGCGAGCTGCAGGCGAGGATGTTCACGTGGTGGTCCGAAAGCACGTCGGCGACGTCACGCAACAGCCGAGAGCGGTCGAGTGCCTCGACATCGACGCTCACGACGTAACTCGCGGGAGTGTCGTTGTCCCACTCGACTTCGATCACCCGGTCGGCCTGGCTGCGCAGGCTGAGCGCGTTGGCGCAGTCGGCCCGGTGCACCGACACACCGCGCCCGCGCGTGACGAACCCCATGATCTCGTCGCCGGGCACCGGAGTGCAGCAGCGCGACAGCCGGACCATGACGTCGTCGAGACCCTCGACGTGCACGCCCGCACTCGCAGTGCGGCGGCTACCGGCCCGTGACGGCTTGCGGGCCGTGACCGGGATCTGTTCCTCGCCGCCGCGCAACTCACGCTGGATGCGCTGGACGACCGCCTTGGCCGAGACGTGGCCCTCGCCGAGCGCCGCGTGCAGCGCTTCGAGGTCGGTGTAGTTGAGGCTCTCGGCCACTTCGACGAGCACCGGCGAGTTCGCCAGCTTCTGCACCGGCAGGCCCTCGCGGCGCATCGCTTTCGTGAGCTCGTCGCGCCCGCCGTCGATCGCGTCGACGCGCCGCTCCCGCGAGAACCATTGGCGGATCTTCGATCGGGCCCTCGGGGTGCGGACGAACTGGAACCAGTCGCGGCTCGGACCGGCCCCTTCGACCTTGCTGGTGAAGATCTCACACGCGTCGCCGGACTGGAGTGAGGAATCGAGCGGAACCAGCCGGCCGTTGACCCGCGCGCCGATACACCGGTGCCCGACATCGGTGTGAATGGCGTACGCGAAGTCGACGGGGGTGGCGCCCGTCTGCAGCGTGATGACACGGCCCTTCGGCGTGAAGACGAACACCTCGTCCTGCTCGAGGTCGATCTTCAGGCTCGCCATGAACTCGTTCGGGTCGTTCGTCTCCTGCTGCCAGTCGACAAGGCGCTGCAACCACACGAGGTCCTCGGTGGGGTTGCCCTGTTCCTTGTACCCCCAGTGGGCGGCGACGCCGTACTGGGCGCGGCGGTGCATCTCCTGGGTGCGGATCTGGAACTCGACCGGCTTGCCCTGCGGCCCCACCACCGTCGTGTGCAACGACTGGTAGAGGTTGAACTTGGGCATCGCGATGTAGTCCTTGAACCGGCCCTGCACCGGTCGCCACAGCGCATGGATGGAGCCGAGCGCGCCGTAGCAGTCCTTCACCGAGTCGACGATGACGCGCACGCCGACGAGGTCGTTGATCTCCTCGAACTCGCGGCCCCGCACGACCATTTTCTCGTAGATCGACCAGTAGTGCTTCGGCCGCCCGGTGACTTCGGCGTCGATGTGCAGCTCGGCCAGGCGGGCCCGAACCGACTCGAGCACCTCTTCGAGGTACGGCGCCCGTTCGGGCGCCTCGGTCGAGACCATCAGCTCGATCTCGGCGTAGCGCTTCGGGTGGATCACCGCGAACGCGAGGTCTTCGAGCTGCCACTTCACGTCCTCGATACCGAGCCGGTGCGCAAGGGGCGCGTAGATGTCGATGGTCTCCTGCGCGATGCGTTGCTGCTTCGAGTCGGGCAGCGACGCGATCGTGCGCATGTTGTGCAGCCGGTCGGCGAGCTTGATCAGCAGGACGCGCACGTCCTTGGCCATCGCCACCAGCATCTTCCGCATGGTGGCGGCCTGCTGGGCCTCCCTCGAGTCGAACTGGAGGCGCTCCAACTTGGTGACGCCGTCGACGATCGCGGCGACATCCTCACCGAAGTCGGGCCGCAGGTCGTCGAGCGTCAGCGACGTATCCTCGACCGCGTCGTGCAACAGCGCGGCGGCGACCGTGACGTCGTCGAGACCCAAGTCGGCCAGGATCATCGCGACACCGAGCGGATGGGCGATGAACGGGTCACCCGACCGGCGCACCTGGTCCTTGTGCGCGTCGCGTGCCACCTCGTACGCCAGCTCGATCAGTGTCGTATCGGCGCGCGGGTGGCGCTTCGCGTACGAGTCGAGCAGCGGCCCCAACGCCGAGTCGACCTGCGCCTTCTGCGCCCGCCGCGGAAGCACCGTCTTCACGGGTACGTCACTACCGAGTGGATGCGGCGGTCGGGCAGCTTGGCCGCGCCGCCCAAGAACCCGAGTTCGATCAGGAACGCGAGACCGACCACTTCACCGCCGAGGCGTTCGACGAGGCGGACCGCAGCCGACGCGGTACCTCCGGTCGCGAGCACGTCGTCGACGATGAGCACCTTCTCTCCCGGCCCGATCGCGTCCTTGTGGATCTCCAAGAGGTCGGTGCCGTATTCCAGTTCGTATTCCTCGCGCTCGATCTCCCACGGGAGCTTCCCCGCTTTGCGCAGCGGGATGAACCCGGCCCGATGGCGGTACGCGACCGGCGCCGCGAACACGAACCCGCGGGCCTCGATGCCGAGCACTTTGTCGATGTGGTCGGCCTCGAACGGTTCGGCGAGCGCGTCGACCGCGGCCGCGAACGCGTCGGGGTCGGCCAGGAGCGGCGTGATGTCCTTGAACACGACGCCCGGCTTCGGATAGTCCGGAATGTCCCGGACGTGGTCCTTCAACCAGCTGACGTCCACCCGCCAATGGTACCGGCGGTTCCGAGCCCTACTTGCGTTTGCGGCGGCGTTGCTGACGCGGGCGGGGCGTCGTGGTACGGGGAACGGCGGGCGGGCCGGGGACGCCGCCGTATTTGTCCGGCCGTTCGGACTCGATCACGTCGTCGCCGACGTCGACGACCGGAACGCCGGTCGCGGCCGACGACGCGGCGAGGGTCGTCCGCTGCCTGCGGTCCTGGAGTGCGGCAAAGCGGGGCTCGCGGTTCTTCCACCACGCCAGCAGCGGCGCGGCGACGAAGATCGACGAGTAGGAGCCGATCGCGAGACCGACGGCGAGGGCGATCGCGAACTCTTCGAGCGCGGTGGCACCCATGATCCACGATCCGACGACGAGGAGCGACAGCACGGGCAGCAACGCGACAAGCGACGTTGACAGCGACCGCATCAGCACGTTGTTCAGTGATGTGTTCACCATCTCCGGGTACGTCGAGCGCCCGGTCGCCAGCAGAGTCCGCTCGTTCTCGGTGACCTTGTCGAACACGACGACGGTGTCGTACAGCGAGAACCCGAGGATCGTCAGGAATGCGGTGACGGTCGCGGGCGTCACCTCGAACTGGAACAACGCGTAGACGCCGATGCTGATGATGATGTCGTGGACGACCGCGACGATCGACGAGAACGCCATCTTCCACTGGAACCGGAACGACAGGTACGCGGCGAGCAACAGGAAGAAGGCCAGCGTGGCCTGGATCGCTTTGCGCGTGACGCGCTCACCCCACGTGGGGCCGACCGTCGTAATGCTGACCGCATCCACGTCGACGCCCGCATACTCGGCCAGCGCGGCGGCTACCTGCTGGAGCGGGGTGTCGGGTACGTCGCCCAGCACGACGACCGCGCGCTGGTCTTCGCCGATCGTCGTCTCGGCGTCGGGATGACCGACTTCGACGAGCGCGGCCGTGATCACGTCGGCTGTGGCTTCGGAATCGGCCGGCAACGCCACGACCAGCGTTGCCCCGCCGTCTCCGGTGCGGTCGTACTGGACGTCGGCCAGCTCGGTGCCCGTCGCATCGGCAACGGCCCGCTGGAGCTCCTGGATCGGGTCCTCGAGCACCTCGGCCTGGACGCGGATCTGTTCGTTGCCGGTGCCGGACAGCGTGCTGATCTTGGAATCGGCGAAGCCGAGCGGTTCGAGGAGGTCGCGCACTTCCGAGACGCTCGCATCGACACCGTCGTCCACTTCGACGATCCACGCGGTCCCGCCCTCGAAGTCGATGCCGAGGTTCAGGTCGCGCACGAAGAACGCGACCAAGCTGACGAGGATCATGACCGCCGAGAGGATGCACCACCGGCGTGAGTGCTTGATGAACTGATAGTTCGTGCGTTCGTGGTACAGATCGGCGAAGGTGTGACGCCGATCCACGCCGGGAATCTGCGGCGACGGCGCCTGAGTGGCGGTCACACGCGCACCTCCGGGACGTCGAGCCCGGCGGCGATACCGATCCCCCGCATGCGCACCAGCCGCGGGCGGCGGGCCATGAGCGACACCATCGGATACATGACGGTGCGGGCGATGATGAGGTCGATGATCGTCGAAAGCCCGAGGAAGAATGCGAACCCGCGTACCGAGCCTTCGGCGAGCACGTAGAGCACTGCGGCGCCGAGGAGCGAGACGAAGTCGGCCGCGATGATGGTGCTGAATGCGCGCTTGAACCCGGTATCGAGCGACGACCGGATCGTCTTGCCCGAGCGCACTTCGTCCTTCAGCCGCTCGAAATAGATCACGTACGAGTCGACGGTCACGCCCACCGACACGATCAGGCCGGTCACGCCCGCCAGGGTGAGTGTCAGGCCGCGGTTGGCGGACAGGAACGACACCAACGAGAAGAACAGCAGCCCGGTGAGACCGAGCCCGACCCAGACGACGAGGCCGAGGAGCCGGTAGTACACGATCATGTAGAGCATCACGAGCCCGAGGCCGATGAGACCGGCGACGATTCCCGCTTGCAACTGGTCCTTGCCGAGTGACGGCGACACGCTCTGTACGGTTTCTTCGGCGGGATCGAACCGGATCGGCAGCGCACCGTAACGCAACAGTTGGGCGAGGTCGTTGGCTTCGCCCTCGGTGAAGGTGCCGGTGATCTCGACGTTGCGGGTGGTGATCCCCTCGCCGATCACCGGGGCCGACTGCACCACGCCGTCGAGCTCGATGGCGATTGCCTTGCCCACGTAGGGACCCGCGACCTGGTCGATGAAATCGTCGTTCTTGAACTCGACGTTCACGACGTAAATGCTGCGCGAGCCGTCGTACTCGCCCTGCGCGCCCCCGACGCTCGCGCCCGTGATGATCGTCGGTCCGAGGTAGTAACAGCCGGCCGCCGCCTCGCGGGCGTACGCCCACTGCGGGTTCGTGTCGGGACCGGCCGTCGACTCGACGAGCGTGTCGCAGAGGTCAACGATGTCGAGCGTGGGCGGGGCGACGGTGGTCGTCGTCACGCCGGTGGTTGTCGTCGTCGCGTCGTCGGCGACAGTCGTCGTCGCCGCGGGGTCGGCGACCGTCGTGGTGGTCTCGCCTTCCTGCGCGGGCCGAATCGCTGCAATTGGCTCTGCCGAAATGCGCGTGCCGGTCGCATCGCCTGCGATGGTCGTCTCGGTGGTGGCATCGGGCGCGGCCGTCTCGGTGGGCGCGGCGGGCACCGTCGTCTCCGTGGTCACTCCGGGCACGGTCGTCACCGTGTCGTCGGTAGGCGTCGACGTGTCGGTAAGCAGCGCGTTCAGCGGTTCGAGGGTTTCGGGTGGCGGCTCGACCGAGCAGAGCTGGCCGCCTTGCGACGGCGGCGGGAAGCAGCCCAGCACTTCGCGGAAGCGGAGTTCACCCGTCTGGCCGATCAGTTCGAGGGCGCGGTCGCGGTCTTTCACGCCGGGCAGGTTGACGACAATCGTGTTGCCCTGGCGCGAGACCTCGGGGTCGCTCACTCCGGCGGCGTCGACGCGCCGGCGGATGATGTCGGTGGCGGTGTCGAGGGTCGAGAGGTCCTGGCCCTCCTCGGGGAACTTCACGACGGAGATGCCGCCCTGGAGGTCGAGTCCGAGCACGGGCCGGTTGTCGCCGGCCAGCGTGTACGCGAACCACCCGACGATGACCACGATCGTGGTCACGAAGACAATGATTTGTTTGCGGACGCTCATCTACGATTCCGCACCCTCGTCCGGATCGATCGTCGCCCCGTCGGGCAGTTCTCCATCGGCAGTCACCTGCTGACCGACAGCGCCCCGGGCGACCTTGATGACAGTGTTCGAAGCGATCTCGAGTTCGAGGGTGTCGTCACCGAGGGTGACGATCGTCCCGTAGATCCCGCTCGTGGTCATGACCTCGTCACCTTCGCGCAGCTCGGCTTGCAGGGTGCGGACCGCGGCCATGCGCCGCTGTTGCGGCCGGAGTATCAACAGCCAGAAGAAGCCCGCGACGACCACGAACCAAACGACAATTCCTACGTACACGCGCCCTCACCTGGGAGCAGCCCAAACAGCGAGCGAACCTACCAGGAAGTACCCCGAATTCGCGGTCAGACGCAGCTGAAGGCGTGGTCAGATGATGTTGAACGACCGGTCGCGATCCTCGCCGATGGCCTCGGCCAGCCGCCCGAGCCGGTCGCCGCGGTTCACGTGCACCTGGCCCCGGTAGGCGGACCGGGGCAGGGCCGCCCACCGCTGCGCCTCCACGAGCGCGGCATCGGCCAGCTGGTCGGGCGCCACGACCGCGTCGAGGAACCCGGCGTCGGCGGCCGCGGCCGGGTCGTACATGCGGGCTCCGACCGTGGCCTGTTGGAAGTGGCGAATCGAGATGCGCTCGCGTGCCATCTCGACGGCCCAGCGCGGCAGCACCATGCCGATCTCGGTTTCGATGAGCCCGATGCGGAATTCGCCGGCCGCGCCGACCCGGTAGTCGGCGCCGAGGAGCATGAGCGCGCCCGCCGCC